>NZ_JACMTR010000002.1:3540709-3861511 GCF_014267175.1 Pseudonocardia sp. C8
CTCGAACGCCTCACCGAGCTGGTCACCGCGGCCGGTGTCCGGTGGGGGCTCGACGCGGGCCACCGCGCCCCGTACAAGCTGGACGGGGTCGGGCAGAACACCTGGCGGGCCGGCCTGGACCGGCTGCTCGTCGGCGTCGCGATGGCCGAGACGCCCGGCGCGCCCGCCTGGCTCGGCACGGCGCTGCCGCTCGACGAGGTCGACTCGTCCGACGTCGACCTCGTGGGCCGGCTGGCCGAGATCGTGGACCGGCTCGGCACGGTGCTGGGCGCCCTGCGCGGGCCGCAGCCGCTGGCGCGGTGGGTCGCCGCGCTGGGCGAGGGCCTGGCCGCGCTCACCGACACCCCGGCGTCCGAGGCCTGGCAGGCCACCCAGGCCCGCGCCGAGCTGGCCGACGTGCTGCACACGGCGGGGCCGCAGGCGGAGACCGTCGACCTGGACCTGCCGGACGTCCGCGGCCTGCTGGCGGAGCGGCTGCGCGGCCGCCCGAGCCGGGCGAACTTCCGGACCGGCACCCTGACCGTCGCCACGCTGGTCCCGATGCGGGCGGTCCCGCACCGGGTGGTGTGCCTGCTGGGCTGCGACGACGGTGTCTTCCCGCGGGCCGGTGCTCCGGACGGTGACGACGTCCTCGCCCGCGACCCGGTGGTCGGCGAGCGCGACCCGCGTGGCGAGGACCGGCAGCTGCTGCTGGACGCGATCTGCTCGGCGACCGAGCACCTGGTCGTCGTCTCCTCCGGGGCGGACGAGCGGACGGGCGCGGAGCGGCCGCCGTCGGTGCCGATCGGCGAGCTGTGCGACGCGATCGACGCCTGCGTGCGCACCGGCTCCGGCGCGCGGGCCTCGGACGTGCTGCGGGCCCGGCACCCCCTGCAGCCCCACGACCGGCGCAACTTCCTGGCCGGCGCGCTGCTCGCCGACGGGCCGTTCAGCTTCGACCGGGCCGCCCTGCAGGGCGCCGAGGCGGCCGGCGGCCCGCGGTCGGCGGTGCCGCTGTTCCCGGCCGACCCGCTGCCCGAACCCGACGACGAGGACACCGTCGAGCTCGACGAGCTGATCGCGTTCGTCGAGCACCCGGTGCGGGCGTTCCTGCGCCAGCGGGTGCGGGTGCTGCCCCCCGGGGAGAACGAGGAACCCGACGACGCGCTCCCGGTCGAGCTGGACGGGCTCGCCACCTGGAAGATCGGCGACCGGCTGCTCGCCGACCGGCTCGCCGGCGCCCCGCCGCAGGCGGTCGCCCGGGCCGAGACGCTGCGCGGCGACCTGCCGCCCGGCGGGATCGGGCGCCGGGTGCTGACCGACGTCGGCGGCCGGGTGGAGCCGCTGGTCGCGCTGGCCGCCGCCGCGCGGACCGGGGAGGCGGCCTCGCAGGACCTGGTGGCCCCGCTCACCGGCACCGCGCTCGACGGGATCACCGTGGCCGGCACCGTGCCCGGCCTGCACGGCGACGTGGTCGTCCGGGTCGAGTACTCCCGGCTCAAGGCCAAGCACCGGCTCCGGGCGTGGGTGCAGCTGCTGGCGCTGGCCGCCGCGCACCCGGACCGGTCGTGGACGGCCGTGACGATCGGCCGGGGCACCGGCGGTGCGGCCCGCTCCACCCTCGGCCCGGTGGACCCCGCGCGGGCCCGGGCCGTGCTCGCCGACCTGGTCGCGCTGCGCCGCGACGGGCTGCGCGCGCCGCTGCCGCTGCCGACCGACGCGGCCGCCGTCTACGCCCGCAACCGCGCCCGCGGCGTGACCCCGGCGAACGCGCTGGCCGCGGCCGACGCCGAGTGGTCGAAGTTCGAACGCACCGACGCGGCGCACGTCTTCGTCCGCGGGCCGGGTGCCCCGCTGCTGCCGCGCGACGAGCCGGGTGCGGGGGCCGAGCCGACCCGGTTCGGCGCGCTCGCCACCCGGCTGTGGGCGCCGCTGCTCGACCACGAGAGGCAGGACGCACCGTGAGCGCAGGGAGCGCAGCGGTTCTCTCCGCCCCCACGTTCACCGTGGACGGACCGTTGCCGTCCGGCACCGTCGTGCTGGAGGCGAGTGCCGGGACCGGGAAGACGTACACGATCGCGGCGCTGGCCACCCGCTACGTGGCCGAGGGCGTCGCCGGGCTGGACCGGCTCATGCTGGTCACCTTCGGCCGGGACGCCACCCAGGAGCTGCGCGAACGGGTCCGGGAACGGCTGGTCGGCACCGAGCGGGCGCTGGCCGCCGTGCTCGCGGGTGCCGCGCCACCCTCCCCGGAGGCCGACCCGGTGGTGGCCCTGCTGGCCGGCGGCGACCCGGCCGAGGTGGAGCGGCGCCGGGCGCGGCTGGCCGAGGCGTCGGCGTCGTTCGACGCGGCCACGATCGCGACCACCCACCAGTTCTGCAGCCAGATGCTGGCCGGGCTCGGCGTCGCGGGCGACAACGACCCGGACGCCGAGTTCGTCGAGCACGTCGACGACGTCGTCACCGAGGTCGTCGACGACTTCTACGTGCGCAAGTACGCGCAGCCGGAGGCCGGGAAGCCGGCGTTCACCCGGGCCGAGGCGCTCGCGCTGGCCCGCCGCGCGGTGGCCGACCCGCAGGCCGAGCTGGAGCCGCGCGACGCCGACCCCGGCTCCGTGGCCGCCACCCGGCACGGGTTCGCGGCCGCCGTCCGCCGCGAGGTCGACGCCCGCAAGCGGCGGCTGCGGATCTACAGCTACGACGACATGCTGTCCCGGCTCGCGGACGCGCTCCGGGACCCGCTGCGCGGGCCCGCCGCCCGCGAACGCCTGCGGTCGCGGTTCTCGGTGGTGCTGGTCGACGAGTTCCAGGACACCGACCCGCTGCAGTGGGAGATCCTCTCCCTCGCGTTCCACGACGCCCCCGCGACGACGCTGGTGCTGATCGGGGACCCGAAGCAGGCGATCTACGCGTTCCGCGGCGCCGACGTGCACAGCTACCTGCGGGCGGCCGAGGCCGCGACCCAGCGCCGCACCCTGGACACCAACCGGCGCAGCGACTCCGCGCTGCTCGAGGCGCTGGACCGGGTGTTCGACGGGGCCGCGCTCGGCGACGACGAGATCGTCGTGCACCGGGTCGAGGCCGCGCATCCCGGCCGCCGGCTGACCGCCCGGCGGGACACGCCGCTGCGCCTGCGGCTCGTCGACCGGGACCGCCTGGACCTCACCGGCCGCCGGCTCGGCCGGGCGCCGGGCGCCCGCGCGGTCGTCGCGCGGGACGTCGCCGTCGACCTGTCCGAGCTGCTCGACGGCTCCGCGACCTACGACGGCGCGCCGCTGCGGCCGGGGCAGGTGGCGGTGCTCGTGCGCACGAACGCGCAGGGACTGCTGGTCCGCGACGCCTGCGCCGAGGCCGGCGTACCCGCGGTCCTGACCGGCTCCACCAGCGTGTTCACCACCGCGGTGGCCCAGGACTGGCTGACCCTGCTGGAGGCCGTCGAGCAGCCGCAGCGCTCGCTGCGGCTGCGGGCGGCGGCGCTGACCCGGTTCGTTGGGCACACCGTCGCCGACCTGTGCGGGCCCGACGCCGACCGGCTGGTCGACCAGCTCGGCGCCGACCTGCGCGCCTGGCACCAGGTGCTGGCCGAGCGCGGGGTGGCCGCGCTGCAGGAGGCGGTGTTCGCCCGCTACGCCCCGGCCCGGCGGCTGCTGTCCCGGCCGGACGGCGAGCGGGACCTGACCGACCTGCGGCACGTCGGGCAGGTGCTGCACTCCGCGGCGCTGGAGCGGCACCTGGGCCCGACCGCGCTCACCGAGTGGCTGCGGCACCGGATCGGCGAGGCCGCCCGGGACACCGCCGCCGAGCGGAGCAGGCGCCTCGAGTCCGATGCGGACGCCGTCCAGATCGTCACCGTGCACCGGTCGAAGGGGCTGGAGTTCCCGGTCGTCTACCTGCCCTTCGCGTGGGACCGCTGGGTCAACGACACCCCCGACCCGCTGCTCTACCACGACGTACCGGCCGGGTCCGGTGGTGCGCCGCGCCGGCTGCTCGACGTCGGCGGCCCGAGCGGCCCGGACCGGGCCCGCCGCACCGCGCTGCACCAGGCCGAGGAGGCCGGCGAGGACCTGCGCCTGCTCTACGTGGCCCTGACCCGGGCCTGCAGCCAGGTCGTCGCGTGGTGGGTCCCGGCGACGACGACGGCCGCGTCGTCGCTGCACCGGGTGCTGTTCGGCCACCTCGATCCCGGCACCGGTCCGGAGGCGGCGGCGAAGGTGCCCGGTGACGCCGACGCGGTCGGGTTCCTGCGCGAGCGGCTCGGCGAGCGCGGGGCGGTCGTGGAGACCCTGCACGACCGCGAACCGGTGCGCCGGCCCGCCGGGCCCGGTGGCGACCGGCCCGCGGTGGCCGAGTTCCGGCGCACCCTGGACACGGCGTGGCGGCGGACCTCCTACACCGCCCTGACCGCAGCGGCGCACGCCGCGCACCGGGCGCACACCGACCCGGACGACGACGGCGATCCCGCGGTCACCCCCGGGGTGCTCAGCGAGCCCGAGCAGGAGGGCATCCGCGACGAGCCGGATCCCGGGTCCGCCGAGGCGCCGGCGCTCCCCGCCCCGGCGCCCGCGCCCGATCCCGGCGCCGTCCCGTCCCCGATGGCCGACCTGCCGACGGGCGCCGGGTTCGGCACGCTGGTGCACGCCGTCCTCGAGCACCTCGACACCACCGTCGCAGCCCGCGGCGACGACGCGCTGCGCGCCGAGCTCGTCGCGCACGTCACCGCGGAGCTGCGCCGCCAGCCCGCCGACCTCGACCCCGGCCAGCTCGCGGACGCGCTGGTCCCGGTGCTGCGCACGCCGCTGGGGCCGCTCGCGTCCGGGCGGGCGCTGGCCGACGTCACCCCCGCCGACCGGTTGTCCGAACTGAACTTCGAGCTGCCGTTGTGCGGCGGGGACACACCGTCCGGCCGGCTCACCCTGGCCGGGCTCGCCACGGCCGTGCGCCGGCACCTGGGCCCCGGCGACGTCCTGCACGGCTACGCCGACCGGCTCGACTCCCCCGACCTGGCGGGCCAGCCGCTGCGCGGGTACCTCACCGGCAGCATCGACTCGGTGCTGCGGGTCGACGGCCGGTTCCTGGTCGTCGACTACAAGACCAACTGGCTGGGCCCGGTGGGCGCGGCCGGGCGGGAGCCGCTCACGGCGGCGCACTACACGGCGCCCCGGCTGATCGAGGCGATGTCCGACGCCCACTACCCGCTGCAGGCCCTGCTCTACGCGGTCGCCCTGCACCGCTACCTGCGCTGGCGGCTGCCCGGCTACGACCCGGCGACCCACCTGGGCGGGGTCGGCTACCTGTTCCTGCGCGGCATGTGCGGCCCGCAGACCCCGGTGACCGGCGACGGCCCGCTCGCGGCGCCGTGCGGGGTGTTCGCCTGGCGCCCGCCGGCCCCGCTGGTGGAGGAGCTGTCCGAAGTCCTGGACGGAGGCACCGCATGACCGGCACAGCGAGTAGCGCCAGCGGATCGCCCATCAGCACAGCGAGCAGCGCCAGCGGATCGCCCATCAGCACAGCGAGCAGCGCCAGCGGATCGCCCATCAGCACAGCGAGTAGCGCCAGCGGATCGCCCATCGGCACGGCCGCGACCCTCCCGGAACGCGACCCGTACGGACCCCGCGCGGCCCGCACCGCCACCGGACTGCTCGCCGCGTTCAACGAGGTCGACGTCCTGGCGCCCGGTGACGTGCACGTCGCCCGCGCGCTGGCCCGGCTCGGCGGCCGCGGCGACCCGGTGGGCGCGGCCGGCCCGGCCGAGCCGGAGGACGTCGTGCTCGCCGCGGCGCTCGCAGTGCGGGCGATCCGCAACGGCTCGGTGTGCGTCGACCTCGACACGGTCGCGACCACGACGGCGGGCGAGGGCGAGGTCGCCGTCGACGTGTCCGGGCTGCCGTGGCCCGATCCCGCGGCGTGGCGGGCCGCGTGCGCGGCCAGCCCGCTGGTCGCCGACGGCGCGGCGGCCCCGCCCGACCGGCCGCTGCGGCTGCTCGGCAACCTGCTGTACCTGGAGCGGTACTGGCAGGAGGAGGAGCTGGTCCGCCGCGAGTTCTCGGCCCGGTCCGGCCCGGTCGCGGCGGTCGACCCGCAGCGGCTGTGCGCCGCGCTGGACCGGCTGCTCGGCGACCCCGGCGCGGAGCGGCAGCGGCTGGCCGCCGCGGTCGCCGCGCTCCGCCCGGTCACGGTGATCGCCGGCGGCCCCGGCACCGGCAAGACGACGACGGTCGCCCGGCTGCTCGCCGTGCTCCACGACCTGCACCGCGACGCCGCCCCCGGCCGGCCCGGCCTGCGGGTGGCGCTCGCCGCGCCCACCGGGAAGGCGGCGGCCCGGCTGACCCAGTCGGTGGCCGACGCCGTCGAGGAGCTGCCGCCCGGTGATCGCGACGCGATCGACGGGACGACGGCGTCCACGCTGCACCGGCTGCTCGGGTCCCGGGGCGCGTCCGGCCGGTTCCGGCACCACCGGGGCAACCGGCTGCCGCACGACGTCGTGGTCGTCGACGAGACCTCGATGGTGTCGCTGACGATGATGGCGCGGCTGCTGGAGGCGGTCCGCCCGGACGCCCGGCTGGTCCTGGTCGGTGACCCGGACCAGCTCGCGTCGGTGGAGGCCGGCGCCGTCCTCGGCGACCTCGCCGCTGCGGACGGGCGGGCGGAGCCGCCGCTGCAGGCGGCGCTGGAGCGGTGCGGCGCGTTCCGCGCCGACCGGCCCGCCCCGCCGTCACCGGCCGCCGGGGACCGGCCGGACGGGCCGGTGGACCCGGGAGAGCCGGGTGAGCCGGTCGTGGTGCGCAACGGGGTCGTCCGGCTGGAGCGCAACTGGCGCTTCGGCGGGTCGATCGCCGAGTTCGCCTTCGCCGTCCAGCACGGTGACGGCGACGCCGCGATGGCCCTGCTGGAGGCCGGCTCGGCCGAGCTCACCTTCGTCCGCGCCGACCCGGCCGAGATCTGCCCGGAGCAGCTGGCCCCGTTCCGCCAGCAGGTCGTGGGCGCCGCCACCGACCTGATCGGCGCCGCGGAGAGCGGTGACGTCGACCAGGCGCTGCGCGTGCTCGACGAGCACCGGGTGCTGTGCGGGCACCGCCGCGGGCCGCACGGTGTCGCCCGCTGGACCGCCGAGATCGAACGCTGGCTCGACACCGCCCGCCCCGGCTACGACGCCGACGCTCCGTGGTATCCGGGCCGGCCGCTGCTGGTGACCACGAACGACTACGACCTCGGGTTGTTCAACGGCGACACCGGGGTCGTCGTCCGGACCCCGGAGGGGCGGCGGGCGGTGTTCCTGCGTGACGGCAGGCCCGCGGCGTTCGAACCGGCCCGGCTCGGCGGCGTCGGCACCGTCTACGCGATGACCGTGCACCGCAGCCAGGGCAGCCAGTTCCACCGGATCACCGTCGTCCTGCCGCCCGCCGACTCGCCGCTGATGACCCGCGAGCTGCTCTACACGGCCGTCACCCGGGCCCGCCGGCACGTGCGGATCATCGGTTCGGAGGCGGCGGTGCGGGCCGCGATCGGGCGTCCGGCCGGGCGGGCCAGCGGCCTGCAGCAGCGGCTGGGGGTGACCGGCTGACCGGCCGTCAGGAGTCCCGCGGCGCGGCCGCCTGCGAGGCCCGGCCCTTCCGGCGGCCCGAGCTCCAGGCGACGAACACGATCAGCGCGATGCTGATGTAGGTCGCGTACCTGTCGATCGTGAGGACGACGTCGACGGCGTGCTGGCCCAGGCCGTGACCGAGCCCGGCGACCAGGCCGGTGACCAGGGCGGCACCGACCACGTCGAACAGCAGGAACGTGACGATCCGCATCCGGCCGAGGCCGGCCAGCGCGTACACCGCGACCGCGGGGATTCCGGGCAGCGCCGCCGCGACGACCACCAGCGGCATCGCCCACCGCGGCCAGGCCCGGACCCGCGCCACGAACCGCTGCGCGCCCTCGCCGGGCGCGAAGAAGGTCACGACCTTCGGGCCCCACCGGCGGCCGGCGAGCCAGAACAGCCAGTCGAACTTGACCATGCCGAACACCCCGGCGACGATCACCAGCCACAGCTCGGTCTCACCGATCCGGGCGAACGCCGCGCCGGCGCCGATCGCCGACAGGCTGCCGGTGACGGCGCTCAGCGCCACCGGGTGCGAGGCCAGCAGGAACGGCCGCAGCGGCAGCGACAGCAGCATCACCGCCATGATCCCGAGCGTCGAGAAGACCAGGACCTTGTCGCCGCGGTTCATGGGGGTGTCCCAGGGGACGGCGTCGCGCCACGCCTGCTTGGCGGCCTCGATCTCCTCCGGGCTGTACTCGCGACGCGGCATCCGTTGTCCCCCTCCCGTGACGGCCCCGACCCGCCACACCCCCGAGGCTATGTGACGGGACAGGGCCGCACCTCGT
Organism: Pseudonocardia sp. C8; assembly: GCF_014267175.1. Taxonomy (NCBI): domain Bacteria; kingdom Bacillati; phylum Actinomycetota; class Actinomycetes; order Pseudonocardiales; family Pseudonocardiaceae; genus Pseudonocardia; species Pseudonocardia sp. C8. The sequence continues at coordinate 3,549,059 of NZ_JACMTR010000002.1, forward strand.
CGGCGGGGACGAGCCGGCGGGCCGCGGGGGTCGTCGGCGCGGTGGAGCACCAGCCACACACCCGTTCCCCGCCGACGCTCACCGGATCCGGGAACGCTCGCCCGATCGCGCGAGCACCGCCCGGTTCCGTGAGCGTCCAGGAACGGTGGGGGGTGGTGCGGGGCGCTGGAAAACGCGTGGGGTGGCGGAGGTGGTGGGCGCTAGCGTTTCCCCGTGACCAGCACCGTCCCGACCAGCGTCCCGGCCGGCCCCATCACGTTCCGCCCGCTCGGCCCGGCCGACCTGCCGATGCTGCGCGGATGGCTCGCCGAGCCGCACGTGCGCCGCTGGTGGAACCACGAGACCTCCGCCGAGGCCGTCGAGCGGGACTTCGGCCCGGCCATGCGCGGCGAGGAGCCGTCCGAGGACCTGGTCGTCGAGGTCGGCGGCGAACCGGTCGGGCTGGTCCAGCGGTGCCGCTGGCACGACTACCCGGAGTACGTCGAGGAGATCGCGCCGATCCTGGAGATCCCGCCGGGCGCGGTGACGCTCGACTACCTGATCGGCCCGCCCGGGTACACCGGGCACGGGCTCGGGCCGCGCATCATCACCGCGGCCGTCGCCGCCACCTGGGAGCGTTACCCGGACGCGTCCGCGATCGTCGTCCCGGTGGTCGCGACGAACCGGGCGTCGTGGCGGGCGCTGGAGAAGGCCGGCTTCCGCCGGGTCGCCTCGGGCGACCTGACCCCGGACAACCCGGTCGACCCGCCGCTGTCCCACGTGCACCGGATCGACCGTCCCTGACGGCCGCCCCACGCGTCCGGCGCGTCCGACCTCGGACGTCCGAGTCAGTCGTAGTGGTAGCGGGCCTGGAGGATGACGACGTCGTCACCCTCGACGAGGTACACCAGCCGATGCTCCTCGCTGATGCGCCGCGACCATGCCCCGGCGAGGGCGTGCCGCAGGGGTTCCGGTTTACCGATACCGTCGAAGGGATCGCGCAGCACGTCGTCGACGAGCCTGTTGAGGCGCTTCAGCGTGGCACGGTCACCGGTGATCCAGTGCTGGTAGTCCCTCCAGCCATGCGACGTGAAGACGACCCTCATCGTGTCAGCGGATGCTCCTCGGTGTCACCGTGCCGCGCCACGAGCGTGCCGGTCGTGGCAAGCCTTCCCCACGAAGGGTCCGCTCGTGGCACCTCGAGCACCGGCGCCCGGCACCGTGGCAGGGTGACGGGCGGCTCCGGCCGACGATCACCATCGCCAGAGAGGACCGCCATGGCCCCCGTGACCAGCGCCGGCCTGTTGCTGTACCGCCGCGGCACCGACGGGCTCGAGGTGCTGCTCGGCCACATGGGTGGCCCGTTCTGGGCCCGCAAGGACGCCCACGCCTGGTCGGTCCCGAAGGGTGAGCACGGCCCCGAGGAGTCCCCGCTGGAGGCGGCCCGCCGCGAGTTCGCCGAGGAGTTGGGCGCTGCCCCGCCCGCCGGTGACCCGGTCGACCTCGGAACGGTGCGCCAGTCCCGCAAGACGGTCACCGCGTTCGCGCTCGACGGCACCGCGTTCGACGGGGCCGAGGCCGTCGCCGACCGCCCCGACGACGGCAGCTGGATCGAGCTCGAGTGGCCGCCGCGGTCCGGGCGCGTCGTGCGCTTCCCGGAGATCGACCGTGCCGCGTGGTTCACGCTCGCCGACGCCCGCGACAAGATCGTCAAAGGGCAGGTCCCGCTGCTGGACCGGCTGGCGGAGGTGCTCGGGGAGCGGATGTGAGAATCCGGGTGTGCCGCAGCCCGGACGGACCGCCGTCGTCATCCCGGTTCCCGAACTCGACCCGGTGCTCGGCGCGGTCGCGACCCACCGGCCGGACGCCGTCCGGCCCGGGATCCCCGCCCACCTCACCCTGCTCTACCCGTTCGTCCCGGCACCGGAGCTGACCGGCGCGGCCGTCGACCGGTGCCGCGCGCTGTGCGCCGGGACCGGGCCGGTGCGGGTCACGTTCCGCCACGCCGTGGCCGGCTCCTCGATGGTCGCCACCACGCCGGAGCCGGCCGGTCCGCTCGCCGCGCTGGCCCGTGCGCTGCGGGAGGCCTGGCCCGAGCACCCGCCGTACGGCGGACGGTTCGGCCCCGACCCGGACCCCCACGTCACGCTGGCGCTCGATCCGGGCCCGGACGCCGCCGCGCTCGCCGTCGCGACCGGCGGGCTCCTGCCGGTCGACGCCGTCCTGTCCGCCGCGGCGCTGGTCGAGCTGACCGCGGACGGCTGGCGTCAGCGGGCCGCGCTGCCGCTCTGACCGGCGCCGCCGACCAGCGGCTCGATCTCCCGCCGGGCGAACGCCGCCGACACCCGCGCGAGCCGCTGCGCCTCGGCCCGGGTGTCGTCCGCCCCGGGGTCGGGTGCCTGCCGGTCGGGCGGCGGCCCGTCCGGCAGGGTCGCGGCGCCGCGGTACCGGTCGAGCGCGGTGGCCAGGTCCGCGGCCTCCACGGCGGCGTCGGCCCGTTCCCCGCTGAGCCCGGCCCGCGCCGCCCGCAGCCGGTGCTCGCGGGTGTCGCCCGGGCTGCGGTAGGGCTCGAGCAACAGCGCGCCGTCGCGCACCTCCACCGTGCGGCGGTAGAGCCGCAGCGACGCGGCGTAGCGGGGGACCCGGCCGTCCACCGCCCCGGGGGAGGTCAGCGCGATCTGCGGGAGCGCGTCGCACAGCGCCCGCCACAGCGGCCGCAGCTCGTGGGCCAGCCGGACGTCGGCGATCCAGCGACGTAGCTCGCCCGGCGCGCCCAGCAGGAGCGGGATCCCGATCCCGACGACGATCAGCGCGACCGACAGTGCCGGCAGGCCGACCGCCAGCGTGCAGTGCGCGGTCTCGAACGGTCCCCCGCAGTACCGGTCGGCGCCGTCCGGCCCGAGACCGGCGTAGGCGGTCACCGCCGTGTACACCCGCCCCGCGGCGTAGACCAGGCCGAGCGCGCAGCCGGCGGCGAGCACCGCCATCCCGATCCGCAGCCGGCGACGGGTCCGCCCGACCGCGCGCACGGCCAGCGCGAGCATCCGGACCAGCGTCAGGCCGAGGTAGGCCGCGTACACGACCACGTAGGTGGTGAGCGCGAGATCGCCCCGGTAGTCGAACAGCGCGACCGGGCCGGTCGGGGTCCGGCCCAGGAAGAACGTCACCACGAGCACGGCGAGCACGACCAGCAGCAGGCCCACCCGCCGCCGGCGGCCGGCCGCGGCCGGGGCGCCCGCGGAGCCGTGCAGGTACCCGAGCATCTCGGAGAACGCGAACGCGGCCAGCAGCGTGCAGCAGTTCGACAGCAGCCGCCCGGCGCCCGGCGCGACCGTGCCGACCAGCTGCTGGGTGACCGGCGCGATGAGCACCAGTGCGGCGCCCAACCCCGCGACCGCCGGCAGGACCGGGTGCACGCCGGTGCCGCCGCGGCGCCGCCACGACCGCTGGCGCAGCACGCCGGTGACCAGGCAGAGCAGGGCGACGAGCAGGAAGACCAGGCTGACCATGGCTAGCCGAAGACGTCGGCCATCCGCTGGTAGAACCCGGACTCGTCACCGGTGAGCCGGCGGTCGTCGACCAGCTCGTCCGGCGGGGTCTCGGCGGCCAGCCGGAGCAGCGTGGCCACCATCTCGGCTTCCTGCTCCTCCTCCGTGCCGTACGTCGACCGGCGCAGCATGTGCTCGGCCAGCTGCGCCCGCTCCGGGGACACGAGGTCGGTCAGCGAGTCCAGCGGGAGGTCGCAGGCGCCGCGGTGCGCGCAGACCATGTGCCCGATCTCGTGCAGCACGATGTGGGTCTGGTGCACGGTGCTGGTGTTCTCCGCGTAGACGATGACGTCCTGGTCGGCCTGCCGGAGCCAGAGCCCGCACGGCCCGCCGGTCACGCGGGTGGCGTGCAGCTCGATGGGCCGCCCGCGGTGCGCCTCGACCCGGTCGAGCAGGGTGTTCAGGTCGAACGGCCGGGGGATACCGCCGATCTCGCGGTCGAGCCGGTGCACCAGCCCGGCGCACCGCCGGTGCAACCTCGAGTACCGCACCTCGTTCCCCTCCGCCTGCCGGCCGGTCGCGAGCCGCGTGCACAGCGCACCGCGACCCGCCGTCCTCTCCCCGGACGGGAGGAATGGTCTCATCCGGACGCGTCGCCGTCACCGCGCCGCCGGCGGCGCCCGGGGCCGCTGCGCTGCTGCAGGTCCCCCATCTCCTGGATGATCCGCGAGATCGAGCGCCGGTACTCGGGGTCGAGGTCGAGCGCGCGCATCGCGATGTCCTTCACGCCCTGGTCGCGGATCGCCTGCAGCAGGGCGATCTCCTCGTCGACCTCGCGGGCCACCCGGTCGTTGAACAGGTAGGCCAGCGTGACGCCGTAGAACCCGACGATGGCCTCCAGCTTCTGCAGCGACGGGTTCGGGCGCTTGCCGGTCTCCAGCTGGTGCAGGTAGGCCGGGGACACGGTCTCGCCGCGCAGGCGGATCCCCTCGGACACCTCCTCGAGGGTGTAGGGGCCGCGGTCGGCGGGATGCACGGTGTTCCGCAGCGTGGTCAGCCGCTCCCCCAGCGTCGCGGAGGCCGGCACGTCGTCGCCGCCCCGCGGGGCCGTGCCGTCCGGCTGCCCGGTTCCGTTCACACCGCTCCCCTTCCGCGTCCCGGCTCACGTTCACCACGAACGGAGTTGACACGCACCGTACTACGCCAGCATATTTGGCGGCAGTCAGCTTTGCTGGCGAATCGACCGCTGCGGTCCGAGGTCCGGTACGGGCGTCGGGGGCGGCCGGCGACGGCGTGGGGGGACGCCGGCGCCGTGCAGAGGCCCGCGCCGGGCCTCGGTCCGGGGCGGTCGAGGTCGCCGGCGGCCGGGTCGGCCGCGTTCGGGGGGTGCGGCCGGCCCGGGCGCCGGCGAGCGGGTGGGAGCCCGCGCGGACGTGCCCACCGGCCTGGCAGAGTGCCGCTCATGAGCCGCCGCCACGACCACGACGCCGGGGGCGACCCGGAGACGCTCGCCCGCAAGGCCGCACTGCGCGACGAGGTCTGGACCGCGCTGACCGAGCAGAAGGCGGCCCGGTTCCCCGGCGCCCGCAACCGCATCTCGAACTTCGTCGGCGCCGAGGCGGCGGCCCGCCGGCTCCGCGAGCTCGACGTGTGGCGCGCCGCCCGCACGATCAAGTCCAATCCGGACTCCGCCCAGCTGCCGGTGCGGCAGTACGCCCTGGAGGACGGCAAGACCGTCTACATGGCCGTCCCGAAGCTGGCCGAGGAGGACCCGTTCTTCCTGCTCGACCCCGACCACCTCGCCGACCCGCCGCGCCGGGCGGTGTCCATCTCGAACGCGACCCGGTCGGCCCGGCGGGTGGCGGTCGAAGAGCTGGAACCGGTCGACCTGGTCGTGACCGGCTGCGTGGCCGTCGGTGCGGACGGGGCCCGGCTCGGCAAGGGCGGGGGCTTCGCCGACCTGGAGTTCGCGCTGGCCCGCGCGGCCGGCCTGATCTCGGACTCCACCGTCGTCGTCACCACCGTGCACGAGCTGCAGCTCCGCGACGCCGGGGTGATCCCGTGGGCCGGCCACGACGCCCCGGTCGACCTTGTCGTCACGCCCGAGCGCGTGATCGACTGCCGCCGGCACCGGCGGACCCGCCCGGACGGCGGCATCCTGTGGGACTCGCTGACCGACGAGAAGATCGAGGCCATCCCGCTGCTGGGGCGGCTGCGGAAGGAGGGGCTGACACGGTGAGCGTCGAGATCGTCACCGAGCGCGGGGACATCACCGAGGCCGAGGTCGACGCCGTGGTCAACGCGGCCAACTCGTCCCTGCTCGGCGGGGGCGGGGTGGACGGCGCCATCCACCGTCGGGGCGGCCCGGAGATCCTCGCCGAGTGCAGGCGGCTGCGCGCCGACACCTACCCGGACGGCCTGCCCACCGGGCAGGCGGTCGCCACCACGGCCGGGAACCTCCCCGCCCGGTGGGTGATCCACACCGTCGGACCGGTGTACGCCGAGCGGGAGGACCGCTCGGCGCAGCTCGCGAGCGCCTACCGGGAGTCCCTGCGCGTCGCCGACGAGCTCGGCGCCCGCACGGTGGCCTTCCCGGCGATCTCCGCGGGCGTCTACGGCTGGCCGGTCGCCGACGCCGCACGGATCGCCGTCGAGACCGTCCGCGGCGCGGACACCGCCGTCGAGCAGGCCCGGTTCGTGCTGTTCAGCGACGACGTGCTGCGGGCCTTCGAGGCCGCGGCGGAAGGAGCACGGTGAGTACGAGCACGGGTATCGAGATCAACGGGCACCGGCCCGAGGTGCACGCCGACGCCTGGGTCGCCCCGGGCGCCGTCCTGGCCGGCGAGGTGCGCATCGGCGCCGAGTGCGGCGTCTGGTACACGAGCGTGATCCGCGCCGACCTGGCGCCGATCACGATCGGCGCCCGGACCAACGTCCAGGACGGCACGGTCATCCACGCCGACCCCGGGTTCCCGGCCTCGGTCGGCGACGGCGTCACCATCGGCCACCGCGCGGTGGTCCACGGCTGCACCGTCGAGGACGACGTCCTGATCGGCATGGGCGCGGTGCTGATGAACGGCGTCCACGTCGGCTCCGGCTCGCTGATCGCGGCCGGTGCGGTGCTCACCCAGGGCACCCGGGTGCCGCCGGGATCGCTGGTCGCCGGCGTCCCCGGGAAGGTGCGGCGCGAGCTGACCGACGACGAGCGCAACTCGATCCCGCTGTCGGCCGCAGCGTACGTCCACCTGCTCGGTCAGCACCGGGACGCCCACGGCTGAACGCCCCGGTCCGCGAGCACGCCTGCGGCCTGCTCGACCGGTGCCGGTGCGCCCGGCAGCACCACGGGCGTGCGGGAGGACCGCGACGACCGCGGCGGTGCTCACGCGTTCGCGACCAGGTGCTCGAGCCGCGCGGCGACGTGCGCACGGGCGGCCTCGGCGCGGGTGGGCAGGTGGCCGGACCCGAACAGCGGCTCGCCGGGGGCGGCGTCGCGCACGAGCTGGCGGGCCAGTGTCTGGCGGTGCACCTCGGTGGGCCCGTCGGCGATCGCCATGACCTGGGCGTCGACCATCATCGCCGCGAACGGCATCTCGCTGGAGATCCCCAGCGCGCCGTGCAGCTGCATCGCCCGCTGCACCACGTCGTGGTACACGCGGGGCATCACGACCTTGACCGCGGCGATGTCCTTGCGCACGGCCCGGTAGTCCCGGTGGCGGTCGATCAGCCACGCCGTCCGCAGCAGGAGCAGCCGGAACTGCTCGAGGTCGAGCCAGCTCTCCGCGATCTTGTCCTGGGTGGACTGCAGGTCGGCGAGCCGCCCGTGCCGGGTCGTGCGGGACACCGCCCGTTCCAGCATCAGGTCGAACGCCCGGCGCATCTGGGCGATGGTGCGCATCCCGTGGTGGATCCGTCCGCCGCCGAGCCGGGTCTGGGCGATCCCGAACGCCGCCCCCGGCTCCCCCAGCAGGTTCTCCGCGGGGACCCGCACGCCGGAGTAGCGCAGGTAGGCGTGGCTGGAGTGCTCCGGCGGCTCGGTCCCGATGCCGGCATCGCGGACGATCTCCAGCCCGGGCACCTCCCGCGGCACGATGAACATCGACATGCGGTGGTGCGGCGCCGCGTCCGGGTCGGTCACCGCCATCACGATCAGGAACGACGCGTGCCGGGCGTTCGAGGAGAACCACTTCTCCCCGTCGATCACCCACCCGTCGCCGTCCGGGACCGCCCGGGTGGTGAACAGCGTCGGATCGGCCCCGGCCTGCGGTTCGGTCATCGAGTAGCAGGACGAGATCTCGCCGTCGAGCAGCGGCTGCAGGTAGCGGTCCTTCTGCTCCGGGGTGCCGAAGCGGGCGAGGATCTCGGCGTTGCCCGAGTCCGGTGCCTGGCAGCCGAACACCGTCGGCGCCCAGCGGGACCGGCCGAGCAGCTCGTTGAGCAGCGCGAGCCGCACCTGCCCGTAGCCCTGCCCGCCCAGCTCGGGCCGCAGGTGCGCGGCCCACAGGCCCTGCTCCCGGACCTGCTGCTGCAGCGGGCGCACCAGCCGGCGTGCCGTCTCGTCGGTCTTGTCGTAGGGATCGCCGAGCACCAGGTCGAGCGGCTCGACCTCGTCCCGGACGAACGCGTCCACCCAGTCGAGCTTCGCCTGGTAGTCGGGCTCGGTCTCGAAGTCCCACATCAGAAGTTGCCCTTCGCCGCCCAGCCGCCGTCGACCGGGAAGGTGATCCCGGTCTGGAACGACCCCTCGCGGAACAGGTAGGCGACCATCGCCGCGATCTCCTCGGGACGGCCGAGCCGCCGGATCAGGTGGGCGTCGGCGTTCGCCTCGCGCATCTCGTCGGTGATCCCGGCCAGGATCGGCGTGTCGATGGTCCCGGGCGCGATGGCGTTCACCAGGACACCCCGGTCGGCGTACTCGAACGCCGCCTGCTGGGTCAGCCCGACGACGCCGCCCTTGGCCGCGGAGTACGAGGCGAGGTTGGGCAGCCCGCGCAGTGCGGCCATCGAGGAGATGTTGACGATCCGCCCGCCGCCCGCGCCGATCATGTGCGGGATCACCGCGCGCATCCCCAGCCAGACGCCCTTGAGGTCGGTGTCGATGACCTCCTGCCAGGCGTCCTCGGTGAGGTCGACGACGGTGTCCGGGCTCTGGCCGTTGACGACGCCGGCGACGTTGGCGAGCAGGTCGATCCGGCCGTGCTCGGCGGCCAGCGCGGAGGTGACCCGCTCCCAGTCGGCGGCCCGCCGCACGTCGAGCTCGACCGCGGTCGCCCGGCCGCCGTCCTTCTCGGCGAGGGTCACGGTCTCGCCGCAGTCCCGGATGTCGGCGCAGGTGACCTGCGCGCCCTCGGCGGCCAGCCGCAGCGCGGTGGCCCGGCCGATGCCCCGTGCGGCACCGGTGACGATCGCGATCCTGTCCTGGAGTCCGTCGTGGACGGTCATGGGTGTGCCTCCCGTGGCGAGGTCGGGCCGGAGGCCGGGGTCCGGCCCCGGGTGGTTGTCGGGGAATCGGTGGCGGTCAGGACGCCGCGTCGGTGGAGCCCGGGGCCGGCAGCGCAGGGTGGGCGGACCGGACCCCCAGGTCGGCGAGGACGGCGTCCAGCAGGGCCCGACCGGGGCCGGGGTCGGTGGCCGGTGGATGGGCGAGCAGCCCGCCCGGGGCCCGCCGGTAGAGCACGACGCCGCGCCCGTGGCCGGCGACCGCGGCCAGTGCCGCCTCGAGCTCGGCCCGGCAGGCGCACGACCGGGTGCCGAGCGCGTCCCCGCCGAGGCACTCGTCGTGCCGGTGGGCGAGGACGTCGGAGTGCCCGGCGGGCTCGCCGGCCACGAGGGCGAGGTGCTCGCCGCCGTCGGGGTGGGAGCGGTAGCCGACGGCGGTGAACTCGCCGTACCGGGTGGGCAGCCGGCAGCGCGTCACGGCCTCCACCCGCAGCTCGGCGCCGCGCCGGTGCCGCACCAGCTCGGGCACGGTGACGACGGCGAGGCCGTGCGCGGCCGCGAACGCGGTCAGGTCGGGCCCGGCCGCGGTCCGGCCGTCGGCGCGCAGGATGCGGGCGAGCGCCCCGGCCGGCCGGCACCCGGCCGCCCGGGCGAGGTCCACCGCGGCCTCGGCGGTGCCGGGTTCGGCGAGCACGCCGCCTGCGGCGGTGCGGATCCCGGCCACGTGGCCCGGCCGGGTCAGTCCACGCGGGACGGTGGCCGGATCGGCGAGGACGCGGGCGGTCCGGGCCCGGTCGGCGGCCGAGATCCCGGTGCCGACGCCCTCGGCGGCGTCGACGGTCACCGTGAACCCTGCTCCGGTGCCGCCCGGCACCATCGGCGGGAGGTCGAGCCGCTCGCAGTCGTCCCGGGTCAGCGCGACGCACACGAAGCCGGAGCTGTGCTGCACGACGAACGCCATGGTGGCCGTGGTGATCCGGTCGGCGGCGGCGACGAGCGCGCCGCCGTCGTGGTCGTCGACGAGCACGACCGGGCCACCCGCCGCGAGCGCCCGGCCGGCCCGCGCGACACCGGCCGCGCTCACCGGGGCCCGCCCGTCGCGAGACCGTCGACCTGGAACGCCAGCTGGGCGGCGAGCAGCGCGTCGAAGCGGCGGGTGTCGAGCCCGGTCAGGTGTTCGATGCGCCCGAGCCGGTAGCGGACCGTGTTCTCGTGCACCCCGAGCACCCGCGCGGCGGCCCGGACCTGCGCCCCGGCGGCCAGGTAGGTGCGCAGCGTCTCGACCAGGTCACCGCCGGACTCGGCGTCGCTGCGCCGCAGCGGGCCCAGGCACTGCTCGGCGAACCGGACCGCCACGTCGGTCCGCTCGCCGCTCACGACGAGGCGCAGCGTGCTCAGCTCGGTCACCGGGACGACGCCCGCCGCAGCACCGAGCGACGCCGCGATGCCGTCGACCTCGCGGGTCTCGGACAGCGCCGCCGGGAAGCCCGGGACGTCGCGGACCGGCCCGGAGACCACCACCCGCCGGATCCCGGTGGCGGCGGCGACCCCGTCCATCCCCTCGCGCAGGAGCCCGTGCACCGTGCGCAGCCCCGCGGGCCCGGCGTCGCCCGCCAGGGCCACGAGCGCCACGACCGCGTCCGGTTCGGCCAGCACCGCCGGTTCCGCGCCGAGCGCGGCGCCGAGCGCACCGGCCACCCCGCCGCGGCACGCCCCCGGCGACCGCCCGGCCCGCACCGGGCACCGGACCAGCACGTGCCCGGCGGTCGGGTCCAGTCCCACCTGGGCGGCGAGCCGGCTGAGGTCGGGCGCGGGCCGGGTGCCACGCAGGAGATCGGCCAGGACGTCGTCGTGGTTGCGGGCGACGGCGCGGGTCGTGCGGACCTCGCCGAGCCGCTGCACCGACAGGATCGCGGCCGCCTGCTCGGCGACCCGGGTGTCGGTCGGGGTGAGGGGGCGCCCGAGCTCGGCGAGGTCCAGATAGCCCGCGACCGCACCCTCGACGACCAGGACGGCGAGCAGGTGCCGCCGGGCCAGCCCGTGCGCCGGGGCGGGCGCCAGCACGACCGACCGCCGCGCGGGCCCGAGCCGGGCGGTGGCCTGCCGCAGCGCGGGGACATCGGGCGGGAGCGCCGGTGGGGCGTCGAGGCGGAAGACGGCCGGTGCCGCCCAGCAGCGGACGCCCAGATGCTCGTCACGCAGAGTGACAGGCAGGCCGAGCAGGAGCGCGAGCCGGTGGATCAGCTCCTCGGCGTCCGCCCCGCCGAGAACGGTGGCGGACAGGTCTCCCAGCAGCCGCGACAGCGAATCGACCGGGGCCGGTTCGCCGTCGAGCGCGGGAGCCCGATCGATCGTGAGGGGGCTCGCCATGACTCCCTGTCACCTCCGTTGGTGCCTTGACCCGCTGTGACGCGCCGCACTACCCTCGCAGCCCTAACGATCGTTAGGCAACCCCTCCGTCCCCTTCAGAGAGGCGAACCGCCATGGATGTCGGTGTCCTGCTTGTCTTCCAGAACTGGCACGAGGACCTCAGCGACGCGGAGATGTTCCGCCAGGAGACCGAGCTGGGGGTGCTCGCCGAGGAGTACGGCTTCGACTCGGTCTGGGCCGCCGAGCACCACTTCGACGACTACTCGATGTGCCCGGACAACCTGCAGCTGATGAGCTACCTGGCGGCGCGCACGAGCCGGGTCAAGCTGGGCACCGGCGCGGTGATCCTGCCCTGGAACGACCCGCTGCGGGTCGTCGAGAAGGTCACGATGCTCGACATCCTCTCCGAGGGCCGGGCGATCTTCGGGATGGGCCGCGGACTGGCGAAGATGGAGTACGAGGGCTTCCGCCAGGACATGAACGAGTCCCGTGGCCGGTTCGACGAGGCCGCGCCGCTGATCCTGGAGGGCCTGCGGAACGGCCGGGTCGAGCACCAGGGCACCTACTACTCCCAGCCCCGGGTGGACATCCGGCCCGCGCCGGAGGCCGGCCGCAGCTGGGCCGACCGCCTCTACGGCGTCGCCATGTCGCCCGACTCGGTCCCCGCGGTGGCCAAGGTCGGGGCCCGGATGATGACGTTCATGCAGTACCCGGCCGAGCAGCACGTGCCGGCCATCGAGCGCTACCGCGAGTGCTACCGCGCCGAGCACGGCACCGAACCCGGCCCGGTCCTCACCCAGGACTTCATCTACTGCCACGAGGACCCCGAGGTCGCCGAGCGGACGGCCCGCGAGTACCTGTCCCGGTACTTCCTCTCGGTGGTGAAGCACTACGACTTCGCCGGGAAGCACTGGCGCGAGACCAAGGGCTACGAGGCCTACCAGGCGGGCGCGGACATGATCCGCGAGGCCGGGATGGAGACGGCCGCCGCGGGCTACGCCGACACCCAGATCTGGGGCACCCCCGAGCAGATCGTGGAGAAGTACCGGCACCGCCTGGAGCTGTTCGGCGACCACCAGCCGAACGTCGCCCCGTCGTTCGCCGGGCTGCCCTTCGACAAGGTGCGGGCCAGCCTGAAGCTCTTCGGCGAGAAGGTGGTGCCCGAGCTGAAGAAGATGGGCGTGAAGTCCGCGGTGCCCGCCTGAGGCCGGCGCGGACGTGCCGACCTCCCGTGTGCCGGCGGTGGGAGTGGCGATGACAGGGTCATCGGTCATGGACGCCGATCGGAGCGAGCAGCACCGGCCCGCCCGGGCCGGTACCCGCAAGGCCGAGCTCATCGCCCTGGCCAGCCGCATGTTCCGCGAGCACGGCTACCACGGCGTCGGCATGCGGGCGCTCGCCGACGCGGCCGGGATCCAGGCCGCGTCGCTCTACCACCACTTCCGCAACAAGGAGGAGCTCCTGCTCCAGACGATCTACGTCGTCGACCGCGACATGATCGTCGAGCAGATGCCGCTGCTGGACGGCCCGGGCAGCTACGCCGACCGGCTCGCGCAGCTCGTGCGCGCCCACGTGACCCACCTCGGCGCCAACCGGGACGCCTGGTGGGTGGCCGGGCGGGAGCTGCGGGCCCTGTCCCCGGACCGGCTCGAGGCCGTCCAGTCCTTCCGTCGCGAGTACCAGCACCGGATCGCCCGGCACCTCGCCGAGGGGGTGGACGCGGGCGAGTTCGACTGCCCGGACCCGCGCCTGGCCACCCTGGCGATCCTCGATCTGATCAACGGACCGAACGAGTGGTTCGACCCGTCCGGCCGGTTGCCGATCTCCGAGATCGCCGACCGGTACGCGGACATGGTCGTCCGCCAGCTGACCCCGCGCCCGCCCGCCGGGCCCGGGCCGACCACGAGGTGAGCAGATGAGCACGCTCGAGGAGCGCAACAAGCAGACCGTCACCGAGTTCATGGAGGTGTTCACCAGCGGCGACGTCGACGGGATCCTGTCCCGGATGACCGACGACGCCACCTGGTGGGTGGCCGGCAGCATCCCGGGGATCTCCGGCACCAAGGACAAGGCCGCGTTCAAGGAGATGGTGTCCGGGATCGCCGGGTCGACGACGTCCGGTGCGATCCGCCTGACCCCGCTGGCGTTCACCGCCGAGGGCGACCGGGTGGCGGTGGAGACCGAGTCCTACACCGAGCTGCGCAACGGCCGCGTCTACAACAACCTGTACCACTTCCTGTTCACCGTCCGGGACGGGAAGATCGCCGGGGTCAAGGAGTACCTGGACACCGAGCACACGACGGCGGTGTTCGTCGCCCCGTGACCGTCGACCGGAGCACCTTCCGCACCGTCATGGGGCACCTGCCGACCGGCGTGGTCGCGATCGCGGGCATCAGCGCGCCCGCGGCCACGCCGGCGGGCCTCGTCGTGGGCACGTTCCAGTCGCTGTCGCTCGAGCCGCCGATGGTCGCGTTCAGCGTCGACCGCGCGTCGAGCAGCTGGCCGAAGGTGCGTACCGCGGACCGGCTCGGCGCCAGCGTCCTCGCCGCCGGCCAGGAGCCCGTGTGCCGGGCCCTGTCCCGCAGCGGGCCCGACAAGTTCGCCGGCCTCGCGTGGCAGCTGTCCGAGTACCGGACGCCGCGGATCGCCGGCGCGCACGCGTGGATCGACTGCACGGTCTCCCGGGAGCTCGACGGCGGCGACCACGTCATCGTCCTGGCCGAGGTGCTGCACATGGAGGCCGGCGAGGGCGACCCCCTCGTCTTCCACCGGGGCCGGCTGGGCGCCTACCGCGCGGCGGTGGGCGCTCAGCCGGGCCGGTGACCGGGGGCGCCGAACGAGGCCAGCAGGCCGCCGTCGACCGCGACGGTGGAGCCGGTCATGTAGCTCGCCCCGGCGACCGCCCACACCACGTCCGCGATCTCCTCCGGCCGCCCCGGTCGTCCGAGCGGGATCCCGTCGACGACCGCCGTCCGGGAGCTCTCCGAGAGACCGGCGGTCATGGTGGTGTCCACGAAGCCGGGGATGACGAGGTTGACCCGCACACCGTGCGGGGCCAGCTCGATCGCCAGGGTCCGGGTCAGGCCGGACAGCCCGGCCTTCGCCGAGCCGTACGCGGCGTCGCCCGGGTAGCCCCGCAGCCCGACGACCGCCCCGATGTTGACCACCGACGAGCCCGCGGTCAGCAGCCGGCGGGCGGCGCGGGCCACCCGGAACGCCCCGGTCAGGTTGGTGGTGAGGACCTCGTCCCACGCGTCGTCGGCGAGCCGGTCCAGCCGGCCCCCGCGGTGCACACCTGCCGACTGGACGAGGACGTCGATCGACCCCGACACCTGCTCGACCGTGGCGATCGCACGGTCGATCGACCCGGTGTCGGCGATGTCGGCGGGGACCGGCAGCACCCGGTCCCGGACGGCGGCCGGCCAGTCGCCGGGATCGACCGACCGGGCCAGGACGTGGACCGCGTCGCCCTCGGCGAGCGCCCGGTCGACGACGGCCCGCCCGATCCCGCGGGAGCCGCCGGTCACCACCCAGGTCCGGCCCACGGTCAGCGGCCCGTGCGGGACAGGAACGCCAGCAGCTCGGACCGGTAGGTCTCGCCGTCCTCCAGGAACGGCGCATGGCCGACACCGCCGAACTCCACCAGGTGCGCGTCCGGGAACAGGGACTGGGACGCCGCGACCGCGTCGAACGGGACGAAGCCGTCCTCGCGCCCGCACAGCAGCAGGACCGGGCAGCTCAGCGCCGGCAGGATCTCCCGCTGGTCGACGTGCGCGAGGTCGCGCAGGGTCGCGTCGGCCCCCGGCCCGCACTCCAGGAAGGCCTGCCAGATGCTCTGCACGACCGGCTCGCCGACCGGCTTCACGCAGACCGCATCGGCGACGGCGCGGAAGGTCCCCGGCCGGTCGGCGGCCAGCCCGGCGAGGACGCCCTCGACGTCGGCGGGGGTTCCCCCGTACGGCCAGCCCTCCGCGGCGGTGTACCGCGGGGTCGCACCACCGGTCAGCACCAGCCCGCCCAGGTTCGCACCCAGCCGCCGGCCGGCCTCCACGACCACCGCACCGCCCAGCGACCAGCCGTTCAGCACCGGCTCGCGCAGGCCCAGGTGCTCCACCAGCGCGACGACGTCAGCGGCGATCGCGCCGATCGAGGTGTCTGCGAAGTCCTTGTCGGAGCGGCCGCACGCCCGGTGCTCGAGCGTGACGACCGGGTGCCCGGCCGCGCGCAACGCGAGCAGCGTCGTGTCCCAGCAGCGCGCGTTCGCCGCCCAGCCGTGCACGAGCACGACCGGCCTGCCGTCGGCCGCGTGGTGCTCGTAGTAGACCCGCTTGCCGTCCTCCACCTCGAGGAACGCCATGTCGATCACTCCTTCCCGGTCGTGCCGGCGTACTGCGCGCGCAGCCGCCGCTTGTCCGTCTTCCCGACGCTGGTGCGGGGCAGCGCGCCGACCGTCACGACATCCTCGGGCAGCCACCACCGCGGCACCCGCTCGGCCAGCCGGTCCCGCAGCTGCGCACCGGTGACCCGGGCGTCCCCGCGCGGGACGACGACGGCCAGCGGGCGTTCCTGCCACCGCCGGTGCGGCACCGCGACCACCGCCGCGTCGACGACGTCGGGGTCGGCGAGCAACGCCTCCTCCAGCGCCGTCGAACTGATCCACTCGCCGCCGCTCTTGATCAGGTCCTTGACCCGGTCCACGATCCGCAGCCGGCCGTCCCGGTCGATCGTCGCGACGTCGCCGGTGCGCAGCCAGCCGTCGGTGAACCGCTCGGGCGCCTCACCGAGGTAGTACGACGTCGCCACCCACGGTCCCCGCACCAGCAGCTCGCCGGAGGCGACCCCGTCCCACGGCAGCTCGGCCCCGTCGTCGTCGACGATCCGCCACTCCAGCCCGGGCAGCAGCCGGCCCTGGGTGCGGGTCCGGCGGACGCGTTCGTCGAGGTCGGCCGGCGGGTCGGGGTCCCGGGTGAACGTCGCCATCGGCGAGATCTCGGTCATCCCCCAGCCCTGGAACACCGGGACGCCGAGCTCCTCCCAGGCCCGGATCAGCTCCGCGGGCGGGGTCGAGCCGCCGAGCACGAGCGCGCGCAGCGAGCTCACGTCGGTGCCCTCCGCACGTACGTGCGCCAGCAGGTCGGTCGCGACCGTCGGGACCATCCCGAGGTAGGTGACCCGCTCGCGCTCCACGATCCCGGCGATCTCCGCGACCGTCGGGTGCGGCCCGGGCAGGACCTGCTTCGCCCCGGCCATCGTCGCGGCGAACGGCACGCCCCAGGCGTTCGCGTGGAACAGCGGCACCACGTGCAATACGGTGTCCCGGGCCGAGATCGCGTGGCCGTCGGCCAGGCAGGCGGCGAACGTGTGCAGGTACAAGCCGCGATGGGTGTAGCCCACCCCCTTGGGGCGCCCGGTGGTGCCCGAGGTGTAGCAGAGCACGGCGAGGTCGTCCTCGTCCCGGTCCGGCGGCGCCTCCAGCGGCGGGCCCTCGGCGACGAGGGCCTCGAGACCGGTGCCGGAGTCGAGCACGCCGAGGTCCGGCCGCACCCCGTCGAGCAGGTGCACCAGGTCGGCGTCCGCGACGATCAGGCGGTCGTCGGCGTGCCCGGCGATGTAGGCGATCTCCTCCGCGGACAGCCGGAGGTTGAGCGTGTGCAGCACGGCCCCGGCCAGCGGGACGGCCGCGTAGAGCTCGAGGTGGCGGTGGTGGTTCCAGCACAGCGAGCCCACCCGGTCCCCCGGTCGCACGCCGAGGCGCCGCAGTGCCCCGGCGAGCCGCGCGACGCGCTCGCCGTAGCGCGCGTAGTCGTAGCGGAGCACCTCCGCGCCGCGGACGTGGTCCACGATCTCCCGGTGCGGGTGGTGCCGCCGCGCCCGCTCGGCGAACGCGGTGACGAGCAGCCCGGTCATGCCGCCAGCCGCTCCCGGAGTGCGGGGACGACCTTGTCCGCCAGGTAGGCGATCCGCTCCGAGCCGCTGTCCACCGGCTCGCCGGGCAGCATCGCCCAGAAATGCACGTCGCGGATCTGCGGGGTCTCGCGCAGCAGGCCGGCGAGGTGGTCGACGGCCGCCGGCGCGTCCATCAGCCGGTAGGCGCCCGCCTCGACGATCTGGGCCGGGTCGGTGAACCGCGGCACCTGGTCCGGCGGGCCGAACGCGCCCCACGAGATGTACTCGTTGAGCTGGTAGAGGGCGTGGTGCCCGATCCGGGCCCACTCCCGCTCCGGGTCGTCGGCCACGATCGTCCACTGCCCGGCGTAGATCCGGGCGTCCGCCCGGGAGCCGCCGGTCCGTTCCACCGCGTCCAGGTAGGACGCGTGGTGGGTGTTCTGCGTGGAGAGGAACCCGTCCGCGATCCGGGCGGCCCGTTCGATGGCGGGGCCGGCCATCGCCCCGACCAGCAGCTGCGGCGGGGTCTCGGGGGCCGGGGTGACCGGCAGCGGCGGGAGCCGGTAGCGGCGCCCCTCGAAGCCCGCGGCCGACCCCGACCAGGCCCGGCGGATCAGCTCCACGCCCTCCTCCAGCAGGCTGGGTCGCTGGGTGATCTTCCGCCCGAACGCCTCGAACTCCCGGGCCCAGTAGCCCTGGCCGACGCCGAGGTCGAACCGCCCGCCGGACAGCAGCGACAGGGTCGCCGAGTCCTCGGCGAGGCGGACCGGGTCGTGCAGCGGTGAGACGATCAGGTTGGTGCCGATCCGCATCCGGGCGGTGCGCTGCGCGATCGCCGACGCGAGCACGAACGGGGACGGGCTGTAGCCGTCGTCGCAGAAGTGGTGCTCGGTCAGCCACACCGAGTCGATCCCCTTCTGCTCGGCCCAGGCGACCTGGTCGAGCACCTCGCCGTAGAACGCTCCGAACGGGCGCTCCGGGTCCGGGTTGCGGAAGTCGTACCAGAGCCCGACGGCCGGGCCGGTGCGGGCAGGCGTCTCGCGGGTGCCGGTCATGGGCGGCACTCTCGACCGCCGGCCGCCCGGTGTCACGCCCGGCCGGGCCCGGCCGTTGTGGGGTCCTTCAACGGCAGGGCCCGGCCCGGCCACGGAACGGCGACGCGGCGCCGCCACTGCTCGTAGGGTGCCCGGGTGCCCACGACGACCCAGCCGGAGTGGTTGCCCCCCAGCCTCGTCGACCTCGACGCCCTGGTGCGGTGGGGCCGCGACGCCGGGCTGCCCGAGGGGCCGGTGACCGGTGTCGCGCGGATCGGTGGCGGCACCCAGAACGTCGTGCTGCGCCTGACCTGGGCAGGCCGTGACCTCGTCCTGCGCCGCCCGCCGGAGCACCCGCGGCCGGGCAGCGACCGGACGCTGCGCCGCGAGATGCAGGTGCTGTCCGCGCTGGCCGGCACCGGCGTCGCGCACCCGGCGTTCGTGGCCGGATGCACCGATCCCGCTGTCCTGGGCTGCGTGTTCTACCTGATGGAGGCCGTCGACGGCGACAACCCCGGTGACGGTCTCGGACCCCTCTACACCGGCGACCCGGCGGCCCGGCACGCCGCCGCGCTGGACACGGCAGCGGCGCTGGCGCGGCTCGCCGCCGTCGACCACGAGGCGGTGGGGCTCGGCGACCTGGGCCGTCCCGAGGGCTTCCTCGCGCGGCAGGTGCCCCGGTGGCTGGACCACCTGGCCTCCTACGACGAGGTCCCCGGGTACCGCGGGCAGCGGCTCCCGCACGTGGACGTGCTCGCGGCGTGGCTGGAGGAGCACCGCCCGCCGCCGGCCCGGCCCGGCCTGGTGCACGGCGACTACCACCTCAACAACGTGCTGTTCGACCGCACGGCACCGCGGGTGGCGGCCATCGTGGACTGGGAGATGTGCACGGTCGGTGATCCCCTGCTCGACCTCGGCTGGCTGCTGGTGACGTGGCCGGACGACGGGCCCGACCCCGTCGCCGGTGGGCCGCTCGCCCGGCTCGGCGGCCTGCCGTCCCGCGACGAGCTCGTCGCCGCCTACGCCCGGCACGGCGACCGGGACGTCTCGGCCGTCGACTGGTACACGGTGCTGGCCGGGTTCAAGTTCGCGATCGTGGTCGAGGGGACCTACGTGCGGTCCCTGACCGGGCAGGCCGCCCCCGAGACCGGGCTGCGGCTGCACCGTGCCGCGGTCGACCGGCTCGAACACGTCGCCGCGCTCGCCCGCTGACGCCGGTTAGGGTTCACCCGGTGGACCTCAGGCTGGTGGAGTACTTCGTGGCGGTGATCGACCACGGGGGGATCACCCGCGCCGCCCACGCGCTCTACATCTCCCAGCCGTCGCTGTCCGCCGCCATCCGCAGCCTCGAGAACGAGCTGGGAGTGCCGCTGTTCGACCGGGGCAGCCGCCGGCTCCGGCTCACCCCGGCCGGGGCCGCGTTCCAGGAACCGGCGCGCCGGGTGCTGCGCGAGGCGGCACAGGCGCGCGCCAAGGTCGGCGCGGTCCGCGATCTACGGGCGGGACGCCTCCACGTGGCCGCCATGGCTGCGCTGTCCGTCGATCCCCTGCCCGGTCTCGTCCACGAGCTGCGGCTGACGCACCCGGGGGTCCAGGTCCACGTCACCGACCCCGGCAGCCCGGCGGGCGTCGTGGCCGAGGTCCGCCAGGGGCGGGCCGAGCTCGGCCTGACGTCGCTGCCGGCCAGGGCCGACGCGCTGGCGACCGAGCACCTGTGGACCCAGCGGGTCGTGCTCGCCGCGACCCCGGAGCTGGCCCGCGACCTGCCCGACCCGTTCCCGCTCGAGCAGGCCCACACCCTCCCGCTCGTGCTCGAGGTGGGCGACCGGCTGACCGCGGTGATCGCGGATCCGGAGCTCCGCGACGTGGTCGGTGCGGGCGCGATCCGGTGTGCCCACCGGCAGGCCATCTGGGAGCTGGTCATGCAGGGCGCCGGGGCCACCTTCCTTCCCGCGCAGCTCGCCCGGCGGGTCCTGCGCGGCGTGGAGCACCGGGCCACCGATCCCGAGGTGCTCCGCCGGATCGGGCTCGTGTACCGGCCCGGCGGGCTCTCACCCGCGGCGTCGGCGTTCCTCGAGGTCGCCCGCGCCACCGCCGCAGGCCCCTGAGCCGTTCCCGCCGGCGCGGGCGAGCGCGACGAAGGCCGCCGCGGCCGGCGACAGGCCGTCGTGGTCGAAGACCAGCCCGTACGGCCGGCTCAGGGGCGGCGTGAACGCGCGCACCTGCGCCCCCTGGGCCCTGGCCTCGCCGGCCAGCGACCGCTCGATGAAGGTTCCCCCCACCCCGGCGAGCGCGAACGCGAGCCGGGCCTCCCGGTTGTGCAGCACGGCGGCGGGTGGCCTGATCCGGCCGGCCGCCGCCATCGTCCGTTCGATCTCCCCGACGTGCGAGCCGCCGGGGGGCACGACCACCAGCGGGTCGTCCGGGATCTCGTCCCACCGGATCGGGTCGTGGTCCGGGATCGTGTGGTCCGCGGGGAAGGCCATCCAGTACTCCTGCGCGCCGAGCTCGAGCACACCGAGGTCCTGGTCGTCGGCCGGGTGGCCGGGCCGGGTGTCGACCAGCGGGAGGTGGGTGACCACGATCTCGCACCGGCCGCTGCGCAGCAGGGCCGCGATCGACGCCTCGTCGGACAGCTTGCCGATGCTGATCGGGACCTTCGGGTAGCGCCTGCGGTACTCCGCCACCAGGGCGGGCAGCCTGCCGACCGCGAGCGCGGGGATCGCGAAGATGTCGAGCCTGCCCCGCAGCTGCCCCTCCCGGTCCCGGACCGCACCCTCGGCGGCGACGATGCCCCGCAGGATCCGCCGCGCCGGACCGACCAGGGCCTGCCCGGCCGAGGTGGGCACCATGCCGCGGCCGATCCGGTGGAACAGCGGGGTCCCGAGCTCGCGCTCCAGGGCCCGGGTCGCCTGCGAGATGGTCGGCGCGGCGACCCCGAGCGCGGACGCGGCGGCGCTGACGCTGTCGTGGTCGACGACCGCCAGGAAGTACCGCAGGTGGTGCACGTCCACCGCGCCAGGCTACCCAGCGGATGCGGGCCGGCGGGCGCCGTCCGAACGGGTCGGCGCGGGTGTCCGCGCCGGGGTGGGCTCAGCGGGGTGCCATCCGGATGGCACCGTCGAGGCGGATCGTCTCGCCGTTCAGGTAGCCGTTCTCCAGGATCGTGGTGGCCAGCTGCGCGAACTCGTCGACGTGGCCGAGCCGTGCCGGGTGCGGCACGGTCGCCTCCAGCGAGGCCCGCACCTCCTCGGGCAGGCGCGCCAGCAGCGGGGTGTCCATGATGCCGGGCGCGACCGTGCACACGCGGATGTTCCGGCCGGCCAGGTCCCGGGCCGCGTTCAGCGTCATCCCGACGACGCCGGCCTTCGCCGCGGTGTAGTTGATCTGTCCGATCTGGCCGTCGGTCGCGGCGACCGACGCGGTGAGGACGATCGCGCCGCGCTCGCCGTCCACGGCGTCGTGCCGGGCCATCCGGGCGGCCCCGAGGCGCAGGGCGTTGAACGAGCCGATCAGGTTGAGCCGGATCACGAACTCGAAGTCCTCGAGCGAGCCCGGGTTCCCGTCCCGGTCGAGGATGCGCATCCGCCGCCCGGCGCCGGCGCAGTGCACCAGCCCGCGCAGCCCGCCGCGGGCGTCCGCCGCGTCGAGCGCGGCGGCGAACTGGTCGGCGTCGGTCACGTCGGCCGGGGCGAACGACGCCTGCTCCCCGAGCTCGGCGGCGACCTGCTCGCCGCCGGAGCCGGGCAGGTCGACGATCGTGACCCGGCCGCCCTGCTTGACCAGCCGCCGGGCGGTGGCGAGACCGAGGCCGGAGGCGCCTCCGGTGACGGCGGTGGTGAGTCCTTCAAGGCGCATCGCGGCCCTTTCGTGGTGCGGACGTGCGGCGGGGGCGGGTCGGGTGGCGCTCAGCCCGTCGGCTGCGCGTTCGCCTGCTCGCGCAGCTCGGTCTTGAGGATCTTCCCGGCGGCGGTGCTCGGCAGCCGGTCCACGAGGTGCACCGCACGGATCTTCTGGTACGGCAGCACCTGCGCGGCGACGTGGGCGAGCAGCTCGCCGGGGTCGGGCCGCCGTCCGGCGGCGGGCACGACGAACGCGACCGGCTCCTGGCCGACGGAGGGCACGTCCCGGCCGACGACCGCGGCGGCGTCGACGTCGGGATGGGTGACCAGGAGGTCCTCCAGCGCCCGCGGGTACACGTTGTATCCCTTGTAGATCAGCATGTCCTTCGCGCGGTCGCAGATGTACAGGAAGCCGTCCTCGTCGGCGTAGGCGATGTCGCCGGTCGCCAGCCAGCCGTCCACGAACTGCTCGGCCGTGGCCTCCGGCCGGTCGAGGTAGCCGTCGGTGACCTGGGGCCCGCTGACCCACAGCTGGCCGCGCTCGCCGGGCCCGGGCGGCGGGTCACCGGGCGCCAGGGCACGGATCTCGACGCGGGTGTCGAAGACCGGGAGCCCGACGCTGCCGGCCTTGCGCCGGGCACCGCGGGACACCGGTAGCGCCGAGACCAGGCAGGTGCTCTCGGTGAGCCCGTAGCCCTCGACGACGGTCGCCGCCGGGAAGATCCGCTCCAGCGCGTCCATGGTGGACGGGTCGATCGGCGCGGCCCCGGACGACACCACGCGCAGGGAGCTCAGGTCCCGGGTGGCGGCGTCCGGGCAGCCGGTCAGGGCGTGCCACATCGTCGGGCTGCCGGTGACGTAGGTGGCCCGTTCGCGCTCGATCAGCTCCAGCATCCGGGGTGCCGAGAACCGGCCGAGCAGCACCAGCGTGGTCCCGCAGGTGAGCAGGAAGTTGGAGTTGATCAATGCGTGGGCGTGGAACATCGGGGAGACCACGATCGTGACCGCGTCGCCGGGTGTCACCCCGGTGTCCGGTGCGTCCTCGAACGGTGTCAGCGTGCAGCCGCCGTCCGTGCCGCCGGTGATCGCGTGCGCGGCCCGCCAGCCGGTCATCTGGGCGACGTTCGCGATGACGTTGCGGTGCAGCACCCGCACCGCCTTCGGCACCCCGGTGGTGCCGCCGGTGTAGGCGAGGTGCGCGACGTCGTCGGGCCCGATCCCGGTCCGCGGCGCGGTCGCCGGGTGGCCGGCCACGAAGTCGGCCAGCGCGACCGTCCCGCCGTCGGGCCCGGCCGCGGACGCCGGCGCCGCCGCGGTGCCCGGCACCACCACCACGGTGTCGAGCCGGGTGCCCGCGCGCGCCTCCTGGAGCACGCCGACGTGGTCGGCGTGCGAGATCGCCGCCACCGCGCCGGTCTCCTCGATCTGCGCGCGCAGGCCGGGCGCCGGCTGCAGCGGGTTGGTCGGCGAGACCACCGCACCGGCGAGCAGGATGCCGTAGTAGCAGGGCATGAACCACAGCGAGTTCGGCAGGTGCAGCACGACCACGTCCCGGTCGCGGACCCCGGCGGCCCGCAGCCCGTGCGCGACCGCGCAGGCCCGGGCGTGGAGCTCGGCGAACGTCAGGGTCTGCTCGCCGTCCCGCAGGGCCACGCGGTCGCCGTACGTCGCCGCGGTCGACGCGTGGAGCTCGCCGACGGTCACGCGGGGGTAGTCGAGGTGGCGGGGCAGGCCGTCGGGCCAGTACCCGCGCGTCGAGGTCGTCGCGCCGGTCACCCTCACAGCCCCATCGACTTCGCGACGATCGTCTTCATGACCTCGCTGGTGCCGCCGTAGATCCGGCTGACCCGCGCGTCGGCGTAGAGCCGGGCGATCGGGTACTCGGTCATGTAGCCGTAGCCGCCGTGCAGCTGGAGGCACTTGTCGACGACCCGGGCCTGCATCTCGGTCATCCACAGCTTGACGCCGGCCGCGTCCGCCGGGGACAGCTCGTCCCGGTCGTGCGCCTCCAGGGCCTGGTCCAGCAGCGCCTGGCCGGCGCTCACGTCGACGGCGCACTCGGCCAGGACGAACTTGGTGTTCTGGAACTCGGCGACGGTCCGGCCGAACACGGTGCGCTCGCCGGTGTACTCCCGGGCGAGGTCGACCGCGTGGGAGGCGGCGGACCAGGCGCCCACGGCGATGGTCAGCCGTTCCTGGGGCAGGTTGTGGCTGAGGTAGGAGAACGCGTGGCCCTCCTCGCCGAGCAGGTCCTCGGCCGGGACCCGCACGTCGTCGAAGGACAGCTCGCAGGTGTCCTGGGCCTTGAGGCCGATCTTGTCGAGGATCCGGCCCACCTGGTAGCCGGGCGAGCGGGTGTCCACGACCAGGATGCTGAGCCCGGTCCGGCGGTTCTCCGGTGACGGCGGCGAGGTCCGGGCCACGACGAGCACCCGGTCGGCGTTGTAGCCGCCGGTGATGAACGTCTTGCTGCCGTTGAGCACGTAGTGGTCGCCGTCGCGCCGGGCGGTCGTCGCGATGCCGGCCAGGTCCGACCCGGTGCCCGGCTCGGTCATCGCGATCGCGGTGAGGAGCTCCCCGGTGGCGAAGGACGGCAGCCAGCGTTGCCGCTGCTCCTCGGTGCAGTAGCGCAGGAGGTAGGGCAGCACGAGGTCCATGTGAACGCGGAGCGGGCCGAGGTTGATGTTCGCCCGGACCGACTCCTCGGTGACGATCGCGTTGAACTTGTACGACGCGACCCCGCCGCCGCCGTACTCCTCGGGGACCTGGATGCCGATGATCCCCAGCTCACCGGCGCGGGTGTAGAAGTCCCGGGGCGGGTGGCCGGCCTTCTCCCACTCCGGGAACTCCGGGGCGACGTCCTTGGAGAAGAAGCGGCGGACGGTGTCGCGGAAGGCCTCGTGGTCGTCGTCGAAGATGGTGCGCTTCACGGGTGCTCGTGCTCCTGGGTCGGGTGGGCTCGTCGGGGACGGGAGGTCAGGACGCGGTCCCCATGAGGCGGGCCCGGTCGCGTTCCGGGTTGACCGTCAGCAGGGCGACGACGGCGCCGACGATCGCGACGACCCCGAAGACCTGGAACGCGGCGGCGTAGCCCTCGGCCGGGCCGGCGGCCGCGTCCACGATCAGGCCGGTGACGTAGGGCCCGACCAGGCCGCCGACCGACATGACGGCGAGGAACACGCCGAGGGTGCCGGCCAGCTGCCTGGGCGGGACGATCTCGGCGAGCCCCGCGTTGAACAGCGGGAAGATGCTGGCGCCGAACGCGTAGCCGACGGACACGACGGCCACCGCCACCCACGGCGTCCCGATCATCGGCAGCAGGGTCATCGCGGCACCGCACACCAGCAGGCCGACCGCGGGCACGACACCGCGCACGATCCGCGAGGTCGCGCCGCGGCTGATCAGCCGGTCGCTCACCCCGGTGAGCAGGAACATCAGCACGAGGCTGGCGATGCTGGGGAACCCGAACATCGTGCCGGCCTGCACCCGGGTGTAGCCCAGGCCGACCTCGAAGTACGACGGCAGCCAGGTGAGCACGACGGAGACCAGCGCGTACATGCCCAGCACCGCGAGGATGCCGCCGAGGAAGGTCGGGGCGGTGATCACCTTCACCCACGGCACGGTGGGCCCGCCGTCCTCGGCGGCCTGCGGGGACCGGTCCTCGCCGTGCGGGCCGGGCCGCCACGTCGGCAGCCAGACCACCAGCCACACCAGGCCGGACAGCGCGAGCGCCACGAACGCGGCACGCCAGCCGTAGGAGGCCATCAGCAGCGCCAGCGCGGGCGCGATGACGATCTTCGCGATCGAGGCCGCCGCGGTGAGGCAGGCCGACGGGACCCCGCGCTTCTCACGGGGGTGCCAGGAGTAGGCCGCGGTGTGCAGCAGCGCCGACGACGGTCCCTCGAGCAGGCCGAGCAGCATCCGGCTGACCAGCAGGACAGAGAACGTGGCGGACACGACGACCGGCAGCATCGCCACCGACCAGCCGATGGCCAGCAGCGCCAGCGACCACTTGAGCGTCATCCACCGGTCGAGCAGGCCGGCGAAGAACCCGCCGAGGGTGAACGTCAGGAAGAAGGCGCTGCCGACCAGGCCGATCTGGGAGGCGCTGAGCCCGAGCTCCTTGGCGAGCGGCTGGGCGGCGAGGCCCAGCACCGCCTTGTCCCCCCAGTTGACGATGTAGAGCAGGACCAGCAGCGTGGTGAAGCTCCACGCCGTGACCCGCGTCTTCCCGTCCGACGGGTCGACCGCCGGCGGGGCAGAACCGAGCTTGTTCACGGACAACGTTGTCCTCCTCCACGTGGCCACTCCGGGTCCGCCGGTCGGCCCCTGGTGGGTGCGCCGGGCGGTGGCCCGACTCACCATGCTGCTCGGGGCACCGGTCCGGCAAAGACCGGTTGGGTAACCCACCCGTAGGCGATACCTATGACCGGTCCGGACCGGGCGCCCCGGCTACGGTGAGCGGGTCCCGACCCTCCGCCCACCACGTCTCCGGAGGCCCCATGCCCCGCGTCGGCCTGATGATCACCTGTCTCAACGACGCCCTGTTCCCGGACACCGGCCGGGCCGTGGTCACCCTGCTGCGCCGGCTCGGCGTCGACGTCGAGTTCCCCGCCGCGCAGACCTGCTGCGGGCAGCCGATGGTCAACACCGGGTACCTGGACGACGCGGTGCCGCTGGTCCGCAACCATCTCGACGCGTTCGACGGGTGCGACGCGATCGTCACGCCGTCCGGGTCGTGCGCCGGGTCGGTGCGCCACCAGCACCACCTGGTCGCCCGCCGCTCGGGCGACCCGGGTCTGGTCCGCGGCGTCGAGCAGGCGCCGCCGACCTACGAGCTGACCGAGTACCTCGTCGACGTGCTGGGGGTGACCGACGTGGGCGCGTACTTCCCGCACCGGGTCACCTACCACCCGACCTGCCACTCGCTGCGGATGCTCGGGGTCCGTGACCGGCCGGTGCGGCTGCTGCGCGCGGTGCGCGGCCTGACCCTGCTCGAGCTGCCGGGCGCGAGCGAGTGCTGCGGGTTCGGTGGCACGTTCGCGGTGAAGAACGCCGAGACCTCGATCGCGATGGGCAACGACAAGGCCCACCACGTCCGCTCCACCGGCGCGGAGGTGCTCGTCGCCGGCGACAACTCGTGCCTGATGCACATCAGCGGGCTGCTGTCCCGGCAGCGCTCCGGAGTCCGGGTGATGCACCTGGCCGAGGTCCTCGCCGCCACCGAGCCGGTGATCTCCGGCCGCGCCGAGCGGGCCGCGGGCCCGCACAGCGTCGGCAGCGCCACCCCCGATGCCCGGACCGCCGTGACACCCGAGGCGGTGACCCGATGAGCGGCACCTTCCTCGGCACCCCGGCGTTCCCCACCGCGGCCCGGGCCGCGCTGGAGGACTCCCAGCTGCGCCGCAACCTCGCGCACGCCACCGGCACCATCCGCGGCAAGCGGGCCGGCGTCGTCGGCGAGGTCGACGAGTGGGAGCAGCTGCGCCTGGCCGGCGCGGCGATCAAGGACCGGGTGCTGCGTCACCTGCCCGACTACCTGGAGCAGCTGGAGCGCTCGCTGACCGCCGCCGGGGCGACCGTGCACTGGGCCCGCGACGCGGCCGAGGCCAACGCGATCGTGGTCGGCCTCGCGAAGGCGCACGGCACCGACGAGGTCGTCAAGGTCAAGTCGATGGCCACCCAGGAGATCGACCTCAACTCCGCGCTCGAGAACGCCGGCATCCACGCCTGGGAGACCGACCTGGCCGAGCTGATCGTCCAGCTCGGTGACGACCTCCCCAGCCACATCCTGGTCCCGGCCATCCACCGCAACCGCGCCGAGATCCGCGAGATCTTCCTGCGGGAGATGGGCAGCGCAGGCCGCGCCGCACCGGCGGACCTCACCGACGACCCCCGGCGGCTCGCCGCCGCCGCGCGGGAACACCTGCGCGAGAAGTTCCTGCGCGCCCGGGTGGCGGTGTCCGGGGCGAACTTCGCCGTCGCCGAGACCGGCACGCTCACCGTCGTCGAGTCCGAGGGCAACGGCCGCATGTGCCTGACCCTGCCCGAGGTGCTGATCTCCGTGGTCGGCATCGAGAAGGTGCTGCCCACCTTCGCCGACCTCGACGTGATGCTGCAGCTGCTCCCCCGCTCCTCCACCGGGGAGCGGATGAACCCCTACACCTCCACCTGGACCGGCGTCACCCCCGGCGACGGGCCGCAGGAGGTCCACGTGGTGCTGCTCGACAACGGCCGCACCGACGTCCTCGCCGACCGGACCGGGCGCCAGGCCCTGCGCTGCATCCGCTGCTCGGCCTGCCTCAACGTGTGCCCGGTCTACGAGCGCACCGGCGGGCACGCCTACGGGTCGGTGTACCCGGGCCCGATCGGGGCGATCCTCACCCCGCAGCTGCGCGGCGTCGGCACCGACCCGCAGACCGACTCACTGCCCTACGCCTCCAGCCTCTGCGGGGCGTGCTTCGAGGTCTGCCCGGTCCGCATCGACATCCCCGAGGTCCTCGTGCACCTGCGCAGCGAGGTCGTCGACGCCCACCGCGAGCACCGGCGGGTCCCGTCGGTGCAGGACATGGCCATGAAGGCCGCGTCGTGGACGCTGTCTTCGGCGGCCCGCACCGGCGCGGCCGAGCGGGCCGCCGGGCTCGGCGGGCGGCTGGCCGCGAAGCTCGGCCGGCCCGCGCCGGGCGGGCGGACCGTGCTCGGCGCCGTGCCCGGGCCGGCGAGTGCCTGGTCGGACTCGCGGGACGTGCCGGTCCCGGCCGAGGAGTCGTTCCGGGCCTGGTGGGAGCGGACGGGGAGGGACGAGGCGTGAGCGCGCGCGAGGTGATCCTGCAGAAGGCCCGCCGGGCACTGGCCGACGTGCCCGACGTCGAGCCGGTGCTCGACGTCCCCGTGGTCCGGCCGGCACAGCAGGACACGCTCCCCCACGAGCAGGTCGTGGAGCTGTTCGCCGAGCGGGTCGCCGACTACCGGGCCGTCGTCGAGCGGACCACCGCGGCGGCGGCCGCGCAGCGGGTCGCGGGCGCGCTGGCGGGCCGCACCCCGCAGGCCGGGAGCGGCCCGCTGCGGATCCTGGTGCCGCCCGGCTTCCCGGCGGCGCTGGTCCCCGGCGACGTCGAGGTGGTCCCGGACGGCCCGGACGTCGCGGTGTCCGAGCTGGACCGCTGCGACGGCGTCCTGTCGACGGCCGCGGTCGGGATCGCCGAGACCGGCACGATCGTCCTCGACCACGGCGAGGGCCAGGGCCGCCGGGCCGCGACCCTCGTCCCGGACCTGCACGTCTGCGTCGTCCGGGGCGACCAGGTCGTCCCGGACGTGCCGGCGGCGGTCGCGGTGCTCGACCCGCGGTGCCCGCTCACCTGGATCAGCGGGCCGAGCGCGACCAGCGACATCGAGCTGGACCGGGTCGAGGGCGTGCACGGCCCGCGGACGCTGCACGTGCTGATCGTGGAGCGCTGACCGCGCCCGGATTGGACCCCCGATCTCCCGGGAACCCGTGGAGCATGGCTACCCACGAGGAGATCGGGGTCTGGCTGGGCGCGGTCGAGCGCGAGCTGGGCCTGCACGGGACGATCGAGAGCGCGCAGGGACTCGACGCCGTGGCGGAGCTGACCGGGCTCGTGGCCGACCGGGTCGGCCCCGAGGCCGCCGGGCGCACGGCGTTCCTGGTCGGTGCTGCCGCGGGGCGCGCCGAGGAACCACCGGTCGCGGCGCGGGACTTCACCGACAAGGTCGCCGCACTGGCCCGCAGCTGGAACGCCGACACCGAGCGGGCCGCGGCGCCGCACGACCCGGGGCGCTAGCAGGCGCTCAGGCGTCGCCCTCCTTCCACTGCCGGTCCTTGCGGTCCTCGGCCTCGGTCCGCTCGCGGGCGATCTCGAGGGCACGCGCGGCCGTCTCCCGGTCCGGGTACGGGCCGAGGCGGTCGGCGGCCCGGCAGCCGTCCTGCGTCTCCACGGTGTTGTGCTTGAGGCAGTAGAACCATTGCTCGTCGCTCATGGGTCCACCCTGGCATCGAACGCGGCCGCGCGCCGCCCGCCGCGCCGCCGGCCGGATGGCAGGCTGGGGGCATGGCACTGGTGCTCGGGGTGGACTCGTCCACCCAGTCCTGCAAGGTCGTCGTCCGGGACGCGGACACGGGTGCGCTGGTCCGCACCGGCCGGGCGCCGCACCCGGACGGCACCGAGGTCGACCCGCAGGCCTGGTGGGTCGCGCTGCAGGAGGCGCTCGACGAGGCCGGGGGGCTGGACGGCGTCGAGGCCCTGTCGGTGGCGGGCCAGCAGCACGGGATGGTCTGCCTGGACGCCGGCGGGGCCGTCGTCCGGGACGCGCTGCTGTGGAACGACACCCGCTCGGCGGGCGCCGCGCAGGAGCTGGTCGGTGAGCTGGGCGCGGCGGCATGGGCGGAGGAGACCGGCGTCGTCCCGGTCTCCTCGATCACCGTGTCGAAGCTGCGCTGGCTCGCCACGCACGAGCCGGGCCACGCGGACCGCACGGCGGCGGTGTGCCTGCCGCACGACTGGCTGACCTGGCGGCTGCGCGGGGCGTCGGGGTTGGACGAGCTGGTCACCGACCGGTCCGACGCGTCCGGCACCGGCTACTTCGACGGCACAGGCTACCGCACCGACCTGCTGGAACACGCTTTCGGCCGGAGAACCGCGCTGCCCCGGGTGCTCGGGCCGGCCGGGTCGGTGGCGGGCCCGGGCGGGATCGTGGTCGGTGCCGGGGCCGGGGACAACGCGGCCGCCGGGCTGGGGGTCGACGCCGGCGGCGACGTCGTCGTCTCGCTCGGCACCTCCGGCACCGTGTCGGCGCGGGCGCCGCGGCGCGCGCAGGACCCGAGCGGGATCGTCGCCGGGTTCTCCGACGCCACCGGCGCCTACCTGCCGCTGGCCTGCACGCTCAACGCCTCCCGGGTACTGGACGCCACCCGGCGGCTGCTCGGCGTGGACCACGAGGAGCTGGGCCGGCTGGCACTGGCCGCCGAGCCGGGCGCGGGCGGGCTGGTCGTCGTTCCCTACCTGGAGGGTGAGCGGACACCGAACCTGCCGGACGCGACCGGCGCGCTGCACGGGTGGACGCTCGCGTCCGGGACGCGGGAGAACCTGGCCCGGGCGGCCATCGAGGGCATGCTGTACGCCCAGCGGGTCGGCCTGGAGGCGCTGCGCGCGCAGGGGGTGGCGGTCACCGGAGTGACGCTGGTCGGCGGGGCCGCGCGTTCCGGGGCGGTGTGCCGGATCGCCGCCCAGGCGTTCGAGGTGCCGGTCCGGGTGCCCGAACCGGGCGAGTACGTCGCGGACGGCGCGGCCCGGCAGGCGGCGTGGGCACTGCGCGGCGGGGACGCTCCCCCGTCCTGGATCCCGGCCACCGCGCCGGCCCGGTACGAGGCGGAGCCGGCGCCGCACGCGTGGGAGCGCTACCGGGAGGCCGCCGGGAAGTTCCTGGAGCGCGGATGACCACCGAGCACGCCGGCCCGAAGCCGCTGCTGGTCCTCGGCAAGATCACCGACATCCTGGACGCGTTCACCCTGCAGCGTCCGGTCCTCAGCCTCAGCGAGATCCAGCACGCCACCGGCATCCCTGCGTCCACGGTGCAGCGGCTGGTGTCCAACATGGTCGCCGAGGGTCTGCTGGACCGGGTCGGCGACCGGGTCCGGATCGGGGTGCGGATGGCGTACTGGGCCGGTGCCGCGGCCCGCGGTGTGGACCTGCTGGAGCTGGCCGGGCCGGTGCTGCGGGAGCTGCGCGACACCACCGGTGAGACGACGGCGCTGTTCCGGGCCGAGAACGGGTTCCGGGTGTGCGTCGCGGTCGCCGAGACCCGGCACGCGCTCCGCCGGGAGATGCACGTCGGGAAGATCATCCCGTTGCACACCGGGTCGGCGGGCCGGGTGCTGCTCGCCTGGGACCCCACGCTGGCCGAGGAGGTGCTGGCCGGGCCGCTGGAGACCCTCACCGACCACACGGTGACCGACCCGGAACGGCTGCGGGCCCTGATCACGGCCACCCGCCGGGACGGTTTCGCGATCACCGCGGCCGAACGCGACGACGGCGGGTCCGGGCTGTCCGCGCCGGTCTTCGACCATGCCGGGGCGGTGACGGCGGCGCTGACGATCAGCGGGCCGACGATCCGGCTGACCCGGCAGCGGTGCGAGCAGTACGTGGAGCTGCTGGTCGGTGCGGCCGACCGGCTGACCAGGACGCTCGGCGGGCGGCCGCCCGCCTGAGCTCGGGGTCAGGCCCGGGGCCCGGCCGTCCACGGGAACGCCGCGGCCCGCGACCGCACGCCCTGCGCGGCCCGGGACCGGTTCGGCTCCCCCAGCTCGTCGAGCAGGTCCTCGGACACCGTCACCAGGTTCGCGAGCACGCCGGGCGTCACCCAGTCCGGGCGCAGCGCGAACAGCAGGTCCTCACAGGCGGTGTTGCCGCTGGCGCCCGGCGCGAACGGGCAGCCGCCCAGCCCGCCGAGCGCGCCGTCGAGCAGCGTCGCCCCGGCCGCGACGGCGGCGAGCGCGTTCGCGACGCCCTGCCCCCACGTGTCGTGCCCGTGGAACGCGATCCGCCGCCCGCCGGCCACGGCCGCGACCCGGGAGACCAGCGCCCCCACCTCGGACGGGACCGCCTGCCCGAGCGTGTCGCAGACGACGACGTCGCAGGAGCCCGCGGTGCGCGGGTCGGCGACGATCTCGACCACCCGGCCGGGGTCGACCGGGCCGTCGAACGGGCAGGTGAACGCCGTCGCCAGGCACAGCTGGATCCGCCCGCCGGCCTCCCGGGCGGCGGCGACCGCGTCCGGCATGGCGTCCAGCGACACCGCGGTGTCCCGGCCGACGTTGGCGTTGTTGTGGGCGTCGGACACCGAGAAGCAGTACTGGACGTTGCGCGCCCCGGCGGCGACGGCGCGCTGCACGTGCCGCGGCGTCGCCACCCACACCCAGCAGCGGTCGAGCTCCTCCGGGGTGAGCGCGGCGACGACGTCGAGGGTGTCGGCCAGCGGCGGCACCACGTCCGCGCGGGCCAGCGAGCCGATCTCCAGCTCCGGCACGCCCGCGGCCAGCAGGGTCCGCACGAGCGCGACCTTCCGGTCGGTCGGCAGCAGCCTGCCGGTGAGCTGCAGGCCGTCGCGCAACGTCACGTCCCGCAGCACGACCGAGCTCATGCGCCCTCCCCCGCGGCCGCGGCGATCGCCTCCGCGGAGTACCCGAGCAGGCCGCCCAGCACGTCCGCGGTGTCGGCCCCGAGATCGGGCCCGACGTGCCGGACCGGCACCGACACGCCGTCCAGCACGGGGACGACACCGGGGAACCCGACCCGGGCGGGCTCGGCGCCGCCGGTGTCGACGTCGAAGTACTGGACCATGTCCCGGGCCCGGAACTGCGGGTCGGCGACGATGTCGGCCGCCGAGTGGATCGGCCCGGCCGGCACGCCCGCCTCCTCCAGGCGGGCCAGAACCTCGTCCCGCGGCAGCGACCGGGTCCAGGCCTCGATCGCCGCGTCGAGCTCGTCGCGGCGCGCCCAGCGGCCCGCGTTGGAGGCGAGGTCCGGCGCCGCCGCGAGGTCCGGGCGGCCGATGACCTGCATGAACCGGCCGTAGATGGAGTCGCCGTTGCCGGCGATGACGACGCTGCCGCCGTCGCGGCACTCGTAGGCGTTGGACGGGGCGATGCCCTCCATCCGGCCGCCGACCCGGCGCCGCTCGACGCCGTAGGCGAGGTGGTCGGGCACCAGCGACTCCATCATCGAGAACACGGCCTCGTTGAGCGCGATGTCCATCGACCGCCGGTTCAGCGGCGGCCGCTCGGTGCGCGACTCGCGCTGGTAGAGCCCCATCACCGCGGAGAACGCGCCGTACAGCCCGGCGATCGAGTCCCCGATCGACACCCCGGTCCGCGACGGCGGCCGGTCCTCCTCCCCGACCAGCGCGCGCAACCCGCCCATCGCCTCGGCGACGGCGGCGAACCCCGGCCGGGCCGACAGCGGTCCGGTCTGGCCGAACGCCGAGATCCGGACCAGCACGACGTCCGGGTTGGCGGTGTCGAGCTCGGCCGGGCCGAGGCCCCACTTCTCGAGGGTGCCGGGCCGGAAGTTCTCCAGCACGACGTCGGACCGGGCGGCCAGGTCGAGGACCGCGCGGCGGCCGGCGTCGGCGCGCAGGTCGAGGGTGATCGAGCGCTTGTTGCGGTTGAGGGTGCGGTAGAGCATGGAGGTGTCGCCGGCGTAGAGCCGCCAGTTGCGCACCTCGTCCCCGGTGCGCGGGCGCTCCACCTTGATCACCTCGGCGCCGAAGTCGGCGAGCAGCCGCCCGGCGGTCGGCGCGGCGATGTAGTTGCCGAGTTCGAGGACCCGGATGCCGGACAGCGGCAGGTCGGTCACGTGAGGGCCCTTCCGGTCAGAGGACGAGGGACAGCGGCAGGATCAGCAGGATCGCGACGACCGAGGCGACCGAGACCCCTACCGAGCAGGTCTTGAGGGCGCCGCGGACGGACTGTCCGAGCAGCGACTGCAGCAGCCAGAACGTGTTGCTGGTGACGTGGACGGCGAACAGCGCACCCGCCCCGGCGGCCAGCGCGATCAGCACCGGGGCCAGCCCGATCACCGGGGCGACCGGGGCGAGCACGCCGGCCGCGGTGATCGCGGAGATCGTCACCGAGCCGATCGCGACGTGCAGCACCGCGGCGATCAGCCACACCATCAGCAGGGGCGCGGCGGTGTTCGCGGAGAAGTGCCGGCCGAGGATCTCGCCGAGGCCCGCATCGGAGATCGTGGTGGCGAGCGAGCCACCGACGCCGGTGAGGATCAGGATCTGGCCGCTCTCCCGGAAGCCGTCGCCGACCGCGGCCTCGACGGCGTCCCGGCCGTGGGCCAGCCCGACGACGGCGGTGGTCCCGACCAGCCCGATCAGCAGCGCGATCACCGGCTCGCCGAGGAACACCAGCACCGGCTGCTCGATCCCGGCGGCGTCGAGCACCGCACCGGCGGCAATGAGGAGCAGCCCGACCAGCAGCGGGGTGAACAGCGCGAGCAGGGACAGCTCGCGGCGGGTGCCCCGCCGGTCGGTGACGGCCGTGGCGGCGCCCGCCGGGCGGCCGGATGCCCCGCCACCGGCCCCGTCCGCCGGAGCCGGGCCGGTCCCCCCGGCGGGCATCCCGGCCCACGACGGCTCCTGCTCGTCGCGCTCCGGATCCCACCAGCCACGGCGGAACAGGAACGTCATGATCCCCGTCGCGATCAGCACGGTCGGCACGACGACGACCAGCCCGGCCAGCAGCATCTGCCCCATCGGCACGCCGAGCACGCCGGCCAGCGCGACCGCACCGACCCCGGGGACCATGAACACGATCCCGCACTCCAGGCCGATCGCGAGCGCGGTCGCCATCCGGGGCAGGCCCCGGTCCCCGATCCGCGGTGCGATCCGCCGGGCGAGCGGCGCGGAGATGACCAGCAGGACGTCCACGAAGATCGACTGCAGGACGGTCCCGACCGTGACGGTCGTGGCGTAGGGCATGCCCCGCGGGCCGCACACACGCAGCAGCGTGGACACCAGCCGCTCGATCGCGCCGGCCCGGTGCAGCATCGCGCCGGTGAGCACACCGAAGGCGATGAGCAGGCCCACGTCGGCGAGGATCTCGCCGAACCCGCCGGTGACGGCCTTCACGGTGCCCTCGACGCCGAGGCCGGCGGTGAGGCCGAGGTAGACGGCGCCGATGACCAGCGAGATCACCGGGTTGAGCCGGAACCTCACGATCAGCACGACGGTGGCGAGCACGGCCACGGCCGTGTTCACCACGATCACGGTCTCCGACACGATGGGGCTCCTCGAGATTCCGACGGCAGTGTCGTGCTCACATCCTGAACTTTAACTCACCATGCGGGCAAGTCACTGCCCCCGGCAGCGGTCGGCGGCGAAGGTGAGCAGGGGTTCGCGGTCGTCCGGCGTCACCGTCAGGCGGGCGGGTGGCGAGGCCGGTACCGCGGCGACGACGGTGAACGCGGTCGCCCGCTTGCTCTCGGCCAGCGCGTGCGGGTCGCAGCGCGCCGCCACGACCTCGACCGGCAGCACGACGTCCGCGCCGCCGAGCGTGAGCGGGAGCGTCCGCCCGCCGGCCGGCCGGATCCCGAAGATCGTCGTGCCGCCGAGCTCGGTGACCGCCACCGGCCCGGTGCCGGCGCGGCGGTGCAGGCGCACCGTGCCGCGCAGGCGGTCCCCGTCGCGGGTCCAGACCGGGCCGAACGTGACGCCGGCGCGGTCCCGCACGGCCCGCTCGGCGCACTCGGCGCGCTGCAGGGCACCGACCGCGCCGTGCGCGTCGGCCAGGACGAGCACGGACTCCGCACCGCCCGCGGTGACCACCGCCGTGCTCTCCCCCGCCGTCGCCGCGCAGTCCGGCGCCTCGAGCGGGATCCGGATGTCGGCCGTCGTGCCCGCGCCGAGCGCGGTACCCGGCGTCACCGGCGGCGACGGCACGAACCCGGCCGGACGCAGCTGCACCCGCTCGACCGTCACCGGATTCCCGGCCCGCAGCCGGACGGTCAGGACCCGGGCGGCGATGTCCGAGCGGTACTGCATGACCGCCCCGGTGAGCCCGGTTTCCGGCGGCCCGGCCGCGCAGCCGGCCGCCACGAGCAGGGCGACCAGGACCGGGGCGAGCCGCATCGGCCCAGGGTAGGGCCGCCGAGGCGCGGGTCGCGGGCCACGCGGCCCGCGGTCATCGGGGAGGCACGGCGCGCAGCGTCCGCGCGTAGTCCTCCTTGAGCACGGCGAGGTGCAGCCACGACTCGACGTGCGCGACCCCCGGGAGCGAGCGGAGGCGCTCGAGGTGGGCGTAGAGGGCGCCGGCGGACGGCTCGACGAGCGTCGCCACGGCGTCGAAGCGCCCCAGCGTCCAGGCCGCGAAGTCGACACCGCGCGCGGAGCGGAGCGCGTCGACGACCGCGGCGTCGTCGCCGGTCAGGCTGAGCCCGACGCCCATGGACAGCTGGCGGTGGGCGAGCCCGCGGGCCTCGACGGCGCTGATCCGGATGACGCCACCGTCGATCAGGCGCTGCACGCGCGTGGTGACCGCCGACGGCGAGAGCCGCACCGACTCCCCCAGCGCGCGGTAGGTCATGCGCCCGTCCCGCTGCAGGAGCTCGACGAGCGCGAGGTCGGTGTCGTCGAGCGAGAGGTCGCCGCGGTAGTCCGAGACGAAGAACCCCTTCACGACCGTCGAGTAGATGAGCGTGTTGATCTCCCCGACCTCACGCAGGCGCCGGATGTCGGCCAGGAGCTCGTGCAGCTCGGCCATCGAGCCGACGCGGATCTCGGTCACGAGATCGTGCGCGCCGCCGACGGCCGACACCAGCACGGTCTCGTCGAGGCCGCGCAGGTACCCGGCCACGGTGTCGACGACGCCGTCGGTACGGATCGACACGTGCGCGAGGACGTGCTGGCCCAGGAAGGCGGGATCGACGGCGGCGACGACGCGGACGGTCCCGTCGGCGAGCATCGCGTGCAGGCGCGCGGACACGACCGCGCGCGACTGCCCCACCCGGTGGGCGAGCGTCTGCACGCTCGCGCGGCCGTCGACCTGCAGGGCGCGGACGAGCTCGGCGTCGACGTCCACCTCGCACCTCGCGCAGATTCCGGGAACCGCAGCATCGCGCCGACAGAACTCCAGCACGCCCCGCCCCCCGAACGGGTTCAGGACAAACCGTGTCGGCCGCGTCGAGCATATGAGCGGCGAGCGCGGACAGCTACTGGACTTCTGTCGTTTCCCGCGGGCCTCTCCGCTCGTAGCATCCGCCGCATTCGCCATCGTCCGCACAGGAGCGGTCATGACCAGTACCCACGGCAGGGCGCGACGCGCAGGCGTCGCAGCATTCGTCGGCACCACCATCGAGTGGTACGACTTCTACATCTACGCGACGGCCGCCGCGCTCGTCTTCGGCCCGCTGTTCTTCCCGAGCGAGGATCCGCTCGCCGAGACCGCCGCGGCGTTCGCGACCTTCGCGGTGGCGTTCGTCGTGCGCCCGCTCGGCGGCATCCTCTTCGGACACATCGGAGACCGGCTCGGCCGCCGGGTCTCGCTCGTCGTCACGCTCCTGCTGATGGGCGTGTCGACGGTCCTGGTCGGCTGCCTGCCGACCTACGCCGACGTCGGCGCCGTGGCACCGATCCTGCTCATCGCGCTGCGTGCCCTCCAGGGACTCGCGGTCGGCGGGGAGTGGGGCGGCGCCGTGCTCATGAGCGTCGAGCACGCCCCGGAGAGGTCCAAGACCTTCTACGGCGGCTTCACCCAGCTCGGCAACCCGGCCGGCGCCCTGCTCGCCTCCGGCATCTTCGCGCTCATGTCACGTGGCGGCGAGGACTTCATCCGCGACGGCGGATGGCGGATCCCGTTCCTGCTGTCCGTCGTGCTGATCGGCGTGGGGCTCTGGGTCCGCTTCCGGGTCGAGGAGTCACCCGTGTTCTCCGAGAACGTCGAGGGGCGCAAGCAGTCGATCCCGCTGGCCTTCGCGCTGCGCACGAACTGGCTGCCGATCCTGCTCGCCATCGGCCTCCTGCCGGTCTCCACCGGCGGCTACTACCTCGCGACGACGTTCGCGACGGCGTACGCGACCGGCGAGCCGATCCTGCTCAGCGAGCAGCTCGTCCTCGACGCCATGACGGTCGCCTCGCTCGTCGAGTTCCTGGTCACCCTGCCCGTGGCCTGGCTGGGCGACCGCTGGGGCCGCAAGAACGTCATGTACATCGGCCTGGCCACCTCGGTGCTGACGTTCGCCCCGTTCCTGCTCGCGATGCCGGGCCGGAACGAGCCCCTGGTCTTCCTGCTCGCGTCGCTCGTGCGGGTCGCGATGAGCGGTACCTACGCGCCGGTCGCCGCGATCCTCGCCCAGATGTTCCGCCCGCAGGCCCGCTACACGTCCGTCGCGCTGTCGTACGGCGTCGGCGCCGCCGTGTGGGCGGGCTTCTCCCCGTGGTTCGCGACCCGGCTCGTCGCGTGGACCGGCAGCGTCTGGTCGGTCATCGCACTGTTCACCGCGATGGCCGTCGTCGCCGGCATCTGCACCCGGCTCGCGCCGCAGCACTCCGACGACACGCCGGCGACCCCGGCCGTCACTCCCCCGACCGACACGACGAACCGGATCCGATGAGAAAGCTCGTTCCCTTCGACCGATCCGGTCAGGCCACGGCCCGGCTGGTGACCGCGCGCACCGTCCACACCGTCGACGCCGGCGACACCACGGCGACCGCACTGCTGTTCGACCGGGGCCGGATCCTGGCCGTCGGCAGCGTGGCCGCCTGCGAGGAGGCAGGGCGTCACCTGGGGCTGGATCCCGAGCGGATCGACCTCGGGGACGCCGTCGTCGTGCCGGGCTTCGTCGACGCGCACGCGCACCCGCTCATGTACGGCCAGATGATGACCTGGGTCGACTGCGGGCCGGAGCGGGCGCGCAGCATCCCGGAGATCGTGGCGCTGCTCCGGGCCGCGGCGGCCGGCCTGCCGCCGGGGCGTCCCGTCCGCGGGTACGGCTACGAGCAGGCCAACCTCGCCGAGCGCCGGCACCCGACGCGCTACGAGCTGGACGAGGTCGCCGCCGACCGCGAGGTGTACCTGATGAACGCCTCCGGGCACGGCGGCGTGGTCAACTCGCACACGCTCGCCGTCAACGGGGTCGGCCGCGACACCCCGGATCCGGACGGCGGGGTGTTCTTCCGCGACGCCGACGGTGAGCCGACCGGTGAGCTCTCCGACGCCGCCTGCAACATCCTCACCGGCGTGCACGGGGTGAAGGTCGGCCACCACGGCCCGAACTTCCATCTCGCCGACGAGCCGGAGGAGCACCTGCGCCAGCTCGACGCCGCCACCCGGCGGTTCCTCGCGGGCGGGGTCACGACGGTCGGCGACGCGC
Organism: Pseudonocardia sp. C8; assembly: GCF_014267175.1. Taxonomy (NCBI): domain Bacteria; kingdom Bacillati; phylum Actinomycetota; class Actinomycetes; order Pseudonocardiales; family Pseudonocardiaceae; genus Pseudonocardia; species Pseudonocardia sp. C8. Next base: position 3,588,985 of record NZ_JACMTR010000002.1, read on the forward strand.
AGGTGACACGGCGCGAGTTCGACATGTACCTGCGGCTCGCCGAGGGCGGCCGGCTGGACCTCCGCGTGTCGATGTACCTGCTCTCGCACCTGCTCGACGACGCGCTGGAGATGGGGCTGGTCGGGGCGTTCGGCAACGCGCACCTCAGCTTCGCCGGCATCAAGTTCTACGCCGACGGGACGCTGGGCGGATGGACGGCCTACTTCCCGGACGGCTACGTCGGCGACCCGTGCCGGACCGGGCAGCTGTATCACGAGCCGGCCGAGTACGCCGAGCTCATCCGGCGGGCGCACCGGGCGGGGCTGCAGACGGCGACGCACGCGCAGTCCCCGACGGCGATCGAGATGGTGGTCTCGGCCCTCGAGTCGGCGCTCGCCGAGCGTCCCGACCCCGACGCCCGGCACCGCATCGAGCACTGCGGGCTGCCCACCCCCGACCAGATCCGGCGCATGGCCGCCGCGGGCATCCGGCCGGTGAACCAGACCCAGCACTACTTCAACTGGGGGGAAGGTGTCGAGCAGGCCGTCGGGACGCCGGGTGAGCGCTTCAACCCGCTCGGCGAGTTCCGGGACGCCGGGGTCGCCTACACGCTGTCCTCGGACGCGCCGGTCGCCGAGCCGATCCCGCTGGAGGCGATCCAGACCGCCGTCACCCGGGTGACCCGCCGGGGACGCAAGCTCGGGCCGGATTCGCTGCGCGTCGCCGCGCGTGACGCGCTGCGCGCGCACACCGTCGAGGGTGCCGTGTCGCTCGGCCGCGAGGCCGACCTCGGGTCGCTCGAGGCCGGCAAGTACGCCGACTTCGCCGTGCTCGACGACGACCCGCTCGGCGTCGACGCCGACGCCATCTCGCCCATCCGCGTCCGGGAGACCTGGGTCGGCGGCGAACGACGGCACCGGACGGTCTGACGTGGACAGCTCTGACGTGGACACCCCGCACGCGGACACCACCGGCCGGGCCGTCCTGGAGACGGTCCGCGCCTACGGCGTCACCACGGTCTTCGGCATCCCGGGCACCCACAACCTGGAGCTCTACCGGCCGCTCGCCGACCTCGGCATCCGTGCCGTCACGAACCGGCACGAGCAGGGCGCCGGCTACGGCGCGGACGGATGGGCCCAGATGACCGGGCTGCCGGGCGTCGTCCTCACGACGTCCGGGCCCGGACTCCAGAACGCCATGAGCGCCGTCGGCACGGCGTTCTGCGAGTCCCGGCCGCTGCTCGTGCTGTCACCCGGGGTTCCGCTCGGTCAGGAGTTCCGCGACGCCGGGACCCTGCACGAGACGAAGGACGCCACCGCGATGGTCGCCGCGGTCGCGGAATGGTCGCGCCGCGTGACGAGCGCGGCCGAGGCGGTCGACGCCGTGCACGACGCCTTCACGCTGTTCCGCACGGGCCGGCCGCGGCCCGTGCACATCGAGATCCCGCTGGACGTGCTGGAGGCCCCGGCCGGGGTGCCGGCCGCGGCGCGGGCGGCGCGCCCCGCACCCCCGCCGGTGGGGGTGGACGCCGGGGCCGTGCGGCAGGCCGCCGCCCTGCTCGCGGGCGCACGGTCGCCGGTGATCCTCGCGGGCGGGGGCGCCACGGGCGCGTCCCGCCAGGTGACCGCGCTCGCCGAGCGTCTCGGCGCTCCCGTGCTCACGACGATCAACGGCAAGGGCACGCTCGACGAGGACCACCCGCTCGCGCTGGGGTCGAACCTGCGGCTGCCCTCGGCACGGGCCGTCGCCGAGGCGGCCGACGTCCTGCTCGTCCTCGGCTCGAAGGTCGGGGAGGCCGAGCTGTGGGCGCCCGCCCTGCCGGTGCGCGGTGCGGTCGTGCGGGTCGACATCTCGCCCGCGCAGCTGCACAAGAACCTCGACGCGACCGTGGGGATCGTGGGCGACTGCGCGCGCGTGCTCGACGCCCTGCTCGCCGCGACGCCCCCGGGCACGCGGGAGCACCCTGATCTCGCACCCGTGCGGTCCGCCGTCTCGGACGAGGTGCGCGCACCGTTGCCCGAGACGGTCGAGCTGGCCGGACTGATCGCGGCGGCGCTCCCCCCGGACGCGATCGTCGCCGGCGACTCCTCGCAGATCGTCTACCGGGCGCTCGTGAACGTGCTCCGGCAACCGCGGCCGCGCTCGCTGCTCTACACGCCGACGTACGCCACGCTCGGCTACGGCCTGCCGGCGGCGATCGGTGCGTGCGTCGCCCAGGACGGGCGACCCGTCGTCGCCGTCCTCGGCGACGGTGCGCTGATGTTCTGCGTCAACGAGCTCGCGACCGCCGTCGAGCAGCGGCTCGACCTCGTCGTCGTGTGCGTCGACAACGGCGGGTACGCCGAGATCCGCGAGAACGAGGTCGACCGGGGCATCCCGCCCGTCGGCGTCGACCTGGTGCAGCCCGACTGGGTGGCGCTCGCCGCGGCGTTCGGCGCGCGCGGAACCCGCGTCGACGACGGCGACGCGATCGGTCCCGCCGTGCGCTCGGCCGTGGCCGCCGGCGGTGTCCACCTCATCCACGTCCCGCAGTCCCACCTCAGGAGGCCCCGCTCGTGAGCGAGAACATCGGCCCCGTCGACGCGTCGCTCGTCCCCCGCTACGCGGGCATCGCGACCTTCGCCCGGCTCCCCCGCATCGAGGAGGTCGACCACGCGGACATCGCCGTGGTGGGCGTGCCGTTCGACAGCGGCGTGAGCTACCGGCCCGGCGCCCGGTTCGGTCCGGCACACGTGCGGGAGTCCTCCCGCCTGCTGCGGCCCTACAACCCGGCGCAGGACGTCTCGCCGTTCGCCACGCAGCAGGTCGCCGACGCCGGCGACATCGCGGCGAACCCCTTCGACATCGACGACGCGGTGCGGGCGATCGAGGAGGCGGCGACCGCGCTGCGCGCCGGTGGAACGCGGCTGGTGACGATCGGCGGGGACCACACGATCGCCCTCCCGCTCCTCCGCTCGGTCGCGAAGGAGCACGGTCCGGTGGCCGTCCTGCACTTCGACGCCCACCTCGACACCTGGGACACCTACTTCGGCGCGCCGGTCACCCACGGCACGCCGTTCCGCCGGGCGAGCGAGGAGGGACTCATCGACCGCACGGCGAGCATGCACGTCGGCACCCGGGGTCCGCTGTACGGGGAGGCCGATCTCGCCGACGACGAGCGGCTCGGGTTCGCCGTCGTCACGACCGACCACATCGAGGAGGACGGCGTCGAGCGCGCCGTCGAACGCATCCGGGCCCGGATCGGGGACGCCCCGCTCTACGTCTCGGTCGACATCGACGTCCTCGACCCGGCGCACGCGCCCGGGACGGGCACCCCGGAGGCGGGCGGGCTGACCTCCCGGGAGCTGCTGCGCATGCTGCGCGCGCTCTCCGGCACCCACATCGTCGGGGCGGACGTCGTCGAGGTCGCCCCGGCCTACGACCACGCCCAGATCACCGCCGTCGCCGCCGCCCACGTGACGTACGAGCTCGTCAGCGCGATGGCGCCGGCGGGTGCGTGAGACGGATCCGCCGCCCCTCTCAGTGGGCGGCGAGGACCCCGCCGAACCCGAGCAACGCGACGCCGGCGACGGCGTCCCCGGCCCGGCGCACCCGGCGCCGGGAGAACCAGTCGCGGGCCCGGTGCACGGCCAGCACCATGCCGGCCTGGTAGACCACGCCCAGCACGGCGACGGTGAGCGCCAGCAGCAGGGCGTCGACGATCGTCGTCACCCCGGGGACCAGGAACTGCGGCAGCACCGACAGGTACATGATCAGGACCTTCGGGTTGGTGACGTTCGAGCCGAAGCCCAGCAGCACGGCGCGGTACGCGGGCACCCGCGGACCGCCGGCACCGACGTCCGGGTAGTCGCCGCGGCGGGCGGCCCGCAGCGCCTGCACCCCGAGCACGCACAGGTAGACCACGCCCGCCCAGCGGATCACGGTGAACGCGGTGTGGGAGCGGGCGATCAGGACACCGAGGCCGAACGCCGCCGCGGAACCCTGCAGCACGTTCCCCGCGAACACCCCGGCCGCCGTCAACAGCCCGGACCGGCGGCCCCCGGCCAGCGAGGACCGCAGCAGGACGAACGTGTCCGGGCCCGGCATCAGCACCAGCCCCACGACGATCAGCAGGTACGCACCGTACGACGCCCAGGTCACGTACGGCGATGCTACTGCCCGGCGCCGCTCCGCCTGCCCGGGCCCGGTGATCGACGATCGGGCACGGGATCCGGCCGAGGATGACCGCATCCCGTGCCGGATCGTCGATCACCGGGGCCGGGCGCGGTGAACGCGGGTGCGGCCCCGCCGTACCGTGGTCGTCCGTGAGCTCCCGCACCCGCCGCGGCCGCGCCGCCCGGCGCCGGGCCGCGGCCCTGCAGACGGCGCCGCTGCCGAGCCGTGACGGCCTCGCCCCGGCCCGGCTCCGCACCCCGCCCGACGGGGTGTGGGCGACGATGCGCGACCACCTCGCGGACCGGCTCCCGCACGTCGACCCGGCGCGGATCGACGCGCGGCTCGCCGCCGGGGAGATCGTCACCGCGGCCGGGCCGCTGACCCCGGAGTCGCCGTTCACGCCGTCGACGACGCTGTGGCTCTACCGCGACGAACCGGACGAGGTGGAGGTCCCGTTCCCCCTCGAGGTGCTGCACGCCGACGACGACCTGGTGGTCGTCGACAAACCGCACTTCCTGGCGACCATCCCGCGGGGCAGCCACGTACGGCAGACCGTGCTCGTCCGGCTCCGGCACGAGCTGGGGCTGCCTCACCTCAGTCCGGCGCACCGGCTCGACCGGGCCACGGCCGGGGTGCTGTTGCTGGTGGCGCGCCCGGAGCTGCGCGGGGACTACCAGACCCTGTTCGCGCGCGGCCGGGTCGCGAAGACCTACGAGGCCGTCGCGCCGTACGACCCGGCGCTGGAGCTGCCGCGCACCGAGGTGTCGCGGATCGTGAAGGTGCCGGGCGTGTTCGCGGCGCGGACCGAGCCGGGCCCGCCGAACGCGGAGACCCGCATCGAGCTCGCCGGGCACCGCGACGGCCTCGCCCGCTACCGGCTGCACCCCCGCACCGGGCGGACCCACCAGCTCCGGGTGCACCTCGACGAGCTGGGCATCCCGATCCTCGGCGACGACGTCTACCCCGAGCTGCGGCGCCGCGCGGCCGGCGACTTCACCCGGCCGCTGCAGCTGCTGTCGCGGTCGCTGGAGTTCGACGACCCGGTGACGGGTGCCCGCCGCCGGTTCGTCAGCCGCCGCACGCTCCGGGCCTGGGACGACCCGGAGGGCTGGGCGGCCGGTACCCCGGGCTGACCTCGCCGGGCGTCAGCCGGCCGCCCTCGCCGGGCATCGGCCGCGCCCGCCTCGGCCGGCCGCGCCCGCCTCGGCCGGCCGCGCCCGCCACACCGGGCGTCAGCCGGCGTTGCGCCCGCCCTCGCCGTTCAGGCCGGCTGCGTGGCCGTTGCTGCTGCCGTTGACCGCCCCACCGACCGGCTCGGCGCTCTGGTCCTCGGCGGCGCGGTGCCGCCCCTCGCGCAGGCCGCGCTGGTAGCTGGCGAGCCGGTTGCGGACGCGGTCGGGCTGCCGTTCCCGGGACCCGCTCGTCCGGGCACCGCCGTTCTGGTTCTCCCGCCAGGACGGCGGCACCATCGCCTGGCCGGGCAGCCGCTGGGGCAGGCCCTGCGCGGTCGTCGGCAGGTCGACGACGCGGTCGGCGCGGATCCGGGCGGCCTCGAACTCGGCGTCCCCGGGGGTGCGCCAGTTCTCCGGCTGCGGCTGGTTCCCGTCGGACGCCGGCAGTGCCGTGGTCTCCGGCGCCGCCGGCTCGCGGAACCAGGCGGAGGCGACGGCCGCGAAGATCGGCGGGTCGTCGGCGTCGTCCACCGGGACCGGGACCTCGGAGTCGAACGGGCCGAACAGCTCGTCCCGCGGGGGTCCGTTCCGGCCGGGGACGGGCAGCGCCCGGGTGGCCGGCGGGGCCTCGTCGGGCCGGCCACCGGCCGGGAACGGGGCGCCGTTCGGCGGGCCGTCGGGCGCGGCCGACGCCGCCGGCCGGAAGGGCCCCTGCGGCCCGGGGCCCGCGTGACCGGGGCCCGCCTGTCCGGGACCGGGTTGCTCGGTACCGCCCTGACCGGGGCCCGGCGGCTCGACGCCGTGCTGCCCGGGGCCCGGTGAGTCGGGACCGCGCCGATCGGAGCCCTGCGGCCCGGCCGGCGCTCCGAACGGGGTCGCGGCGGCGATGCCGGACCGGCGGTCCCGCGCGCCCCGCTGCGGCAGCGCATCCGGGCCGCCCCGCTGCGGCAGCGCGTCCGGACCACCCCGCTGCGGCAGCGCATCCGGACCGCCCTGCTGTGGCAACGCATCGGCACTCCCCCGCCGGGTCAGCGCGTCGGGACGCGCGGTCTCGTCGGCGGCGGGCCGGTACACGGGCGGCGCCGAGGGCGGACCGCCCGGTGCCGCGTCCGGCCGCGGTGCGTGCTGCTGCGGCGGTGGCCACGGGGCCTCGCCGTCGTCGTCCGGCTGCGTGGACGTCCGGCGCAGGGCGGTCGTCGGGTCGGGTTCCGGTACCGCGCCGGCAGGTGCGGACTGCTCGGGCTGCTGCCCACCGCCGACGACCGACGGCGGCAGGTGCAGCACGGCGATCGGGGTGCCCCCGCCGTTCCCGGCCGGGGCGCGGACCCCGAGCCGGGCCCCGATCGCGCGGGCGAGCCGGGCCGCCACGTGCAGCCCGATCTCCTGCGGCGCCACCGGACCGGGCGGGGTGGCGGTGGTGAGCGCGCGGTCGAGCTCGTCGATCGGGGTCTGGTAGCGCGGCGTCGTCGCGCACTGCAGCTCGACGACGACACCGCCGTCGGGCCCCCACCGGGTGTGCAGCTCCAGCCGCTCCCCCGGCGGTGTCGCCCCGGCTGCGTGCGCGAGCAGCTCCGCGAGGATCTGCCCGAGGACCGGCTCGGCCGCCGCGTCGACCGAGACACCGGGGACCGGCGGCACGACGGTGCGCGATGCGGCCTCGCTCGCCGCGACGACCGTGCTCAGGGCCTGGCCGAGCGGGGTCGGCGGGGCGGCCAGCCGGGGCCCGCGCGGGGCACCGGCGAGGACGAGGATGTGGTCGCCGTCCCGGGCGCCGCGCCGGGCGGCGCCGGCGAGCTCGGCCAGGTCGGCGAGGGCACCGGGGCGCAGCTCACCGCTGCGGAGGCGCTCGGTGAGGAGCTGCTGACGCTCGGAGCGGGCGCGCAGCCGGTGCGCGATGGCGGCGAGCACGGCGTCACCGCCCGCACCCTCGCCCGCGCCGCCCGGCGGGTCCTGCCCAGGACCGGACGGGCTGTACGGCGGGTCGTCTCGCGCCACGCGATCGTCCTCCGAACGGCTGGTACGGCACCCGGGGCCGGGCACCGCTCGCCCGGCCCGTGCGATGACGGGCCGGGCAGGTCCGACGCGGAGCCTACCCGGCCGGTCGGCACGCGACCCGCCGTCGTGCGGTGGGCGGTGGACGCCGGGTGGCCGGGCGGCCGGGGCCCCCGGGCAGGGCGCCGTCCGGCCCGGAGCGGCACGACCGGCGGCCGTCCTGCCGCGGCGGGTCGTCACCCGTCGGTGGCGACCCGGGCGCCACGATAAGCACGCCGGAGCGACTCGATCAACGGACGGCGGCAGTGATCACCCGTCGATCATCCCGGCCGGCAGGTCAGACGAACCGGGACGGATCCCCCGCGCCGACCCGGACGATCTCCGGCTCGTCGCCGGAGAGGTCCACCACCGTGGTCGGCTCGGTGCCGCAGTCGCCCGAGTCGATGACGGCGTCGACCTGGTTCTCGAGCTCCTCCTTGATGTCCCAGCCCTGCGTCATCGGCTCGTCGTGGCCGGGCAGCAGCAACGTCGACGACAGCAGCGGCTCGCCGAGCTGCGCCAGCAGTGCCTGGGTGGTGGCATGGTCGGGGATGCGCACGCCGACGGTCTTCTTCTTCGGGTGCATCAGCCGCCGCGGCACCTCCTTGGTGGCCGGGAGGATGAACGTGTAGCTGCCCGGGGTCGAGGCCTTCACCGCGCGGAAGACCGCGTTGGAGATGTGCACGAACTGCCCCAGCTGGGCGAACTCGGCGCAGACGAGCGTGAAGTGGTGCTTGTCGTCGAGCTTGCGGATCTGGCGGATCCGCTCCAGGCCGTCCCGGTTGCCGAGCGAGCATCCGAGCGCGAAGCAGGAGTCCGTCGGGTACGCGATCAGGCCGCCCTCCCGGACCACGTCGACGACCTGCCCGATGCTGCGGGGCTGCGGATTCTGCGGGTGCACGTCGTAGTACCTCGCCATTCCCGCAGCCTGCCACGGTGATCGCCGCTTGTCGCCCACGTGACGGGTGAGACGGGCGCCCCGTGCGGTCCGGCCCGGCGGGACGAGCCGGGCCGGACCGCACGCGGGGGTCCGCCGCCGCGCGAGCGGCCGCGGACGTCGACGCGGTCACGATCACCAGTTCCAGTTGCGCATCGTCGCTCTCCTCGTCTCGCACGTGTTGTCGTTCCGCATTCCGCAGGTCACCAGTTCCAGTTGCGCATCTCGGCCACCTCCCCTCCCTCGCGGTTCCGGCCGGCCCGATCCCTCACCAGTTCCAGTTGCGCATGTCCCGCCCTTTCCCTTCGATATTCCGGCGCGTTTCACCAGTTCCAGTTGCGCATGCAAACCACCCTTCCCCACGCCGTTTCCGTCATCTCGCCGTGTCACCAGTTCCAGTTGCGCACGACGGCCACCTCCCCCCTCGTCGAGAGCGGACGAAAGACACATGGACGGTCGTCACCAGTTCCAGTTCCGCACCCGGATCACCCCCTCACGCGCGCCGGCCCGGCCGCCGCCGAAGTCCGGGAGGGCACCGACGGGTGCTCACTCCGCGCATCGACATCACTCGTCTGAGTGAGCGGCACCGCTAGAGTAGGTGACGCACATCCGCACGTCAGGGAGTCAAATGATCTTGTCGAGACGCGGCACGGCGGTCACCCGACCGGGGCGGTGCGGACCGCCGGGGGACTGACCTGCGAGGAACCGGCCGCGCGCCGACTATGCTTGACCGACGAAAACGATCAAAGGTTCGAGGGTCTTGTCCGAGAGTTCCGCCCCGCGTGACGTCGAGGCCTCCCGCGGCCGGTCGTTGCCCACGCGCTGGCAGCTCTGGGGTCTTCCGGCCCGGGTGCAGCTCCTCCTGCTCGCCGTCGAACTCGTCGCCGTGTCCCTGGTCACCATCGACGTCGCCACCTCGGAAACCGGGGACCCCGTTCCCGGTACACCCGCACAGTGGGCGACCGCGGCCGCCCTGACCGTGATCTCCGGATTGCACGCCGAGATATCCCTTCGGGCGGAGCGACTCCGCCGGCGGATCGCGGAAACCCGCTACATCGACCTCAGTTCGGTCTGGACGTTCTCCGCCGCGTTGCTCCTTCCACCCCTGCTCGCCGTGGCGACGGTGGTGGCCAGCTATACCCACCTGTACTTCCGCGTGTTCCGCCCGGCGGGCACGCCGCCGCACCGCCAGGTCTACTCGACGTCGACGGTCGTCCTGGCCATCTATCTCGTGGCCGGCGTCCGGCACCTGTTCGGGACGCACGCCGACGTCGCGTCGCCGCTCGCAGCGGTCGTCCTGATCTGCTGCCTGCTGACCTACACGGCCGCGAACACGCTGCTCGTCGTCGGTGTCATCCGCCTGGCCCAGCCGGGAAGCCGGTTCCTCGCGATCCTGGCCGGCGGCGAGGTCGGCCTGGAGATCGCCACGCTGAGCCTGGGCGGCCTCGTCGCGACCGTGGTGGTGCCCGACCACTGGCTGCTGCTGGTGCTCCTGCTCCCGCCACTGATCCTGCTGGAGCAGACCACCCTGGTCCGCCAGCTGAAGGCGCAGGCGGACACCGACGCCAAGACCGGGCTGCTCAACGCCGACGCCTGGCGCGCCCGTGCACACCGGGTCCTGGCGGTCGCCGAGGGTGGTTCCGCGGCCGCGGCCGTCCTGATCCTGGACCTGGACCACTTCAAGGACGTCAACGACCGGCACGGCCACCTGGTCGGTGACGCGGTCCTGCAGGCGGTCGCCGAGGTCGTCGCCGGCGAGGTGCGGGACGGTGACGCGGCCGGGCGGTTCGGCGGGGAGGAGTTCGTGGTCGTGCTCGCCCCGCTCCGCACCGGCGGCGACGACGGCGCGGGTGCCGTGCGGGAGGTGGGCGAGCGGATCCGGCAGCGGGTGGAGCGGCTCCGGGTGGAGATCCCGGCCCAGCCGGAGCCGGTGCTCGTCGACCGGCTGAGCGTCTCGGTCGGCGCGGCGCTGTGCCCCCGCGCCGACACCGGCCTGGACGTGCTGCTGGCGGTCGCCGACGAGGCGCTGTACGCCGCGAAACGCGCCGGCCGCAACCGGGTCCGGGTGCGGACCACGGCGTCACACCCGGACCTGCGCCCCGAACCCGGCCGCCCGGCGGGGTGAGCACCGCGACCGTGGCCCGGGTACCGCCGGTGCCGGCCCGATGGGCCGGCCGGCCGCACGTTCACCGTCTCCGACTACCGGTCGTCATCGGTGTGGACACGGTCCGTGTGAGCGGTGCCGCTGCCCGGGTGATGCATTCCGGATCCGGTGGTTCACCCGGGCGGAGTGTGTTCTATTTCGTGCGGTCATCCTCATCGGAGGGGTACACGCACCCGGCACGCGGACCCGGAGGCATCAGGTGACGGCTCGGAACAGGCAGGTCGCCGGTGCCGTGGCCGCGGGCGTGCACTGGTGGGGTGCGGCGCTGCCCCGGGCCGGGCTGATCGTCGTGGCCGACCCGCTCCTCCCGCCCCCGCTGATGACCGCGCTCCTGTCCGACGCGATGGACGGGGCCCGCACCGGACACGCGCGGGGTTCCGGTGCCCCGCGGCTCGTCCTGGCGGCCGGGACGGTCGGCGGGTTCGCCGCGGCGCTCCTGGTCGCTCCGGACGGGGTGCCGGCGCTGCTGCTGGTCCTCGCCGCGGTCGGCTCCGCCGTCTGGGCGTGCCGCGCCGAGAACCGCGCCGCCGCGATCCGGCGGCGGGAGGGCGCCCGGCCGCTGTTCGCGGCCCGGGCCTGCGGCGGCACCACGACGTGGGACCTGGTCGCCCACCTGGAGGTGATCGGCCGGCACGGCGACACGCACCGCGCCGCGGCCCGCACCCTGCTCTGGCGGATCGCGCACCTGGGGCCGGCCGGGGACCCGGCGATCGCGCGGCTGGCCGAGCTGGCCCGGTCCGGGGACCTCGAGTCCGGTGACGAGCTGTACCGCGCCGCCGAACGGCTGCGGGACCTGCCGGTCGCCGCCCCGGCCGACGTCCGCCGCAGCGTCCCCCAGCTGAGCGTCCTGTTCCGCTACGAGACCGGTGAGCGGGGCTGACGCTCAGGAGTGCGGGAACTCCGAGCCGTCGTAGGCCCGCGGCTCGACCAGCACCAGCCAGTTGCCGGAGTTGTCCCGCATGACGGCCTCCGTGCCGTACGGCCGGTCGGCAGGCGGCTGGGTGAACTCCACGCCCTTCGCCGAGAGCTTCGCGTAGTCGCCGTGGCAGTCGTCGGTGGTGAGGCCGAAGCCGCCCATCCGGCCGGCGGCGAGCGACCGGGAGACCGCCTCGGCCATGTCCTCGTCCAGCGGCGGGCCGGGCTTCATCAGGGTCACCTCCAGCTCCGGGTGGTCCGGATGGTGCACGGTGACCCACCGGAACCCGTCCCCCATGCTGACATCGGTGCCCTCGACGAACCCGAGGACGTCGCAGTAGAAGCGCTTGGCCGCGTCCTGGTCGGTCACGTACAGCGTGACCAGCGAGATGTTGGTGAGCATGGGGAGAACCTAGCGGCGTCCGCCGTCGCCGGGCTTCTCCGGAATTGCGGTGTCGGACAGCCCGTGCATGAAGACGTAGCACCCCGGGATGCGCGGGGCCCCGCGTTCCGCCCAGCGGGCCTGGTAGGCGGACGGGCTCACCCCGACCAGCCGGCGGAACCGTGAGCTGAACGAGCCGAGCGAGGTGTACCCGACGAGCGTGCACACCTCGGTGACGGTGAGGTTCGTGGCCCGCAGGAGGTCCTGCGCGCGCTCGATCCGCCGCCGGGTGAGCGTCGCGGCGGGCGTCCGGCCGTAGACGTCGGCGAAGCAGCGCAGGAAGTGGTACTTCGACACCCCGGCGACGGCGGCGAGCGCGTCGAGGTCGAGCGGCTCGGCGTAGCGGCGGTCGATCTCGTCGTGCGCCCGCCGCAGGTGCGGCAGCAGGTCCCTCGGGACGGCCCTCCGGGCCCGTGAGTGGAAACGAGGGCCCTGGCCCTGTTTTCCACTCACGAGGGCTCGGCCACCAGGGTCATCGTGAGCGAGTGCCCGACGCCGAGCCCCGGTCCGGCGCCGCGCTCCAGTTCCAGCAGGGCGTGCGCGAGCCGGGCCGCGTCGGCCTCGCCGAGCCGGCCGGCACCGGCCCACGGCTCCAGCACCCGGTTCCAGCGGGCGGCGAAGCGCTCCAGCCAGGCCAGCACGTCCGCCGGCGCCCCCGCCGTCGCCGGCACGAACCCCAGGTCGGACGGCCGCACCCGGGCCGGCTCGCGGAGCAGGTCGTTCACCAGCGTGCGGAACCGCGGGACCTGCGGGTGGAACGTCCCGGTCGCGGTGTGCCGGCCGACCAGCACCGACCGGTCGACGGCGGTCCGCGACACGATCCGCGCCCCGCTGCCGGCGACCGCGGCGTCGACGGCGGCGTCGAGCGCGGGCCGGGAGTAGAACGTCATCGGCTCGGAGATCGCCGCACCGGCCCCGGCGAAGAAGCTCATCGCGTAGTCCCAGCGCTCGGCACCCCACCGTGGCTGCCACTCGACCGAGTACCGGCCGAGGACGTCGACGACCACCGCGGCCCGCCGTCCGCGGGCGGCCACGGCGGACAGGACCGAGTGCAGCGCGGCGACCAGCTCGTCCCGGGTGAGGTGCGAGTACGGCACCCCGCAGGACAGGTAGAGGTCGAACGCGCCCTCCGGGAGGGTGTCGCGCACGTCGCCCCGCACGAACGACGCCGACGGCGAGGTCACCGTCGCGCGGGCGGTCTCGACCATCTCCGGGTCGACGTCCAGCCCGACATAGGTGAGCCGGTCCTCGTCGACGAGCGGCGGGGCGTCCGGGGCGGGGCGGGCGAGCAGCGCGAACCCGTCGGCGGTGCCGGACCCGACGTCGAGGACGTGGACCGGGTCGTGCTGTCCCAGGCCCAGCGCGCCGAGCGCGCCCGCGATCACACGCCGGGTCACCGGCTCCTCGGAGAGGATCTTCACGGGGTCCCGCCGCGACGGCGAGAGGTAGTGGGCGCTCGCCCCGCGGTACGACGGCGCCTGCTGGGAACGGGTCACCGTTCCTTCCTACCGCGCGCCGGGCGGCTCCGGCGGGCTCCTGTGGCCGGTCTCGCGCCACGCGCGGCGGACCGGCTCACCGCGGGCGGCCGGGGTCGGGCCGGCCGCCCGCGGGAGGTCTCAGGCGAGGTCGTCCAGCTCGCCGTTCTTGATCGAGGTGAGGAAGCTCGCCATGCCGGTGCTGGAGAAGGACAGCACGGTGCCCTGCGGGTCACGGGAGTTCCGGACCCGGACGCCCTCCCCGGCGACCGCGAGCTCGACGCAGTTGCCCTGGTACCCGCTCCGCACGCTCTTTCGCCAGACCAGTGCGTCGGACGACGCCGGGCTCGGCAGATGCATCTGATCCATGCGAACGCTCACCTCATCTGCACGTGCATTTTCGGTTGCGCACGAAAGTAGCAGCGCGGCAAGGGGTTCGGTCATCCCGCGACCGGGCGGGCGCCCGGCGGTCGTTCCGCCGCGCCCGGCGGGCTCAGCCCTCGGTGACCAGCTTCGACAGCGCCTGGCGGGTGCGGTCCGGCGACAGGGCGTCCACGGTGAGCTGGTCCATCGCCCGCCCGTAGCGCTCGACGTCCGCCCGCTTGTCCAGGTACGAGGCCCCGGTCATCTCCTCGAGGTAGACCAGGTCCGGCAGCTCCGGCTCGGCGAACCGGAGCATGGTGAACGCGTGCTCGGCGCCGTAGCCGGAGACCTCCCACGGCAGCAGCTGGACGACGACGTTCGGCAGCGCGGTCACCTCCAGCAGGTGCTCGAGCTGGCGGCGGAGCACCGCCCCGCCGCCCACCGGCCGGTGCAGCACCGACTCGTCGAGCACCGCCCAGAACGTCGGCGCGTCCTTGCGGTGCAGCACCTTCTGCCGGCGCATCCGGACCTCGAGCCGCTTCTCGACGCTCGCCCGCTCGGCCGGCGGCAGGTCGAGGTGCCCGCCGCTGACGATCGCCCTGGCGTACTCCTCGGTCTGCAGCAGGCCCGGCACGTAGAGCAGCTCGTAGGACGAGATCCGCGAGGCGGACGCCTCCAGCCCCACGAAGTCCTCGAACCAGCCGGGCACGACGTCGTTGTAGCGGGCCCACCAGCCGCTCTCGTTGCTCTCCTCGGCCATGGCGAGCACGTGGTCGCGCTCGGGCCCCTCGCCGACGCCGTACATGGTGAGCAGGTCGGCGACGTCGCGGAGCTTGAACCCGACCTTGCCGGACTCGAGACGGCTCATCTTGGAGTCGGACCCGCGGATCGCGTACGCGGCGTCGGCCCGCTTGATGCCGGCGCGCTCGCGCAGCCGCTTGAGGTGCGCGCCGAGCACGATCCGCCGCGCGGTCGGCCCGCGGTCACCGCCGGGCGGGATCGGGCTGTTCGGGCTCGGGACCACCGGGGCGGACTCCTGCAGGTCGGCTGTGGGGCGCTGCTGTCGCTCCGACCGGCCGCCGCGCACGCCACGTGCCGATCGGGTGACCCACCCTACACAGCGGTTTCCCAGGTCGGCATGCAGATCGATCACAGTGTCGCGAACGACCGGTGACGGTGCGTACCCGGACGGCGTGGTCCGCTACCGTGCTCCCACCGGTGATCGGCGCCACCGGAGCACCGACGACGACTCGAGTGAGGACAGCACTGATGGCCCAGCCGACCGAAGGTCGCGCCCCCGCCTACATCGACACGTCCAAGGCCAGCATCGCGCGGGTCTACGACTACGCCCTCGGCGGCAAGGACAACTACGAGGTCGACCGGGAGACCATCGAGCGGGTCCGGAAGGTCGCGCCGGAGGTCAACCAGCTCGCGATCGACAACCGCGCGTTCCTCATCCGCGCCTCCCGGTTCATCGCCACCCAGACCTCGATCACCCAGTTCCTCGACTGCGGCTCCGGCCTGCCGACCGCGGAGAACACCCACCAGGTCGTGCAGCGGCTGCAGCCCGAGGCGCGGGTCGTCTACGTCGACAACGACCCGACCGTCATCGCGCACGGCCGGGCCCTGCTCGAGGACAACGAGCTGACCCACTTCTCCGCCGCCGACATCCGCGACCCGCAGGCGGTGTTCTCCGACCCGGCGGTGGACGGTTTCCTCGACCTCGACCAGCCGGTCGCGCTGTTCCAGATCGGGACCATCCACCACTTCGAGGACTCCGACCGGCCCCAGAAGATCATGGCCGACTACGTCGAGCGGCTCGCCCCGGGCAGCATGGTCGCGATCGCGCACTTCTTCGACCCGGAGAACGCCGACAGCGACCTGGCCCGCCGGATGGAGCAGGTCTTCGTGCACAGCCCGATGGGCAGTGGGCGGTTCCGGACGATGGCCGAGATCCAGGGGCTGTTCCCCGGCCTGGAGATGGTCGACCCGGGCGTCGTGCCCTGCTACCGGTGGTGGCCGGACGGCCCCCAGCTCGGGCCCGAGGACGCCGTGCAGCGCTGCATCGTCGGCGGCGTGGGGATCAAGAAGTGAACCGGTGAGGGCCGGCTTCACGCTCGACCACGACACACCTGCACGTCGCGCAGCTGACCCCGCGCGGACCGGGCTGGCCCCGCTCGACGCCCGCTGACCGGCGGCTGTTGCGCGACGCTCCCCCGGAGGCGCATACTCGCCTTAATTCAACGGCAGTTGAAATGGGGTGACGGCGATGGAGCGCACGACGTGCTGCGTGGTCGGTGGCGGCCCGGCCGGGATGATGCTCGGGCTGCTGCTCGCCCGCGCCGGGGTCGAGGTGACCGTCCTCGAGAAGCACGGCGACTTCCTGCGGGACTTCCGCGGGGACACCGTGCACCCGACCACCCTCGACCTGCTCGACGACCTCGGCCTCGGCGAACGGTTCGCGGCGCTGCCGCAGAGCCGCGTCGAGCAGGTGGCGCTGCCCGACGAGCAGGGCGG
Organism: Pseudonocardia sp. C8; assembly: GCF_014267175.1. NCBI lineage: Bacteria > Bacillati > Actinomycetota > Actinomycetes > Pseudonocardiales > Pseudonocardiaceae > Pseudonocardia > Pseudonocardia sp. C8. Next base: position 3,605,135 of record NZ_JACMTR010000002.1, read on the forward strand.
GCTCCAGCGGGTCGGCAACTTCGACCTGCTGCGCCGGGTCGGCGTGCGGCACCCGTACGTCGCGATGGTCCCGCAGTGGGACCTCCTCGACCTGCTGGCCGACGCGGGCCGGGCCGAGCCGTCCTTCCGGCTCCGGATGGATACCCGGGCCACCTCGGTGATCCGGGAGCACGGCCGCGTCGTCGGCGTCCGCCACCGCACCGAGACCGCGGACGGCGGGCACGTCGACGGCGAGCTGCGGGCCGACCTCACCGTCGCCTGCGACGGCCGGCACTCGGTGCTGCGTGCCGAGTCGGGGCTGCCGGTGACCGAGTTCGACGTCCCGTTCGACACCTGGTGGTTCCGGGTCCCGCGGCGCGCGGACGAGACCGGGGCGATGCTGCTGCCGAAGGTGGGGCGGGGCAAGTTCGCCGTCTGCATCCCGCGCGAGGGGTACTTCCAGATCGCCTACCTCGCCTCCAAAGGCATTGACGCGCAGCTGCGGGCCCGCGGGATCGAGGCGTTCCGGGCGGACGTGGCCGAGCTGATCCCGGAGATCGCCGACCGGGTCGGCGAGATCGCCTCGATGGACGACGTCAAGCACCTCGACGTCCGGCTGAACCGGCTGCGCCGCTGGCACGTCGACGGCCTGCTGTGCCTCGGCGACGCCGCCCACGCGATGTCCCCGATCGGCGGCGTGGGCATCAACCTGGCGATCCAGGACGCCGTCGCCGCGGCCACCCTGCTCGCCGCACCGCTGCGGCGGGGCACGGTCACCGAGGCCGACCTCGCCCGGGTCCGCAACCGCAGGCTGGTACCGACGGTGCTGGTCCAGGGCCTGCAGCGGATCATGCACGCGAACATCGCCGGCCCGGCGCTGGCCGGTGAGCTCGACGGGCCGCCGGCCCCGGTGATCCGGCTGATGCGGTCGGTGCCGGCCCTGCAGATCGTCCCGGCCTACCTCATCGGCGTCGGGTTCCGCCCGGAACGTGCCCCCGCCTTCGCCCTCCGGGCCCGTGAGGGGTTACGAGGGTCCTGACCCTCCGTTCTGCTCACGGGCAGCGTGCTGCCCGAGGACGTCGAGGCCGAAGTCGGATGCGGGGTTGCGCCAGACCGAGTGGGCGTGGTTCGCGTCGTCCTGCGTATTGTCCCACTCCAGCAGCAGCTGCGGTCCCTGCAGCCGGTAGTAGTGCGGCCGGCCCGGTTCGAGCGGGCCGGCCCACGCGAGGTGCACCTCGTCGAGTGCGGCGTCGTCCTCGTAGCGCGCCGCCGGGGACACCGCTGCCGGCACCCGGTCCAGGTAGGACGACAACAGCCTGCGCAGCAGCTCGCGGCCCCGGTCGTCGAGCACGCTGGCCGGGACGCCCTGCGGCGCGTCGGTGAGCTCGACCTCCTCGGTGCCGGGGACCGGCTCAACCGGGCCGGGCGGGCTCTCCCGGCGGATCGCGGACGTCGGCAGTGGCCGGTCGCCGGGGCCGACCACCGCACGGTTCGCGGTGACGAGGTCCGGCGGGGCCGTCTCCAGCAGCACCGCCCGGTCCAGCAGCTCCGGCGGCAGCCCGCGGACGATCTCCCGGCCCAGGTCCTCGGTCGGGCCCAGCGGCCGGCTCGTGCCCCCGCCGAGCAGCGGCGTCCCGGCCGGGTTGGTACCGAGGAAGCACGGCGTCGTCGCGACGACCCGGCCGTCGACGACGAGGTTGTTGAGCGACACGTGGTGCCCGCCGAACCGCCACCCCCACGTCCCGCTCGCCGGGTCGCCGAAGACCCGCAGGTAGTACAGCCCGGGGTCGCGGAACCGTTCCCGGTAGGGCCGCTCGGGCCAGCCCTGGTTCCGGTCCAGGACGTTCTCCAGCCCCATCACCGCGGCGACGGTGGCGAACCCGGCCTCGGACAGCCCCGACGCCACGAGCCGCATCGCCCGCTGCTGCTGCGCCGGGGCCTGGTCGTGCAGGGTGAGCCCGCCGTGGTCGGTGGGCGTGTAGAACCAGCGCCGGCGCTCGGCGTCGTCGCCCCGCGGCCCGTCCCCGGTCCCGGACGCGGCCTGGTCGCGGTCGAGGGTGTCGAGCCACGCCGTCGCGGCCTCCGCCATCGCCGCGGCGGTGTCCTGCTCCCCGGTCGTCACAACCGGTCACGCTAACCCGGGTCCGCAGCCGGCACACGGCCATCGCACCGGGGTGTCACGGACGGGGGGTGAGCCGCGCGCCGGGTCGTGCGAACCGATGCGGTCTGGGACGCTGTCCGCCGTGCCGCCGCACCCGACCCCGGTCGCCGCCCGGCCGGTCCGCACCGGCCGCGGACCGGTGCACCCGGGCCGGGTCGTCGCCGTGGTCGCCCTGGTCGTCACCGCCTGCGGCACCGGCCCGGACGGCGGCGTGTCCCCCACCCCGGCGCCCGGCCCGCCCGCAGGGGAGGCGACGGCCGCGCCGGCCGCGCCGGTGGCTCCCGCCCCGCCCGCGGTGTCCGAGGCCGACCGCCGCGCCGGCCTGCGCGGGCGCGGGGTGCCCCGCACGGCGTCCGGGGAACCGGTCGTGGTCCCCGGCCGCACCGCCGCCCCGGCGGGCCGGGCCCGCACGGTCCCGATGCGGGTGGAGGTGGAACGCGGGACGGACGTCGACGGCGCCGCGTTCGCAGGCTTCGTGACGGCCGTGGTCAACGACCCGCGGTCCTGGGGCGGTGACGGCTCGGTGGGCTTCGCCCGCACCGACGGCCCCGCCCCGCTGCGGATCATCCTGGCCACCCCGGCACTGGCCGACCGGCTGTGCCTGCCGCTGGACACGGTGGGCCGGCTGTCGTGCCGCAACGGCGACCGGGTCGTGCTGAACCTGGAGCGCTGGGTCACCGGCACCCCCGAGTATGCGCGTGACCTCACCGCGTACCGCCGCTACCTGGTCAACCACGAGGTCGGGCACTGGCTCGGTCACGGCCACGAGGACTGCCCGGGCCGGGGCCACCCGGCGCCGGTGATGCTGCAGCAGACGCTCGGGCTGGACGGCTGCGCCCCGAACTCGTGGCCGCGCTGACGTCCGGGCTGCGCGAGGGGTCGGGCGTGACCCTCGACGCGCCCGGGGCTCATTCGGGCCGCTCGGTGTGCTCGTCCTCGGTGTCGGGGAGCTCGATCAGCGGGTCGGTGGCCAGGTCCCCGGCGCGGATCCGGTAGACCCACAGGGTGCGGCCGTAGTACTTGTCGGTCTCCCCGACCCAGGTGAGGCCCAGCCGCTGCGCGGTCGCGACCGCCGGCGCGTTGTCCGGACGGGTCACCGCGAACAGCTCGTCGACGTCCGGCTGGGCCAGCGCCCACTCGATCAACACGGCCGCGGCCTCCGTGGCGTAGCCGCGCCCCCAGGCGTCAGGGCGGATCTGGTAGCTGATCTCGAGGTCCTGGTCGTACGGCGGCAGGAGGCGGATCGCCAGCCCGCCCACCACGACCCCGTCGCTGCGGCGCTCGACGGCCCACCGGCCCCGGGGCGGCTCGAGGTTCTGCTGGGCTTCGATCCAGGCGGTCAGCACGGCTCGCATCGCCTCGGCGTCGCCGATCCGGTCGGTGGCAGGCGTCAGCCACCCGGTGACGTCGGCGACCCCGTAGATCGCCAGGGCGTCCTCGGTGTCGCCGAGTCGCCAGCCGCGGATCCGCAGGCGCTCGGTGCCCAGTTCCTGCGCCATGGCGGCACGCTAGTGCGGACCGCGCACGTCCGTCCACCGGTGGCCACAACGTGCTGATCGACCCGGGCGCAACCGCCGACGCGCACGTTGTCGCCCGGCCCGGGCCGGAACGCGCTGATCGACTCACGGCCGAGGCTCGACGTGCGCGATCCCGCCGGGGCCGGGGCGACAACGCGCTGATCGACCCAGGCACGGCGTCCGAGATGCGCCTTCCCGCCCTACCCGGGGCAACAGCGTGATGATCGACCCACGCACAGCGCCCGATACGCACGTACCCGCCCGCTTCGGGACGATAGCGTGCTGATCGACCCAGGCACGGGGATCGAGATGCGCGCTCTCGCCCTACCCAGGGCAACAGCGTGCTGATCGACCCGGGCACCGGGCGTGAGGTGCACGTTGTCGTCCCGGAAGGGGCGGCATGGTGCTGATCGATCTGGGCGCGGGGATCGAGAGGGCGCCTTCTCGCCCAACCCGGGGCCAGAACGTGCTGATCGACTCACGGCCGAGGCTCGACATGCGCGATCCCGCCGCGGCCGGGGCGACAACGTGCTGATCGACTCCGGCGCTGCGCCCGGTACGCACCTTGCCACCCCGCTGGGGACCGGATCGTGCTCGTCAGGGGATGCCGGGCCGCGGTGCGCACCGGGTACGCGCCGCCGGAGCACCGGCAGGGGTGCAACGGACACGCGCCACACCGGTGCGGCAGGCGTGCGTCACTCCACCTCGATGGTCCCGTACTCCGGGCGTCCCGCGGTGCGGTAGCTCAGGATCGTGACGCCGCGCGGCGTCGTCCGGGACCCGGTGAGCTCCAGCGCCAGGTCGGCGCCCTCGGCCGGGAACAGCCGACGGCCCGCGCCGAGCACGACCGGGAAGACCAGCAGGTGCAGCTCGTCGAGCAGCTCCTCGGCCAGCAGCCACCGGACCAGCTCACCGCTGCCGTGCACCTGCAGCTCCCGGCCCGGCCGGGCCTTCAGCTCGCGGACGGCCGCGGCGACGTCATCGGAGAGGACGGTCGTGCCGGCCCACCCGGGATCGGTCAGCGTGGTCGAGGGCACGTACTTGGGGAGGGTGTTGAACGCGACCGCGACCGGGTCGTCGCCGGGGTCGGCCATCTTCCCCCAGGACCCGGCGAAGATGTCGTAGGTGCGCCGGCCGATCAGGAACGCGTCGACGCGGCCGAACACCTCGTCCACGAACGCACCGGTCCGCTCCTCGAAGTATGGCACCACCCAGCCGCCGCGGGTGAACCCGCCGGAGCGGTCCTCGTCGGGGCCGCCCGGGCCCTGGTAGACGCCGTCCAGGGACAGGAACATCGTCGCTGTGAGCTTCATGCCGGTGCCGACCGGCCGGGGCGGGCGAACTAATCGGTCGCGTCGCGGACCAGGAGCGCGATCTGCACCCGGTTGTCCAGCGCCAGCTCCCGCAGCAGCTTGGACACGTAGGACTTCACCGTGGCCACCGACATGTGCAGCTCCTCCGCGATGTCGGCATTGGACCCGCCGCGGGCGACGGCCTCGGCGACGTCGCGTTCCCGCTCGGCCAGCCGGTCCAGCCTGCTGCGGGCGGCCCGGCGCCGGTCCACCGGCCCGGCCCCGCCCCTGACCATCCCGATCAGCCGCCGGGTGATCGCCGGGGAGAGGACCGCGTCGCCGTCGGCGGCGGCCCGGACGGCCTCGACGATCCCCTCCGGTGCCGCGTCCTTGAGCAGGAACCCGCTCGCACCGGCCCGCAGCGCGCGCACGACGTGCTCGTCGGCGTCGAAGGTGGTCAGGACGACGACGGTCGGCGGGTCCGGCGCCGCCGTCAGCCGCTGGGTCGCGGCGACGCCGTTGACCCGCCGCATCCGCAGGTCCATCAGCACGACGTGCGGGCGCCCGGCCCGGACGGCGTCGGGGACCTCGTCGCCGTCGCCGACGTCGCCGACGATCCGGATCCGCCGCTCCGGGGCGGTGTCGGTCGCGGCGAGCACGTGCCCGTCGAGCATCACCTTCAGCCCGGCCCGGACCAGCGGGTCGTCGTCGACCAGCAGGACCCGGATCTCGGTGTCGGGACCGCTCACGCGTGTGTCTCCTTCGTCCAGGGCAGGACCGCCCGCAGCCGGTACCCGTCCGGGAGCGGGCCGTGCGCGAGCGTGCCGCCGGTCAGCGTCTCCACCCGTTCCCGGAGCCCGATCAGCCCGGTCCCGGCGCCCTCCGGTGCGGGCCGGTCACCGGTGCACCCGGAGGTCACGGTGACGGTGAGGTCCCGGCCCGGCCGGCCGTCGAGGACCACCTCCACCGCGGCACCGGGCGCGTGCCGGGCCGCGTTGGTCAGCCCCTCGCGCACCACCCGGTAGGCGACACCGGCGAGCGGGCGGCCCGGCGGTGCCACCATCAGCAGCGCCGTGGAGCGCAGCGAGACGTCGGCGCCGGCCTCGCGGGCCTCGCTCACCAGGTGCTCGACGGCGGCGAGGTCCTCGGTGTCCTCCGGCCCGTCGGACGGGCACGGCGGCTCGTTCAGCACCTGGACGATCGTGCGCAGGTCCTCCATCGCGCGGTGCGTGGTGTCGCGCAGCACCTGCGCGCTCTCCCGGACCGTCTCCGGGGACAGGTCCGTGCGCAGCGCGAGCGCGCCGGCGTGCACCGACAGCAGCGACAGCCGGTGGCCGAGCCGGTCGTGCATCTCGCCCGCGATCCGCCGCCGTTCGGCCGCCCGGGCCTGCTCGTCGCGCTCCGCGCGGTCGGCCTCGGCGCGGGCGAGCTGCCGGCGCAGGTCGTCGACCATCGCCCGCCGGTTCGCGGTGAGCAGGCCCGCCACCGTGGACGACGTCAGGAACGCCGTCGCGCCCCCGAGCAGGAACAGGGTCTCCCCCAGTGTCGGGACGCCCAGCGCGATGTTGACGGCCGCGCCGGCGACCGCCAGGGCGAGGACCACCACGGTCTCGGCCGTCCGGCGCCGGGCGGCGATGACGAACACGCCCACCAGCGGCAGGTACGTGGCGATCGCCGCGGCGTTGCCGACCACGATCGCCAGCAGGGCGAACGACCTCGGATACCGGTAGCGCAGCGGCACCGTCCCGAGCGCCGCCACGCCGAGCACCAGCAGGGCGATCCGGTACCCGCTGTCGACGAGGTGGGCCTCCCCCGTGGTCAGCCCGGCGGCCGTGACCGCGACCATCAGGATCACGGACATCACGGCAGGGCGGAGCACAGGACGACCATAGGCGCGCGGGCGTCGGCGGCCGGGACGTGTCCCCCGGATCGGGCGGGCACGGCGGCTCCCCAGGCCGTGCCCGCCGACCGGACCGGTCAGGGCGGCGTACACCTCACCGGTACTCCCCCGGGGCGATCACGTGCCACCCCCTGCTGCCGCGGCCGACGCCGCGGCCGCGGCCGCGGCGGCCTGGACCTCGCGGACCGCCGCGGTGACCGCGGGACCGGCCCAGTCGCCGTCGGCGACGAGCCGGGCCCGGTCCCGCAGCTCACGGCGGCGTCCCTCCAGCACCCGGTGCTCGGCCCGCACCGCGTGCAGCAGCGAGACCAGCCCCGCGATCCGGGCGTCGGTGGCGACGCCGTCGCGCAGCGCCGCCGCGATCCCGGCCAGCAGCGTGTCGCGCAGGGCCGGGTCCGGCCACCAGCGCGCGAATCGCAGGAACCCGCCCGGCCGGCGGTCGACGTGCCCGCCGCGGGCGAGCGCGCCGAGCACGGCACCGCGCAGGCCGGGAACCAGCCGGGTGACCCCCCGCTTCGCCCGGAACCAGCCTGCCGGCAGCGCCGACGCGCGTTCCGCGACGACGTCGCCACCGGTCCGGGCGACGAGCCGCAGCCGCGGGCTGTGCTCACCGTCGGTCTCCAGCCACCCGCGCGCCGCGAGGTCGAGCAGGACGGCGCCGGCGAGCGCGCGTTCGGCCCGCTGGCGGTCGACGACGAACCGGCCGGTGCCCGGGTCGAGCAGCACGATCGTCAGCAGTTCGGGCATCGTGAGCGCCCTGCCGTCGTCCATCGCGTGCTCCTTCCGCCGCGCCGGCACCGAGCGTGCCCCGCCCGGCGCGGAGTCCGCACCCGGCGAAGGTCTGCGGCCGAGGCGACGGAAGTCGGGACACGCGTGCCGCCGCGGCCACCCACCGGCGCGGCGAGGGCCGGGTAGCCGGGCGCCCCTCGATCGCGAGAGCATCCCCCGCATGGAGCAGCGCCCCACCGGTTTCGACGACGGCGACGTCCGCTCCGCGCTGGCCCGCCACCACGGGATCGACGCCCGGGAGCTGCGCTACCGCGCGGTCGGGTTCGGCGACTACCACTGGGAGGCGACCGGAGCGAACGGCCGGCGCTGGTTCGTGAAGGTCTCCGATCTCGCCGACAAGCCGCAGTGCGGCCCGACCCCCGAAGCCGCGCTGGCGGGCTACCGGGCGGCCATGCGCACCACGGCCGAGCTGCGCGCGGGCGGGCTGGAGTTCGTCGCCGCCCCCGAACCGGCACGGAACGGCGAGTTCGTCGCCGACCTGGGCGGCCGGTGGGCGCTGGTCCTGTTCCCGCACGTCGACACCGAACCGGCCACGGCGGGCCGCGACTTCTACACCGAGCTCTCCCGGGCCGACCGGGACGCGCTCCTCGCGCTGCTGGCCCGGCTGCACACGACACCGGCGCCGGCGGACACCCCGGTGCACACGCCGGACGTCCCGGACCGGGCGGTGATCGAGGACGCGCTCGCCGGGCAGGAGACCTCGTGGACCGGGGGCCCGTTCTCCGAACCGGCCCGGCAGGCCGTCGTCACCCACACGTCGGCGATCCGGGACCGCCTCGCCGACGCCGACGCGCTCCTGCACCAGCTCCGGCTCGCCGGGCGCCCGGTCGTCGTCACGCACGGGGAGCCGCACCCGGGCAACCTGCTCGACACCGACCGCGGCCTGCTGCTGATCGACTGGGACACCGTCGGGCTGGGCGTGCCGGAGCGGGACCTCGCCGTCGTCCCCGGGGACCTGTCGGCCTGGACCGAGGCGACCGGCGTCGAACCGGACCCGCACGCGCTGGAGCTGTACCGGCTGCGATGGGCGCTGGCCGACCTCGGGGAGTTCCTGCGCTGGTTCCGGAACCCGCACGCCGACGACGCCGACAGCCGCACGGCCTGGGAGGGGCTGCTCCAGACGCTGGACGACCTCGCCGGAGGCCCGTGAGTGGAAAGGCGGGCCGGAGCCCGCCTTTCCACTCACGAGCCGACGTAGTCCGCCAGGTGCTGCCCGGTCAGCGTGGACCGGTCCGCCACCAGCTCGGCCGGCGTGCCCTCGAACACGATCCGGCCGCCGTCGTGACCGGCGCCCGGACCGAGGTCGAGGATCCGGTCGGCGTGCGCCATGACGGCCTGGTGGTGCTCGATCACGATCACCGACTTCCCGGCGTCCACGAGCCGGTCCAGCAGCGCGAGCAGCTGCTCGACGTCGGCCAGGTGCAGGCCCGTCGTGGGCTCGTCGAGGACGTAGATCCCGCCCTTCTCCCCCATGTGCACGGCCAGCTTCAGCCGCTGCCGCTCACCACCGGACAGGGTGGTCAGCGGCTGGCCGAGCTTGAGGTAGCCGAGCCCGACGTCGGCGAGCCGCTCGACGATCCGGTGTGCCGCCGGGATCCGGGCCTCGCCGGCGCCGAAGAACTTCTCGGCCTCGGCCACCGACAGGGCGAGCACCTCGCTGATGTCGAGCCCGCCGAAGCGGTACTCCAGCACCGACGCCTCGAACCGCTTGCCCTCGCACACCTCGCAGGTGGTCGCGACACCGGCCATCATCGCCAGGTCGGTGTAGACGACGCCGGCGCCGTTGCAGTTCGGGCAGGCCCCCTCGGAGTTGGCGCTGAACAGGGCCGGCTTCACGCCGTTGGCCTTGGCGAACGCCTTCCGGATCGGTTCCAGCAGCCCGGTGTAGGTGGCCGGGTTGCTGCGCCGCGAGCCCTTGATGGCGCCCTGGTCGACCACGACGACGCCGTCCCGCCCGGCGACCGAGCCCTGGATCAGCGAGCTCTTCCCCGACCCGGCCACCCCGGTGACGACGGTCAGCACCCCCAGCGGGATGTCGACATCGACGTCGCGGAGGTTGTGCGTGTTCGCCCCGCGCACCTCGAGCGCGCCGGTCGGTGCCCGCAGCGACTCCTTGAGCCGGGCCCGGTACCCGAGGTGCCGCCCGGTGATCGTGCCGCTGGTCCGCAGCCCCTCGACGGTGCCCTCGTAGACGACCTGGCCGCCGTCGGTGCCCGCGCCCGGACCGAGGTCGACGACGTGGTCGCCGATCACGATCGTCTCCGGCTTGTGCTCGACGACGAGCACGGTGTTGCCCTTGTCGCGCAGGCGCAGCAGCAGGTTGTTCATCCGCGCGATGTCGTGCGGGTGCAGCCCGATGGTGGGCTCGTCGAACACGTAGGTGACGTCGGTCAGCGACGACCCGAGGTGCCGGATCATCTTGGTGCGCTGGGCCTCGCCGCCGGACAGCGTCCCCGACGGCCGGTCCAGCGACAGGTAGCCGAGTCCGATCTCGACGAACGAGTCCAGTGTCTCCCGCAGCGACCCCAGCAGCGGCGCGACTCCTCTGATGGTCGAGCTCTGCTCCGCGTCGTCTCCGGCGGCTCGCTCGAGCCCCCGCACCCACTCCGCAAGATCGCTGATCTGCATCGCGCAGGCGTCGGCGATGTTGATGCCCTTGATCTTCGACGACCGCGCGAGCTCGGAGAGCCGGGTGCCGTCGCAGTCCGGGCAGGTGCGGAACACGACCGCCCGGTCCACGAACGCGCGGATGTGCGGCTGCATCGACTCCCGGTCCTTGGCGAGGAACGACTTCTGGATCCGCGGGATGAGCCCCTCGAACCAGACGTTGACGCCCTCGACCTTGATCCGGGTCTGCTCGTGGTACAGCAGCGCGTCGAGCTGCCGCTTGGTGAACTCCCGGATCGGCTTGTCGCCGGGGAAGAAGCCGCTGTTGGCGAAGATCCGGCCGTACCAGCTGTCGCCGCCGTAGTTGGGGATCGTGAGGGCCCCCTCGACGATCGACTTGCTGTCGTCGTAGAGCGCGGTCAGGTCGAAGTCGGAGACGGTGCCGCGGCCCTCGCAGCGCGGGCACGCGCCACCGATGATCTCGAACTCGCGCCGCTCCTTGATCTGCCGGCCACCCTTCTCGATGGTCACCGCGCCGGCGCCGCTGATCGAGGCGACGTTGAACGAGAACGCCTTCGCCGACCCGACGTGCGGCTCCCCCAGCCGGCTGAACAGGATGCGCAGCAGCGCACCCACGTCGGTCGCCGTGCCGACCGTGGAGCGGACGTCGCCGCCCATCCGCTCCTGGTCGACGATGATCGCCGTGGTCAGGCCGTCGAGCACGTCGACGTCCGGCCTGGCCATCGTCGGCATGAACCCCTGCACGAACGTGCTGTACGTCTCGTTGATCATCCGCTGGGACTCGGCGGCGATCGTCGCGAACACCAGCGAGCTCTTCCCCGAGCCGGAGACGCCGGTGAACACCGTCAGCCGCCGCTTGGGCAGCTCCACGCTGACGTCGCGCAGGTTGTTCTCCCGCGCGCCGTGCACGCGGATCAGGTCGTGGGAATCTGCCGGGTGCGAGGTGGTGGCGGTCGTCATCGACTCTCCGTCCGACGGAAGCATGGCTCGACACTCATCATCGTACGGCGTACCAAGAAGACTCAGCCGGCCTGGTTGATCCGGACGTGGTTGCCGGCCGGGTCGCGGAACGCGGCGTCCCGCACGCCCCAGGGCTGGTCGGTCGGCTCCTGGACGACCTCGACGATCTCGGCCGCCTGCATGCGCTCGAACACCGAGTCCAGGTCGGAGGTCGAGAGGACGATCGTGGCGTAGGTGCCCTTCGCCATCATCTCGGTGATGGTCCGCCGTTCCTCCTCGGTGATCCCCGGGTCCGCCGCGGGGGGCGCGAGCACGATCGAGGTGGCGGGCTGTCCGGGCGGGCCGACGGTGAGCCAGTGCCGGCCGCCGTACTCGACGTCGTTGCGGACCTCGAAGCCCAGGGCGTCGCGGTAGAAGGCCAGCGAGGCCTTGTGGTCGGTGTGCGGGAGGAAGCTGTGCGCGATCGTGATGTCCATGCCGCTCACGCTAGGGACTGCGCCCGCCTCGGGGCTTCTCGATTCCTGACCGGTCTGGTGACCTGCTTGGCCACACAGGCCGGGATGCCCTCGGTGCCGTCCGCGCACTCCCGCTTGAACACGCTCGGCGACATGCCGACGAGCTCGGTGAACCGGGTGCTGAACGTGCCCAACGACGAGCACCCGACCTCGAAGCACACCTCGGTGACGGACAGGTCCCCGCGCCGCAGCAGCGCCATCGCGCGTTCGATCCGCCGGGTCATGAGGTAGCTGTAGGGCGACTCGCCGTAGGCCCGCCGGAACTCGCGTGACAGGTGGCCCGCGGACATGTGCTCACCGCGGGCGAGCGCCTCGACGTCGAGCGGCCGCGCGTACTCGCGGTCGATCCGGTCCCGGACCCGGCGCAGCCGGGCCAGATCGCGCAGGCGCTGATCGTCGCTGCTGGTCACCGGCCGATCGTGCCACAACGGGCCGGGCCTACACCCGGACGAGTAGCCGAGAAGTCAACTCCGGGACGACGACCGGCGGGCCCGGCACGGCCAGACTCCCGGGGCATGGCCGTCCCTCCCGCGCAGACCGCGCGCCGCCCGCCGCTGCGGGCATGGGCCCTGGTCGTCGTCGCTGCCGTCGCGGGCGTGGTCCTGGCCGCCCCGTACGTGCTGCTCGACATCGGGTCGAGCCGGCTGGAGGTGACCGGCCGGCTGCACTACGGCCTGCTGGTGGCCCACGTCCTCACCGCGGCGGTCGCGCTCGTGCTCGGTCCGCTGCAGTTCGTCCCTGCGGTCCGCGCCCACACCGGCCGGCACCGCGCGATCGGTCGCGCGTACCTGCTGGCCGGTGTCGTGCCGGCGGGGCTGACCGCCGTCCCGGTCGCGCTGCTCTCCGGACGGCTGGTCACCCAGGTCGGGCTGGTGGTCCCGGCGGTCGGCTGGCTGGTGACGGCCGCCCTGGCGGTGCGCGCGATCCGGCGGGGTGACGTCGAGGCCCACCGGTCCTGGATGACCCGCAACTACGCGCTGACCTTCCTGGCCGTGACCGCGCGGGTCCTGGTCCCGCTCATGCTGCTGGCGCAGGTGCCGTTCGGGGTCCCGGCCGACACCCTCCGCGCGTCGGCACCCGCGCTGATCCCGGTCGGGCAGGTGCTGGGCTGGGTCGTCAACCTGGTCGTCGCGGAGATCCTGATCCGGCGCAGGCGGTCGGCCGGCGTCGCGGTCCCGCGGGAGGACGCGGGGACGCCCGCGACGTGACCGCCGCGCTCACCGCGCGAAGAGGTTCCCGTTCAGGTAGGTGTCCCAGTCCGCCGCGGTCAGGCCGTGCTTCCCGGAGCGCAGGTGGTAGCTCATCGCCGGTCCGCGGTGACCGCGGTCGGTCGCCGGCGGCCAGTGCGGCGAGGGCAGCCCGGTGTCCCCCAGCCCGTAGAGGTCGTAGACGCGGGCGGCCGCGACGTAGGACAGGAACTCGCCCTCCGGGTCGGCGTTCGCGTCGCCGGTGGCGCTGCCCACCACGACCCGGCGGGGCGCGACCAGGGCCAGCAGCTGGTGCTGGTCGACCGGCAGCGCGTGCTCCCGGCCGCCGTAGGCCTTGTACGTCGGCGGGAACCAGTGCGGGAACGAGTCGTTGACCCGCGCGGTCGTCTCGGCGCCGACACCGCCGTCGCCGCGGCGGGCCGGCTTCGCCCCGGTCGACCCCGAGTTGTGCGCGACGACCGCCGCGAAGCGGGTGTCCTGGGCCCCGGCCCACAGTGCCGCCTTGCCGCTGCGGGAGTGACCGATCACCGCGACCTTCGCGGGATCGAGGTCGGGGTCGGTCTGCAGGTAGTCCATGGCGCGGCCGGCTCCCCAGGCCCAGGCGCTGACGGCCCGGCCGGCGTCGTCGGGCAGCTCCCGGTCGGCGGGGTGGAACAGGTCGATCATCGGGCTGCGGTAGTCGTCGCCGTCCGGGGCGATCGCCTCGGCGTCGATCGCGGCGAACGCGTAGCCGGCCCGGGTGATCGTGGAGACGGGCGCGTAGCCCGACGACTGCTGCGGGTCGTCGTCGACCGAGCCGCGATGGTCGATCATCAGGAACGTGCCGCGCGGCGGGCCGGGAGTCTTCGGGACGAACAGTCTCAGGTCGAAGCCGGCGGTCCCGTGCGGGCCGGTGACGGTGATCGTCACGGTCTTGCGGGTGACGCCGCCGGCGTCGGCCTCCGTCACCCGGAAGTCCTGGGCCGCCGGGGCCGGCAGCGGCTGCCCGTAGACGTGCTCCCGGAAGTCGGCGAGCAGCTCGCCGCGGCGGGTGCCCTCCCAGGCGGCGACCCCGGTCACGGGTTCGCCGTTCGCGGCCCGCAGCGGGTCCGGGTAGGCGGTCCCGTCGATCGTCAGCGGCTCGGCGGGGTCCTGCTCGCCGTCGGGACGGCCGTGGTCGTCGGCGGGCCCGGTGACCGCGGCCTGGGCGACTCGAACGGACTCCTGCGGCACCGGCCGGTCACCGGCTCCGGACGCGGCCAGCACGACCAGCGAGAATGCCGCGGCGACGGCGTGCATTCTCCGGGGACGGTGGGGTCGGGGTCTCGGGGCAGGCATTTCGCGGGAACCTACCCGGCAGTGATCACCCAGCGCACCCGATCTCGCTGCGGCACAGTCGAACGGGTGACGGGTGCCGCCCCGAACGTGCCGGTGGCCCAACTCCGTGCGGAAACCTCCGCGCACCCCGCCTACCTGATCGACGCGACCGCACACCTGATCGGAACGTTCGGGGTGCGCGTGCGACGAAGGGTGGAGTGCGGCCGGGCCCACGCGCCCTAGCCTCGCCGAATGCCTGAGCCCACCCACACTCCGACCCGACGGCGGACCGCGCACGCCGCTGTGGTGGGCGTCCTGCTCGCCGCGGTCCTGTTCGTGGTCGTCCTGCTCTGGTCGAAGTGGCTCCCCTACACTGCGCAGGCGGTGCGGGTGTGGGACCTGGGCACGTGGAGCGGCACGAACGTGTGGGGCGCCGGCGGCGTCCGGCCGGGGGACCCGCCGTCCTGGCACGCGGCCACGTCGTTCGTCGTCGCCTACGGCCAGGCCGTCTGGAAGGCGTTGCTCGCCGCCCTGCTGATCAGCGCCGCGCTGCAGGCGCTCGTGCCGCGGGGCTGGATGCCGCGGCTGCTCAACCGCCGCAGCCGGCTGGCCAGCGCGCTGGCGGGTGGCCTCGGCAGCACCCCGTCGATGATGTGCACCTGCTGCGCCGCGCCCGTGGTGGTCTCCCTGCGCCGCTCGGGGGTGTCGACCGCGGCGGCGATCGCGTACTGGCTGGGCAACCCGCTGCTCAACCCGGCGGTCCTCGTGTTCCTCGTGCTCGTCGCGCCGTGGGAGTGGACGGCGACCCGGCTGGTCGTCGGCCTGCTGATCGTGGTCGGCGGTGCCGCGCTGGTCGCGCGCCTGGCCGACGGCCGGCAAGCCCCGCCCGCGCTCGCGGACGCGGTCCCGGCCGAGCCGGTCGACGCGGAACGGCCGGCCCGCGTCCTGTCCCGGTTCGCCGGCACGCTGGCCCGGATGGCGATCGTCCTCGTTCCCGAGTACCTGGTCGTCGTGCTGCTGGTGGGCGCGTTCCGCGGCTGGCTGTTCCCGATCGACGGCGCGGCGGGCGCCGGGGTGCTGCTCGTCGTGCTCGCGGCGGTCGTCGGCACGCTGATGGTGATCCCGACGGCCGGGGAGATCCCGATCCTGCAGGGCCTGGCGCTCGCGGGCGTCGCGGCCGGCCCGATCGGTGCACTGCTGGTCACCCTGCCCGTGGTGAGCCTGCCGGGGATCGTGATGGTCGCCCGCGCGCTGGGATGGCGGGCGACGGCCGGGACCGGTGCCCTCGCCGTCCTGGGCGGGCTGCTGGGGGCGGGCGTCCTGCTGGTCCTCTAGGAACGGGAACCGGAACGACCCGTGCGCCGTGCCGGGTCCACGATCAACGGCAGGCGTCCACGACGAGGGACCGCAGATTCTCGAGACCCTGGTCACGGGCCCCGGCCAGCTCCGGCCGGTCGGCGACCCGCGCCGCCCGGACCTCGACCGGGCGGTGGAGCCGCCCGGCCTCGGTGACGACCGCGTCGAGGACCGCCGGTTCGATCCCCCAGGGGCCGCCGACCACGACGAGCTCGGGGTCGGCGAAGGCGACCGCGGCGGCCAGCACGCCGGCGACGGCGCGGGCCAGCGGGCCCAGCACGGCGGCGCCCTCGGCCGAGCCGGCCGCCGCGCGCAGCGCGTCGACGTCGATCGCGGTCGAGCCCGGCCGCCGGAGCCCGAGCAGGCCGAAGACCTCGGTGAACGGGACGACCGCTCCGTCCGGACCCACGGTGGGCACGTGGGCGATCTCGCCGACGAGCCCGGAGTGCCCCCTCCGGACGACGCGATCGTTGACGACCGCGCAGCCCAGTCCCTCGCCCAGGTAGAGGTAGACGAAGTCGTCGAGCCCGGGGGCGGCGGCGCGTTCGGCCCGGGCCGCCCAGTTGACGTCGTTGTCGACCAGGACGGGCCCGTCGACGGAGCCGGCGAGGACCTCCTGCAGGGACAGCTCACCGAGCAGGAACGGGGCGTCGGCCAGGTGGACCAGGCGTCCGGTCGCCCGGTCCACCGGGTCCGCGGCGCTGACCACGGCCGTGCGGAACCGGACGCCGCCGCGGCGGGCCGCGCGGACCGCGGCCTCGACCGCCGCGACGACCTGCGGCGGGCGGGCCGGCCGGACGACGTCCTCGGCGGCGCGGCCCACCACGTCCCCGTAGGCGTCGAGGGCTTCGACCACGACGCCGTCGGGGGCCACGCTCACGACCAGGGCGCAGCCGGCGTCACCGGCGAGGGCGTAGTACGAGCCGGCCCGCCCGCGGCCGGTGGTCCGCTCCCCGGTGTCGGCGACGAGCCCGGCCGCGCAGAGCCGGCGCACGCTCTCCGAGACCGTCGGCTTGGAGATCCCGGTCCGGGCGGCGAGCTCGGCCCGGGTGAGGCGCCGGTGCTCCATGAGGGCACGCAGCACGTGCTCGTCGGTGAGCGAGCGGACCAGGTCCAGCGACGGCTTGGCGTCCACGACCGCAGTTTAGTAAGGAGCCTTGCCTGAAGCACGCCCGGACGGCTACCGTCGACTTCAGTAAGGAGTCCTCACCAAAGGAGCCGGGATGACCACCACCGTCGACGCCCTGCCGGCGCTCCCGCACTGGGAGTCCACGCCGCCCGACCTGGCGGCGGCCACGCGCGAGATCAAGGCCGCGCTGCGCGCCCGGATCGCGGCTTCCGGGCGCACCGTGGAGGAGGTCTTCGCGGTCGTCGAGCAGCGGGTCGCGGCGCGGGTCGCCGAGATCGCGGCCGAGAAGGAGCGCGGCGAGCAGGTCTGGCCGGTGATCGACTACGCCGACATCGCCGCCGGCACGGTTCCCGCCGAGGCGCTGGACAAGCTCCGCCGGCGCGGCTGCCTGGTCGTGCGCGGCCACTTCCCCCGCGAGCAGGCGCTGGCCTGGGACCGCGACATCGTCGACTACGTCGAGTCCAACCGGTTCTTCGAGACCTACCGGGGCCCCGGCGACGACTTCTTCGGCAGCGTCGGCTCGACGCCGGAGATCTATCCCGTCTACTGGTCACCGGCGCAGATGCAGGCCCGCCAGAGCGATCGCACGGCCCGCGTCCAGGCGTTCCTCAACGCCCGGTGGCGCCACGAGGCCGACGGCGTCCGCTGGTTCGACCCCGAGCGCGACTCGCTGTACCCGGACCGGATCCGCCGGCGTCCCCCGGGCGCCGACTCCGGCGGGCTGGGCACCCACCTCGACCCCGGCACGCTCGACCTGTGGATGACGCGGGCCTATCAGAAGGCGTTCCGGCACCTGTTCGACGGCACCGTCGAGCAGTACGACCCGTGGGACGCCGCCCACCGCACCGCCGGGCCGCAGTACCCCGGCAGCACCATGTGCTCGGCGTTCCGCACCTTCCAGGGCTGGACCGCGCTGTCCGACATGGACCACGACCAGGGCGTCCTGCACACGGTGCCGATCCCGGAGGCCATGGCGTACCTGATGCTGCGCCCGCTGCTCGACGACGTGCCCGACGACGACATGTGCGGGGTCACCGTCAACCAGGTCTTCCCCGCCGACGAGCGGTGGCACGCGCTCCCGCTGCAGGCCGTCACCGGCATCCCCGACGTGCAGGCCGGCGACTCCGTCTGGTGGCACTGCGACATGATCCACGGCGTCGACCCGGTGACCGGCCAGAAGGGCTGGGGCAACGTCATGTACATCCCCGCCGCCCCCTGGTGCCCCCGCAACGAGGCCTACGCCGCGAGCGTGCGCGAGGCGTTCCGGACCGGGTCGAGCCCGGGTGACTTCCCGGCCGAGCACTACGAGCGCACCTGGCCGAACCGGTTCACCGAGGCGCAGCTCAACGCCACCGGGCGGCGGGGGCTCGGGCTCGAGTGACGTCCCGGCCGCGGCAGCCGCCGGGGCGCACGGTGCTCACCCCCGGTTCCGCGGGCGCCCGTGCGGGTCGAGCAGGCGGCGGAGGTGCAGCGGCGTGCGGAGCACCAGCGAGCGGTCCGCGACCGTGACCTGCGGGAGGAGCTCGGTCAGGTACGACTCGAGCTTCGGCACGTCGTCGAGCGTGCGCAGCCACGCGGCGAGCGCGATGTCGTAGCCCCCGACGGTGGAGGCGACCAGCCGGGCCTCCTGCAGCGTGGCGAGCCGGGTGACGACCGCCTCGCGTTCCCGCGCCCCCACCCGCAGGAAGAACCAGGCGTACACCGGCCATTCCGACAGCGGGCGGGCGATCTCGGTGCGCAGCACGATCCGTCCGGTGGCGAGCGCGGACGACAGCACGGCCGCGGCCCGCGTCCTCGGCACGCCGATCTCCTCGGCCAGCGCTGCCACGCTGATCCTCGGCTCGCGCATCAGGACGGCCTGGAGCGTCGCGACGAGATCGCGGCTCACCTTCACCGTCCGCGACGACGTGGGCTCCCGTTCCAGCGCGGCCACCTCGGCGGGCTCGAGGGCACGGACCCGCCAGCTGCGGGCGTCCGAGACCGCGGACGTGATGATCTGCGTGCGCAGCGCGCGGACCCGGGGCAGGGCCGGGACCCGATCCAGGACGTAGCCCGCGATCCGGTCGGGCCCCTCGCACAGCAGCGTGACGAGCAGGTCGCGGTTGCCCGCGGTCAGGTCGATGGTGAGGACCTCGGGGTCGGCGGCGATCTGCTCGGCGATGCGCATGGCGTCCGCGGGCGCGCAGTCCACCTCCAGCAGCGCGGCGTGCATGCCGGTGGCCCGGTACACCGCGATCCACGCGTCTCCCCGCGCGCGGAGGCGTTCCCACCGGCGGGCGAGCGTGACGGGGTCCGAGCCGATGGCGCGCGCCAGCGCCGACCAGCTGGCCCGGGGCCGGATCTGCAGGGCGTGCACCAGCCGCAGGTCGTCGTCGCGCAACGGTGGCGCCGTAGGCGGCGATTCCTGCATCGAACGCTCCCCCGATGTCGATTTTCCGGCGATCTGCCGGAGCAAACCGTACGTTCTCCTACCGTTCCCGCACCTCCTACCTCCCTTGTCACCGTCGCCATCGAGAGGTGCCCATGTCCGAAGCGCCGTCCGCATCGCCGACCGGCACGGTCGGCCCGATCCGCTTCACGCTGCGCTCCCCGCGCCTGTGGGGCCTGATGGCGGCGTTCGCCGTCCTCGCCGCGGGCGCCCAGCTGATCGGCCCGGCGCAGATCCCGCTCGGCCCCGCCGCGGTCACCCTCCTGCCGATGGTGTGGGGCCTGGTCGGGGGGCTCGTCGTCTCCACGCAGCGCTGGCGCCCGCTCGGGCTCGACCTCCAGGCCGCCGCGTCCTCGCTCATGTGGATCGCGATCCTGCTGCTGGTCGCGCGCCTGTCGTTCGAGATCGGCCCGAACCTCGGGCTGCTCGTCGAGGCCGGGCCGGCACTGTTCCTGCAGGAGTTCGGCCACCTGTTCGGCACGATCCTGCTCGCGCTGCCGCTCGCGGTGCTGCTCAAGATGGGGCCGGCCACGATCGGGGCGACCTTCTCCATCGACCGGGAACCGGCGTTCGGGATGGTCAGCGAGAGGTACGGCCCCGACTCGCACGAGTACCGCGGGGTCCTGTCGATGTACATCTTCGGCTCCGTGTTCGGTGCCGCGCTCGTCAGCGTCATCGCCTCGATCTGCGCCTCCCTGCAGATCTTCGACCCGCTCGCGCTGGCCATGGGCTCGGGCGTCGGCTCCGGCTCGATGATGGCGGCCGCCGCGGCCAGCGTCGTCGACGTGCACCCCGAGCTGGAGGGGCAGGTGCTCGCCGTCGCCGCGATCTCCAACATGCTCACCGGTCTGCTCGGCGTCTACGTGGGCATGTACGTCGCGCTCCCGCTGGCCGACCGCCTCTACCACCTGCTCAGCCGCACCCCGCGCACCGCAGCGGCCACCACCGGGACGGCGACCGGCACCGCGACCGAGCCCGCCGAGGAACGGCCCGTCACCGTGTCCATCCCGCTGTGGACGTCGGTCCCGCTGGTCCTGCTGGTCGGCCTGATCGTCTCGTTCATCGCGGCGAAGGGCTTCTCGTGGTCGATCCTGGGTGCCTACGCCGTGATCACCGCCGTGATGCTGGCCAGCATCGGCCTCTACCGGCTCACCCGCGGGAAGGTGTCGGCGATCATCGCGGTCGTGACCATCGGCGCGCTGATCACGACCCCGCTCTCCCCGGTCGGCGAGTGGATCCACGGGCTGATGGAGACGGTCAGCTTCACCGCGATCGTCACCCCGGTCCTCACCGCCGCCGGCCTGAGCCTCGGCAAGGACCTCGTCAAGATCCGTTCCATCGGCTGGAAGATCATTCCGGTGGGGATCGTCGCGATCACCGCGTCCTACGTCCTGTCCACCCTCGTCGCCGAGCTCGTCCTCGGCCTCCTCCCCTGACCCGGAAAGGCGCCCCCATGACGGCCACCACCTCACTCGGCCTCGACGACGCCGTCGCCCGCACGATCGAGGACCGGGCCGCCCGGCTCGTCGAGATCAGCCACACGATCCACGCGACGCCCGAGCTCGCCTTCTCCGAGCACCGGGCCGCGGCCCTGCTCGCCGACGAGGCGGAGCGCGCCGGGTTCACCGTCACCCGCGGCGCCTACGGCCTGGACACCGCGTTCGAGGCCGTGCGCGGGACCGGGCCGTTCCGGGTCGTGGTGTGCGCGGAGTACGACGCGCTGCCCGAGATCGGGCACGCCTGCGGGCACAACGTGATCGCGGCTGCCGGCCTCGGCGCGGCGCTCGCGCTCGCCGAGGTCGCCGACACCTACGGGCTCACCGTCGTGCTGCTCGGCACCCCGGCCGAGGAGCACGGCGGCGGCAAGGTGCTGCTCCTGGAACGGGGCGCCTGGGCCGGCGCCACCCTGTCGCTGATGGTGCACGGCAACGGCGGGGACGACGTGAGCTGCACGGTCTCCCAGTCGCAGGCCGTGGACCGCTTCGACGTCACGTTCACCGGTCGCGCGGCGCACGCCGCCGCCGCACCGCACAAGGCGGTCAACGCCGGGGACGCGGCGACGGTCGCGCTGGTGGCGATCGGGCTGCTCCGCCAGCAGCTCACCGACGGGGTCCGGCTGCACGCCTACGTCGCGAACGGCGGGGAGGCCACCAACATCATCCCGGCGGAGACCGTGCTGCGGGCCGAGGTGCGTGCGTTCGACAGCGACACCCTCGACGACGCGAAGCGCCGCATGCTCGCCTGCTTCGAGGCCGGCGCGGTCGCGACGGGGTGCGAGTGGTCGCACGAACGGGCCGAGCCGCGGTACGAGGAGCTCGTTCAGCACCCGTTCCTCGCCACGACGTGGGACGAGCAGGTGCGCGCCCTCGGTCGCGACCCGGTGACCGACCGCCCGCGCTCGGGTGGCTCCACCGACATGGGCAACGTGACGCGGGTCGTCCCCGGCATCCACCCGATGATCGCCTTCCGGGGCTCCGACGCGGTGCCGCACACGGTCGAGTTCGCCGCCGACGCCTGCGGTCCGGGTGCCGACGAGGCCGTCCTGCACGGGGCGGTCGCGATGGCGCGCACAGTGATCGCCGCCGCGAGCGGGGCGGCGCGGGACGAGTTCCTCGCGCTCGCCGCGGACCGGGCGGCCGCCGCGAGCTGACGGCGGCCGCGGGCCGGCCGGGTGGGCCACGGGGCTACTTCAGGAATCCTCCGAGGAGGCCGCCGACCCCGCTCTGCTCGCCGCTGCCGTTCCCCGCGATCGCGTTCGCCGGGACCTCCTCGGAGGCCTGCACGATGACGAACCCCTGCCCGGAGAACGTCATCGTGTACCGCTCGCCGGTCGTGCGGCCCAGCAGCGTCCCGACGCCGAGCTGCTCGGCGCGGTGCAGCCCGACCTGCAGCCCGGCCGACCACGCGATCGCGGCCTGCGGGTCCGCGTAGGTCGGCGCGTCGACGTTCAGGACCACCGGCGCGCCCTTCGCGGTGATGGCGAGCCGGCCCCGCCCGCGGAAGACGCAGTTGAACAGGCCGGCCCCGCCGACCGAACCGGCGCCGGACGTCATCCGGACGTCGTAGGACAGCGTCGGCTCGAAGGCCAGGACGTTCTTGCCGTTGATGGTCAGGGTGTCGTCCGGCCCCTCCAGGTCGATGACGTGGACGTCGGCCGCGGCGTCGGCGAGGAACACGTCGCCGCGCCCCTTCAGCTTCATCAGGGGCACACCCTCGCCGGTCAGCTGCTGCTTGATGAACCGGCCGATGCCGCCCGCGCCCAGCGCCTCGAAGCGCACGTCGCCCTGGTAGGCGACCATCGACCCCTGCCGGGCCAGGACCTCGCCGTTGAGCTCGACCTTGAGCATCTTCGAGTTCTGCAGCCGCAGGCCCGGCTGCGCCGACTCCTGCTCCTGGTTCTCCGGGGCGAACAG
This sequence comes from Pseudonocardia sp. C8, assembly GCF_014267175.1. Taxonomy (NCBI): domain Bacteria; kingdom Bacillati; phylum Actinomycetota; class Actinomycetes; order Pseudonocardiales; family Pseudonocardiaceae; genus Pseudonocardia; species Pseudonocardia sp. C8. The sequence goes on from NZ_JACMTR010000002.1 coordinate 3,627,706, forward strand.
GTTACTGCGCATCAGTGGCTCCTCCACGATCCCGGGTGCCCGCGCCGGCCGGCCGCACCCGCCGGGGGAACGACCGTCCGCGCGGCGCGGTTCCCGGGCTCCCTCCGCTCAGGCGTCCCGCCGGTTCGCCACCCACAGCGCCGCCGCGAGCACCGCGGCCGCGATCCCGGTGACGTAGACGAGCGCACCCCAGGGCCCGAACACCGGTCCCGCGTCGAAGATCGATCCCGGCTCGGGCCGGCCCGCGTACAGGAAGTGGTCGAGGTTGGCGAACGGCAGCCACCGGCCGATGTCGTCACCGACCCGCGGCAGCGACCCCACGACCGGTTCGGCCACCAGCACCCACCCCAGGAGCAGCAGCAACGATCCCGCGGTGCTGCGCACCAGGGTCGCCACGGCGACCGCGAGCACCGCGGAGAGGGCGAACACCGCGAAGGCCCCGGCCACCGCGCGCCACGGCCCGGCGCCCAGCTCGGCGAGTCCGGCGCCGGGCTGCATCGACCAGGCCGTGCCGCGAGCGGCCGATGCGGTGACCAGCCCGACGACGCCGCAGGCCAGGGCCACCACCACGGTCTTGGCCAGCAGCGCGGTCGTGCGGTCCGGGACGGCGAGGAAGGTGACCCGGATCGTGCCGTGCCGGTACTCGCCGGTGATGGTGAGCGCGGCCAGCACCAGGACCACCAGCTGCCCCAGGGGCAGGAACTCGGTCCCGTCCATCTGCACCCCGGCCGTCGGGAACGCGGCGACCAGGGCGGCCACCCCGGTGACGAGCAGGACGCTCAGCGCGGCGCACCACCAGAACGACCGGGCGGAGAGCAGCGTGCCGCGCTCGGCGGCGATCGCGTTCGTGTTCATGCCGCCTCCCCCGACACGTACTCCACGGCCTGGCCGGTGAGCCGCAGGTAGGTCTCCTCCAGGGAGGCACCACCCGGGCCGGCGAGGTCGGTGAGCGAGCCCTGCGCCATCAGCCGGCCCCGGCCGATCACGACCAGCTCGGTGGCGGTGAGCGTCATCTCGGCGAGCAGGTGGCTGGAGACCAGCACGGTCCGGCCCTCGGCCGCCATTCCGCGGACCAGCGTGCGGAACCACCGGACGCCCTCCGGGTCGAGGCCGTTGACCGGCTCGTCGAACAGCAGCACCGCGGGGTCACCGAGCAGGGCCGCGGCGATGCCGAGCCGCTGGCGCATCCCGAGCGAGAACGTCCGGACCGGCCGGTCCGCCACGGTCGTGAGGCCGACCGTGCCGAGCACCTCGGCCACCCGGCCCTCGGGCAGCCCGTTCGACCGGGCCAGCCGGCGCAGGTGGGCGCGCGCCGACCGCTTCGGGTGCACCCAGCCGGCGTCGAGCATCGCGCCGACCGTGCGCAGCGGGTGCTCGAGCCGGGCGTAGGGGCGGCCCGCGACGAGCGCCTCCCCGGCGTTCGGACGGGTCAGCCCCACGATCATCCGCATGGTCGTGGACTTCCCGGCACCGTTCGGCCCGAGGAACCCGGTCACCGCGCCGGGGCGGACGGTGAACGTCAGGTCGTCGACGGCCGTCGTCGACCGGTACCGCTTGGAAAGAGCCTTCACTTCGATCATGTCGCGTCCTCCTCGGACGGGTTTCGGTGGGCGATCAGGGACGGGTGAGCGCGCAGCGGGCCCCCTCGGGCGGCAGCGTCAGGTGCACGAGGTAGTCGGCCACCACGTCGTCGACGCAGGGGTGGCCCTCGGCGGCGGCGGTGTGCTGGGCGCCCTCGACGGTCAGCAGGCGGGCGTGCAGCGCCTCGGCCAGCCGGACCCCGGCCCGGTACGGCGTGGCCGGGTCGCCGGTGGTCGAGATGACCAGGGTCGGCGGGAGGCCCGGCGCGTGCGGCAGGTGGGCGACGCCGGTGGGGGTGATCGGCAGGAACGCGCACGTGTCGAGCGCGCCGGAGGTGCCCCGCCCGGCGTCGGCGAACGGCGCGGCCGCGGTCGCGCGCCGGGACAGCTCGGCGGCGACGGTGCGGTCGGTGATCCGGTCCCCGTCGGCGCAGTTGACGACCTGCAGGGCCTCCATGTCGTCCGGGTAGGTGCCGTCGGGGCGACGGCCGTAGTACTGGTCGGCCAGCCGCAGCAGGGTGGCGCCGTCTCCGGCGCGCAGCTGGGCGAGCCCCGTGGACAGCTCCGGCCACGCGTGCGAGCCGTACATCGCGGCGAACACGGCGGTGAGCGCGTCCGAGTAGGACAGCGTCCGCGTGTCGCCCGGCACCGGGGCGGGCCGGTCGATCAGCGGCCGGGTCAGGGCCTGGAACTCGGCCGTGGCACGCGCCGGGTCGGTGCCCAGTGGGCAGGACGGGCGGCGCACGCAGTCGGCCGCGAAGGCGTCGAACGCCTGCTGGAAGCCGGCCATCTGGGCGACGCTGCTGTCCACGGCGTTCTCGGTCGGGTCCACGGCGCCGTCGAGCACCATCGCCCGGACGTTGCCCGGGAACCGTTCGGCGTACTCGGCGCCGATCCGCGTGCCGTAGGAGAAGCCGAGGTAGGTGAGCCGGCGGTCGCCGAGCGCCGCACGCAGGATGTCCAGGTCCCGGGCGACCTCCCGGGTGCCGGCGTGGGCCAGCACGTCGGCGCCCGAGCGCCGCACGCAGTTCGCCGCCTCCCGCCGGCTGCGGTCCTCGGCCCGCGCGACGCCGGCCGGGGAGGTGTCGTGGTCGGCGTCGGCTCGCTCGGCGTCCCACTCCGCGTCGCTGAGGCAGTCGATCCGCGGGGTGCTGGCCCCGACCCCGCGCGGGTCGAACCCGACGACGTCGAACGGCCCACCGCCGAGCGCCCCGCTCATCCCGGCGGCGAACGACGTCCCGGACCCACCCGGGCCGCCGGGGTTGAGCACCAGCGACCCGATCGCGGGCTGGTCGGCGCGGTTCCGCAGCACCGCGACCTGCGCGGTACGCCCGCCGGGTGCGGCGTAGTCGAGCGGGACCTCGAGCCGTGCGCAGTCGAACGCCGGGTCCTCGAACAGCGCACGGTCGTCGGCGTTCGTCGCCAGCGGCGCGCACGGCCCCCAGGCCAGCCGCTGGCCGTAGAAGCGCTCGAGACCGGGTGGGACGGGGGCCGGCCCGGGCTCCGCCGGTGGACCGGCCGCCGGGGCCGCACAGGAGGTGACGGCAAGTCCGGTGAGGACGGCCAGGGCGGCGGCCACCCGGTGACGTCGACGGGCCATCAGCGGTTCCCTTTCACTCGCACTGCGGGCCGGACGGGATCCGCCGGCGCCCGAGCCCGGAACGGGCGAGGCAGGACGACGATGCGGGACCCGGCCGAGCCGGGCGAGGGAGTGCGCACCCGGCCCGCCGGGGACGTCCCCCGGGAGGGCGTGGGGCCTGCCCGGTCGGGACAACCCCTGCGGTCCTCGGGAGCGGAGCGCCCCGGGCGCCCGTCGACGCCTGGTCACGACCGGCGCGACGGCATACCGGCGGCGGGTACGGTCGGCTGCACGGCAGAGAAGAGGCACCACATGAGCAGTGCAGACGACCGTGCCGGAGCAGGCAGGGGGCCGGAGGCCGCCGGGGTCGAGCCCTCGGCCGCCGAACCCGACCCGGCCGACGAGCACCCCGAGCAGGAGGTGCCGATCGGGTCACCGGTCGGCCCCGACGAGTGGCGGGAGCTCAAGCGGCGGGCCGAGCAACCCGACCCGCCTCCCGACCGGGACGACACCGCGGAACAGGACCCGGAGGCCCCGAGCAGCTGAGCTCCCGCGGCGGCGCACGCAGCGGGTGACGCCGCGATGACGCCCGGTCCGCAGACTCCCCGACGGCGGTATGGGGCCCGAGGGGAGCGACCATGGCGAACGGTATGCAGCAACAGGCCGGCGGGACCACGGCAGGCATTGCCCGGTCACCGGCCGAGTTCACCGCGGAGGAGCTGGTCGCGACCTCGGTCCGGGTGCACAAGCCGTCCTGGATGCGGGGGCGGACCCGGTTCCCGGTGTCGATGGAGGAGTACCGGGAGCTGGTCACCGCGGCCGAGCAACCCGATCCGACGCCGCTGAGCGCCGACACCGACGACACCCTGGTGGAGGACCCCTCGACCGAGGTGGCCACCGAACCCGTGTACGACGTGCTGGACTTCGCGGACGTCCCGGAGGACGCGGCGCCGGCCGACCATGCGGGGAGCCTCGCGCCCGCGACCACGCACTCGTTCGAGGGCACGCCGCAGACCGGCTTCCGGCCCCCGGACTGCACGATGGCCGTCGGCCCCGCCGACGTGCTGGTCGCGGTGAACGTCGACCTGGCAGGCTACCGCAAGGACGGCAGCCTGCGGTTCCGCTGGCCGAACATGACCGCGCTGTTCTCGACGGTCCTCCCGGCCGGGGCGGGGCTCTTCGACCCGAAGCTCGCCTACGACCACTACGCCGGTCGCTGGATCATCGCCGTCGCCGCCCGCCGCCAGTCCCCCGCCGGCTCCTGGATCATGCTCGGGGTCTCGCAGGGCGCGGATCCGGCAGGGGCCTGGTGGGTGTGGGCACTGGACTTCGGGGTGGACGGCAGCACCCCCAGCGCCAACTGGGCCGACTACCCGATGCTGGGTTTCGACACCCAGGGCATCTACCTCACCACCAACCAGTTCGCGGTCGGCGGGAGCGGTGGTTTCTCGTACGCCAAGCTCCGGATCCTCAACAAGGCCGAGGCGTACGCGGGCGCGGCGCTGGGCTGGTACGACTTCTGGAACCTGCGCAACCCGGACAACTCCGTGGCGTTCACGGTGCAGTCGACGATGCATTTCCGGGGAACCGGGGGAAACCCGCCGGCGTACTTCTGCAACGCGTTGTGGCCGTCGGGCAGCACGTTGACGTTGTGGCAGCTCGACGACCCGCTCGCGCACTGGCGGGGTGCGCAGCCGAACCTGCGGGCCCACCGCGTCGCCTGCCGCTCCTACGACCTCCCACCGGACGCCGAGCAGCCCGACACGACCACGCGGATCGAGACCAACGACACCCGGTTGCTCAGCTCGGTGTTCCAGTTCGTCGGTGGCACGCAACGGCTGTGGACCGCGCACACGTCGAAGATCACCTGGTCCGGGGACTCGGCCGCCCGGTGCGCGGTCCAGTGGTACGAGATCGACACCACCACGCGGCAGGTGGTCCAGCAGGGGGCGTTCGGGGCCAGCGGTTTCTACTACTTCTTCCCGGTCGTTCAGACCGACATCAGCCGAAACGCCCACCTGTGCTTCAGCCGGTCGAGCAGGCAGGAGTACGGGTCGCTGCGCCAGACCGGGCGGCGGGTGACCGACGCGGCGAACAGCATGCAGGGAAGCGCGCTGGTGAAGGCCGGCGAGAGCGCCTACACGCTCGGGCGGTGGGGTGACTACTTCGGTCATGCCCGGGACGGTGGTGACGCGAGCAGGGTGTGGCTCTACGGCGAGTTCGCCGACGCGGTCAACAGCTGGGGCACGTGGATCTGCGGCACCCGATTCTGACGTGGACGCCGTACTCGTCGCCGTCGTGCTGGTCGCGGTGGCCGCGGCGTTCGTCGTGTCCGCCTCGGCCGGCTTCGGCGGCAGCCTGATCCTGGTGCCGGCGCTGGCGTTGCTGCTCGGCACGAAGCCGGGTACCGCACTGGCGGCGCTGCTCCTGGCCTCGAACAACGTCGTGAAGGTGTGGGCCTACCGCACGACGATCCCGTGGCGGAGCGCGGCACTCGTGGTGCTGCTCGTCGCGGTCGGGGCCGCGCTGGGGGCGCTCGCGTTCGTGGCGGTGCCGGACGACGTCGTGACGATCGCGGTCATCGTCACGTTCGTCCTCGCGTTCGTCGCGGAGCGGTTCGACCTGACCCGGCTGCGGCGGCTCGGCGCGGGCGTGCTGGCGTTCGGGTCGGGGGCCACCTCCGGGTTCGCCGGGACGTCGGGCCCGCTGAAGGGGCTGGCGGTGCGCAGCCTCGACCTGGACCGCCGGTACCTGGTCGGCGCGCTGTCGCTGGCGTCGCTGGTCGGTGACGTCACCAAGACCGCGATCTGGACCGAGGCCGGACTCATCCCGTTCGACGGCTACCTGCTGGCGCTGGCCGCGGTGCCGCTCATGTTCGGTGCCACCTACTTCGGCCGGCACCTCAACTCCAAGCTGGGCGAGCGCGGCTTCACAGGACTGTTCTGGCTGGTCATGATGGGGTACACGGCACGGCTCGTGGCCGGCCTCTGAGCGACCGGAGGGTGCGGAATGGCCGAGCCCACCCGGTCCGGTGCGGCTCGCCGGGCCGGCGTGCTGATCGCCCTCGCGGTGGCGTCCGGTGGCGCGTGCGGCGACGAACCGGGGGGCGGGCAACCCTCCGGTGTCACCGGGGTCGCGGTCGTCGACGTCGGCTGCCCGACGCTCACCACGGCGGAGGCCTGCCCGACCCGCCCGCTCCCGGCGCACGTGCGGATCACCGATCCCGGCTCGTCGGCGACGGTCGCCGAGGTCCGGACGCCGCCCGACGGGACGTTCCGCGTCGAGCTGGCACCCGGGCAGTACCGGCTGCACGCGACCACGGTCGACGGCCGGCCCCTCCCCTACGCCGAACCGTTGACCGTCGAGGTGCCGGAGGGTCGCTTCACGCCCGTCACGATCCGGTTCGACTCCGGTGTCCGGTAAGGGGCCCCGGCCCGGCCGCCGTCGTGGTCCAGCCGGTCGACGTGCGCCGTGATCAGGTCGGTCAGCCGGGGCGACGGGTCGACACCGAGCTCGGCCCGGACCAGGGCGTGGAAGGCGCGGTAGTGGCGGACGGCCTCGCCGACGTTGCCCTCCGCGAGGTGTAGCACGAGGAGCGTGTGATGGGCGCTCTCCCGCAGCGGCTCCAGCCGGATCGACTCGAGCGCGGCGGTGATGCCTTCCGCGTAGCGCCCGCGGACCCCGAGCTGCGTCGCGGCGATGTCGAGCGCGTGCAGGCGGAGCTGGCGGAGCCGTTCCCGCTCGTCGACGACCCAGTCCTCGTACCACCCTGGGAGCAGGTCGCCGTGCGGGCCGTCCGGCGTCAGCTGTGCCTCCCCCGCCGTGGGTCGTTCGATCAGCCGCCGCGCCCAGTGGATCACCGCCGTCACGTCGACGTGGACCTCACCGCCGAGGCCCAGGTGTCCACCCCGGATCTCGACGAGGCCGGGGTCGATCCTCCGCAGCTTCCACAGCGCGGTGCGCAGGCTCCCGCAGGCCCGGGCCTCGGGCACGTCGGGCCACAGGGTGCCGGAGGCGACGGCGCGCGGCAGCTCGCCCCGCAGGCCGAGGAGGGCGAGGAGCCGCCGGCACACCACGCACGGGTGGACGTCCACGCCCTCGACCACGAGCCGGAAGCCGTTGACCAGGATCAGACGGATGCGTCCGGCCGGTGGTGCCGGCTCACCCGCGGCCGGCCGCGTCCCCGCGAGTGCCATGGCAACCCCCTGGAGTCCTGCCGGGGTCCTCGCGGTGGGTGCGCGGGCCGTTACCCGCAGCGGTCGACGTCCGGCGGGGTGTGACGGCAGCCGGCCGGCGCGGGCTCCTACCGGCCCGCGGTCGCCAGCTCGGCGATGATCGTCCTGGCCATCTGCGCCGCCGGGTCCTGGCCGTCCGGCGACGGTGCGAGCGAGGTCCACACCACGACGCTGATGTCGCGCTCGGGGTCGTACCCGGCAAAGGTGTTGAACCCGGGCAGCTCCCCGGTGTGGCCGTAGAAGCTCCCGAAGCTCGCGAGCGCGAGGCCGTAGCCCGGCCCCTCGGGGGCGGCGGGGTCGACCGGCCGGACGCTGTCGAGCCGGGCCTTCTGCAGCTGCGGGCCGAGCAGCTCGCCGCCGACCAGCGCACGCACGTAGCGGGTCAGGTCGTCCACGGTGGAGATGCCGGCGCCCGCGCTCCACGCCCAGGACGGGTTGGTGAAGGTGACGTCCATCGGCGCGAGGGTGCCGGCGCGGGCCGCGGCCTGCGTCTCCGGCGGCAGCACGTTGGAGTCGATCGTCTCGACGAAGGTGCCGTAGGTGTAGCCCTCGGGATGCGGGTCGGGCAGGGCGGCGGAGGTGAGCGCGGGGAAGGAGGACCCGGTCATGCCGAGCGGGCCGAGGATGCGCCGCTCGATCTCCGTCCCCAGCGGGTTGCCGGTGACCTGCTCGACGATCCGGCCCAGCAGCGCCGTGTTGGTGTTGGAGTAGTAGAACCCCTGGCCGGGCGGGAACTCGACCGGCAGCGCGAGGCCCATCCGGATGAGCTCCTCGGGCTGGAACACCGTGCCCGGGTCGGCGTCGATGCGCCGGTTCAGCTCCGGGTCGGTCGTGTAGTTGCCCAGCCCGCTGCGCATGGTGAGCAGCTGCTCGATCGTGATGTTCCGTCCGTTCGGCACGTCCGGCCGGTAGGTCGCGACGGGATCGTCGAGGCGGAGCCTGCCCTCGTCGACGAGCTGCAGGACGACCGTCCCGGTCCAGGTCTTGGTGACGCTGCCGATGCGGACGTGGTCACCGACCTGCACCGGGTCAGTGCCGCGGTAGGTGCGGGTGCCGAGGGTGGTGGTCCAGTCGCCCAGCTCGGGCGAGCGGACCTCGACGACGGCGCCGGTCACCAGCAGGTCGCGGGCGAGCTGCTCCAGCTGCGGCTGCAGGGCGACCCCGTAGTCGGGTGTCGCGGCGGCGGGGGCGGCCTGCGCGGCGCAGGCGCCGGTCGCCAGCAGGGTGACGGCCGCCGACAGGGCGGCCAGGGCCCGGCGCCGCCGGGCGGGGGCATCGACACGCGTGGTCATGGTCCGGACCTCTCCTCGGGCGGGGATGCGGGCGGCGCGGCGGCGAGCAGTCCGTCGATCGTGGCGACCAGGCCCATCCAGCCGGCGAAGTCGCGGGAGCGGCCCTGCTCGTCGCGGGCGCACCCGACCGGCGACTCGCCGTCGAGCCGGATCTCCAGGCGGATCACGCTCGCCCTGCCGTCCATCCGGCCAGCCTCCGCCCTGCCGCGCCCCGCGGGACCCGGGAACACCCCAGACGGCACCCCAGTGTTCAGACGGCGGCGAGCGCGGCGGCCAGCTGGTGGCGGGAGGAGATACCCAGCTTGCGGTAGGCGTGCGACAGGTGCAGCTCGACCGTCTTCGGGGTGACGAACAGCGCCTGCGCGATGTCCCGGTTGGTCGCGCCGCGCGCGGCCAGGTCGACGACGCGGCGTTCGCTGGCGGTCAGCGAGCCCGGACCGGTCGAGGCGGTGGTCCGGGCCCGCCCGCCGGCGGCGTGGAGCTCCGCGCGGGCCTGCTCGACCAGGCCTCCGGCCGAGCACGCCTGGGCCAGCTCCACCGCCCGGCGCAACGGCTCGCGGGCCTCGCGCACCCGGCCGGCGCGGCGGAGCCCGGCGCCGAGCGCGGCCACGGCCCGGGCGTGCTCGAGCCGGGCCGGCGAACCGTCGGCCGTCTCGACCGCCTCGCGGAGGTCGTCGAGGCCGCGGTCGCGGCGCAGCGTCCCGAGGGCCCGCAGCGTGCGCGCGACGGTCCCGGGCGCGCCCCAGGCCCGGGCGAGCGCCAGCTCGTCGGCGAGCAGGGCGAGCGCCTCCTCCCGGTGGCCGAGGGCGTCGAGCGCAACGGCCTTCAGCGAGCGCCACGGCGTGTCGATGGGGTGGCGCAGGAACCCGAACCGGTGGGCGAGGTCGTCGGCCACCGGCAGGGCCTCGGCGAACCGGCCCTCGGCGACGAGCAGCTCCAGCTCGGCGTGGCACCAGTAGCGGGCGGCCTCGGAGCCGTCGCCGGGGTCCCGGGAGCGTTCCAGCGCGCGGCGGGCACCGGTGAGGTCGCCGCGCTCGCGCAGGACAGCGGACAGGAACGCCGCCCCGTGCACGTGCGCGGCCACGTCGCCGAAGCCCCACCGGACGAACTCGTCGAGCCCGCCGCGGACCGACCGCTCCGCCTCGGTCAGGTCCCCGCCCCGCAGCAACCCGAACCCGCGCCACAGGCTGACCGCGGCCTTGTCCAGCAGCGATCCGCGCCGGTGCGCCTCGCCCAGCGCGGCGTCCATCGCGTCCGGCGCCGCGTCGCTGTCGGCGAGCACCAGGGTCACGAGCGCGGTCATGCCCAGCAACGCGAAGTCGGCGGCCAGCAGGCGGCCGCCGGCGAGTGCCCGCAGCGACAGCTCCGCGCACCGGTCGCCCGGCCCGCCGGCGTAGGCCCATTCCTGCCCGACCACCGCGGCGAGCATCCGCGCGCCCGGACCGTCGCCCACCGGCCGGGTGCGGTACGGCGCGAGCCGGGCCAGGCCCGCGGGGTTCCCGCCGCCGAAGAACACCGCCATCAGCTCGAGCGCCAGCAGCGCGGCGCGGCCGTCGTCGTCATCCGGCGGCAGCCGGTCCGCCGCCCGGCGCGCCAGCTCGGCGGCCGCGGCGGGATCACCGGTGAACAGCAGGCCCCGGCCCAGCAGCTGCGCCACCTCGGCGCGGCGGCCGGGCTCGACCACGGCGTCGTACGCCTGGCGGAGGTGCGCGACCGCGTCCGGCCCGGAGATCAGCAGCTCCGCGCGCCCGAGCTCCCGCAGGACGTCCGCGCGCAGCGGTCCGGGCGGGGGTTCGGCGAGCGCCCGCCGCAGGTGCTCGACGGCGCTGTCCGCGGCACCCCGGCGGGCCGCCGTCCGGGCGGCCTGCAGCGCCGTGTCCACCACCCAGCCGTCGCCGCGCGGCGGGACCGCCAGCAGGTGGACGGCGACCTGCTCGGCCGGCGCGTACCGCGCGGCCAGCAGCCGCGCGGCCCGCGCGTGGGCCTGCGCCCGCGCGACCGGCGTGACGTCCTGGTACACGGCGTCGCGGACGAGCGGGTGCACGAACTCCGCCAGCGGCTCGGCGCGCAGGATCTCCGCACGCACCAGCGCGTCGACGGCCGGGCCCCGCCGCTCCTCGCCGACCCCCGCGAGATCGGCGACGAGCGACAGGTCGGCGCCGTCACCCAGCACCGCGGCCGCCCGAGCCGTGCGCACCGCGACGTCGGGCAACCGGGCGAGGCGCACGAGCACCGACCGTGCCGCGGCGCGGGGCCCGACGTCGGCGACCATCCGCAGGTGGCTCGCGTCCGGGCGGGCGCCCTCGGCCGCCAGTGCCCGGACGAGCTCGTGCAGCAGCAGCGGGTTGCCGCCGGTCGCGGCGTGGCAGGCGGCGGTGAACGCCGGGTCGGTGGCACCCTCGGCCGCCCCGCCCAGCTGCGCACCGAGCAGCGCGGCCGTCGCCGCCTCGCTCAGCGGCCGGGGCCGCACGGACACCGTGGACGGGTCGGCGGCCAGCTCACCGAGCACCGCCGCGTCGACCGCCCGCTCGGCCGGTCGGACGGCGGCCGCGACGAGCACCGGCAGCCCGTCGAGCCGTCGCGCCAGGTAGGCGAGGAAGCGCAGGGACGCGGCGTCGCACCAGTGCAGGTCGTCGACGACGACCGCGAGGGGGCCGTCCGCGGCGAGGTTCGCGGTCAGCCAGTACAGGCCGTGCAACGCGGCGAACGACGGGTCCCGCGCGGAGTCGGCGGGCTCGACGACGATGTCGAAGACCTCGCGGGCCGCGGCCGCGGCGCCGGACAGCGCCCGGGCCTGCGCGGCGGGGTCGGCGAGCACCGGTTCGAAGAGCTGCCGCACGACGCCGAACGGGAACGTCCGCTCCAGCGCTCCGCCGTGGGCCGCCAGCACGCGCAGACCGGCGTCCGCCGCGCCGCGGCGCGCGGCGGCGAGCAGACCGGTCTTGCCGATACCGGCCGGGCCCTCCAGCAGCAGGACGCACGCCTCGCCGTCCGCGACGGAGCGGATCGCCGCGTCGAGCGCGGCGATCTCGTCCTCGCGTTCGAGTAGCAGCGGTGGCGGCATTCCCCCACTCCGAGGCGTCGGGCGGCCGGCCCGCGGCGCGCCGTTGCGTGGTGGCAACGGACGAGTGTTGCCCATCCGGGACGGGCCGGTCGAGGTCCGTCGCACCCGGCAGCCGTCCCGGCACGGGCTGCGACCGGGTAACGGCACAGGCGATCCGCCCGAGTAACCGGACCGGGACGGTGAGCGACCACCGGAGGCACCGTGAGCACGATCGACGACAAGCACGCCCAGCTCGGTGGCAACGCCGGGGTGCTCGGCGCCCCGGTCGGAGCGGAGTTCACCACGGCCGACGGGATCGGCCGCGCCCGCCACTACCAGCGGGGATCGATCTACCAGCTACCGGGCGTCGGGGCGCACGCGGTCCACGGGGCGATCATGGTCAAGTGGTCCGCGCTCGGGCTGGAGGCCGGACCGCTCGGCTACCCGCTGACCGACGAGACCACCACCCCGGACGGCGTCGGCCGCTTCAACCACTTCCAGCACGGATCGATCTACTGGACCCCGGCCACCGGCGCCCACGAGGTGCACGGCGCGATCCGGAACCGATGGCAGGCGCTGGGCTGGGAGCAGGGCATCCTCGGCTACCCGCTGACCGACGAGACCGCCACCCCCGACGGGATCGGTCGCTACAACCATTTCACCGGCCAGAACGGGTCGATCTACTGGCATCCCGCCACCGGCGCCAACGAGGTCTACGGGATGATCAAGCAGCGCTGGGCCGAACTGGACTGGGAGCGGGGCCGGCTCGGCTACCCGATCAGCGGGGAGATGCCGACCCCGCACGGGTTCGGCCGGGTCAGCCGGTTCCAGGGCGGCGAGATCTACTGGGACGCCGGCCGCGGCCCCTACGAGGTGTGGCCGCCCCCGCCGCCGCCCGTGTGCTCCGGCCCGCTCGAGGGGTCGTGGCAGGTCGCCCCGATCGACTCGGTGGTCGTCGGGGTGCACGCGGTGCTGCTGCGCACGGGCAAGATCCTCTTCTGGAACTACCTGGACCCGCCCGGCGAGCACGAACCCTCCGCACCGCAACCCCACGGCGAGTCCGCGGTCGTCAACCTCGCCAACGGCAACCGGCAACGGCCCCAGCAGGCGCCCGGGAACCCGAACCTGTTCTGCGCCGGCCAGTCCCTGCTCGCCGACGGCCGGGTGCTCGTCGCGGGCGGTGAGCGCGAGCAGGCACACGTCGACGCCCTGCACACGTTCACACCGGGCGGCGGTTCCGGGGGCAGCTGGCAACGGGTCGGGACGCTGGCGACCGGCCGCTGGTACCCGACCTGCGTGACCCTGCCCGACGGCCGGGTGCTGATCCTCGGCGGCAAGAACTGGCGGGCGGGCCAGCCGGCCGGGAACGCGCACACCTACGAGGTCTACGACCCGGACGGCGGCGGGCTCGCACCGCCGAAACCCGCACCCGTGCTCGCCGAGGCCGCCGGCTTCGACACCTACCCGTTCGTCTTCGTCCTCCCGAACGGGACCCTGCTCATGCACGCCGGCACCCGCACCCGCTTCCTCGATCTGGCGACGATGCAGCACACCCCGACGGCCCTGGACGCCGCTGCCCGCCCGGGCCGCAACGGCCGGACCTACGGCATGGAGGGCACCAGCGTGCTGCTGCCGCTGCTGCCGGACAGCACACCGGCGTACCGGGCGCGGGTCATGCTGATCGGCGGCGGGGGCGCCCCACCGGTGGACATGCGCACCGAGGCGACCCGCAGCTGCGAGCTGCTCGACCTCGGCACCGCGAGCCCCGCCTGGACGCTGACCGCGCCGATGACTCAGCCGCGTGTCATGCCGGACGCGGTGCTGCTGCCCGACGGCACGGTGTTCGTCGCGAACGGCAGCAGCAGCGGGTACGCCGACAACGGCGCCAACCCGGTCTACCCGGCCGAACGGTACGACCCCGCGACGGACACCTGGCTGTCGGCCTGCACCATGGCCGTCCCGCGCCTCTACCACGCGACCGCGCTGCTGCTCCCCGACGGCCGGGTCCTCACCGCCGGCACCGACTCCCAGTGGAACCCCGACCCGTTCCACCACTCCGAGCTGCGGATGGAGCTCTACAGCCCGCCCTACCTGTTCCGCGGGCCCCGGCCGGCGATCGACCAGGCACCGCCAGAGGCCGGCTGGGACGCGGAGATCGCGGTGTCCGTCTCCGGTCCGGCCGTCACGCAGGCCTGCCTGATCCGGTGCGGCTCGTCGACCCACTCGTTCAACTCCGACCAGCGTCACGTCGGCCTGACGATCGTGTCCCGAACCGGTGGGACCGTCGTGCTCCGCACGCCGCCGAACGGTTTCGTGGCGCCGCCGGGGTACTACCTGCTGTTCGTGCTCAGCGGCGCGGGGGTGCCGTCGGTGGCGGCGATGATCCGGCTCGGCTGACGCCCGTGATGCGGCGGACGACACTCGCCCCGCGCCCGCATCCCCGACCGGCGGGCCCGGTCCTCCCGGGATGCGGGCTACTTGCCGGCCCCGGACCGCTCGGCCCGCAGCCGGGCCTCCTCGCGCTGGGCCTCGGCCCGGATGCTGCGCTCGCGGAGCAGCCACTCCGGCTGCTCCTCCTTCAGCGCCGCGATCTGCGCGGTCGTCAGCGGCTCGGTGATCCCCGCACGGGCCAGACCGGAGATCGACACCCCGAGCCGGTCGGCGACGACCGGCCGAGGATGCGGGCCGTTGCGCCGCAGCTCGCGCAACCACTCCGGCGGATCGGCCTGCAGGGCGTCGAGCTCGTCGCGCGAGACCACGCCGTTCCGGAACTCGTCGGGCGTCGCGTCGAGGTACACGCCGAGCTTCTTCGCCGCCGTCGCGGGCTTCATCGTCTGGGTGGACCTCTGGCGCGTCATATGCCCACGGTATCGGTGCCGGACCGGCCGATAGCCTGGGCCGGTGACCGAGCCCGCCGACACCGCGTCCTTCCGGCTCGGCTATGTCCCGGGCGTCACGCCGGGCAAGTGGGCACGGATCTGGGCCGAGCGCCGCCCCCACGTCCCGCTGGAGCTGGTCCCGGCGACCACGGACGAGACCGTCGAGCAGGTCCGGACCGGCGCGCTCGACGCCGGCGTGGTCCGGCTGCCGATCGACCGCACCGGGCTGCACGCGATCCCGCTCTACACCGAGACCACCGTGGCCGTCGTCCCCAAGGGGCACCTGCTCACCGCGGCCGAGGAGGCCACGGCCGAGGACCTGGCCGACGACATCGTCCTCCGGCCCCAGGACGACACGCTCGACTGGCCCGCCGACCGGCCGGGACGGCCGGCGGCATACGACCCCGCCACGACGGCCGAGGCGATCCCGCTCGTCGCCGCGGGCGTCGGCCTGCTGATCATCCCCCAGTCGCTGGCCCGCCTCCACCACCGCCGGGACCTCACCTACCGGCCGCTGACCGACGCTCCGAGGTCGAGTGTCGTGCTCACCTGGCCGGACGCGGAGAACACCGACCTGATGGAGGAGTTCATCGGGGTCGTCCGCGGGCGCACGGTAAACAGCTCCCGCACGCCGCGGCGGGAGGGGAGCTCGGCAGCGCCGACCCCCACCGCCGGGAAGAAGGCCACGGCCCGGCGCCGTCCAGCTCGGCGCGGTAGGCACCGCCGCTGACCTCGCGCGGACGAGGACCTCCGCACCGAGCGACGGCGTCTGCTTCGCCACGAAGGCGACGGTCGATCTCGAGCGTCGATCAAACCGGTGAGGGGATGACGGGCAGGAGGATCGACGTGCCGGCGGCCGGTCCGGTGTGGATGGTGGTGGTGCCGTCGAAGGTTCCGGCCGGTCGGTCGTCGGGGTCGTCGTGAACGAACACACCGTTGCCGCGCTGCTCGATCCCGTACACGACCGGCCAGGGACCGTCACCGGGCATCTCGAAGTCGCGGCCGGACAGCGTGACCCCGATGCGGAATCCGGCCGGGACGACGATCGAGGTCGGCCAGATCTCCACGTCCAGATCGACGGCGGCGCCGGGAGTCAGCGGGAGCCTCCGCGTGTGGGGTGCCAGGGGCGATGCGGCAGGCTCCGCTGCTCGTCGATCTCGCGGTGGGAGGCGCGGAGCCAGCCGACGCCGAGCACACCGTGCGGGTCGATCGCCGAGACCAGGGACACCTCGTTGCCGTCCGGATCCTGCACGCGCAGGGTCACGAACAGGTCGGCGTCGGTCGTCGAGGAGGCGAGCCGGACCCGGGCGGCGGCCGGACCGGTGATCTCCAACTGCTCGCTGAGCGGGTCGGTCCAGAAGTCGGCCCCGGGACCGAGAGCGGCGAAGTCGACGGTGTGGTCGGTGTCGGGTCCGGTGGTCGTCAGCGAGCCGGTACCGGCGTCGAGATGGAACGAGGTCCATCGGGTGCGGGCCAGTGGCCATTCCTGCTCGTCGCGTTCCTCGAAGGAGCCGTCGACGTGCTGGACGTTCAGCCGCACCGGGGGCTGGTCCTCCCACCCGGTCGCGTCACCCTTGAGGAAGTGACCGAAGAACCGCTTCTGCAGGCCGACGCCGTAGTCGGTGTAGAACTCGGCGAAGTGCTCGTTGCCGTGCACCTCGAGCCACTTCTGCTGTGAGCCCACGGCGAGATAGCCCTCGAAGTTCCCGCGGGTGTGCAGGTGGTGCGCCCAGTTGGCCGACGACAGCACCGGCGCCTCGATGCGGGAGAGGTCCGGTGTGCGTGCCCGACTGAACGCGTCGAGCAGCTCGCGGTTCTTCGCCTCCTCGATGGTGTGTACCCGGTTCGCCGCCGGCGACGACCCGGACACGCGACAGGCCCGCGACCGCTACTGGGCCTCCCGCTACGAGCGGGCCCGGCAGATGATCACACGCGCCGTCGACCGCGGTGAGCTCGCGGACACCACCGATCCCCGGCTCGTCCTCGAGATGCTCGTGGGCCCCGTGCACTTCAAGGCCGTTCTCACCCGGGAAGCGATCGACCCGGGAATGCCCCGTCGCCTGGTCGACGCCCTGCTGGACGGTGTCGCCCGGTCGACGCCCGCGACGGACGACCAAGATGGCGACAACCCGGACGACGGGCCGGCGGGCGCAACGGCGGTGCCGCGGTGAGCCGGGAATCGTCCGTCAGCCGCGACCGCCGGTGCAGCGCCCCGAGGCGCGGGTCCTACGGCCGGGGCGACGAGGTGATCGGCGGGCCGGAGTCCCGGAGTCCAGCACCCCGGCGTAGTCGGGCAGCTCGACGCCGTTCGCGCGCTCGATCAGCTCCATGTCGAACTCCGCGTCCGGCTCGGGAGCCTGGAGGCTCCGCAGATGGTGCGAACCTGCGGGGCCGGGATCCCCTGACAACGGTCACGACGTTCGGGGACTCGGAGGAATGCCCACGCGGAACGTGGCGCCGCGGTCGTCGTCAGCGGGAGCGCAGTATGGGCCGGCGTTTGAGGGTGACCGAGCTGACCCGGTCTTCGAGCTCGGCCGGGATCTCCCATTCCGGTGGTGTGCCAGAAGCGGACTCCTGGTGGGAATGTGCAGCCTTGATCAGTGAATCGGCGTGCTGGCTACTGAGGCCAGTGAACCGGATGCGGGCCTTTCCGGGTGCATCGACGGCGGCGACGCCGTCGTCCGGGCATCCGCCGAGGCACTGGACGTAGCGCAGGTGGATGTCGTCGATGGCGGGGTTCTCGTGGAGCGCCTCGGTGAGCGCGACGCTGAATCGTCCGTTCTTGTCCGTGTCGTAGCGGGGGCAGGTGCGGCAGACCAGCAGCGACATTGCAGTCCTTTGCGAAGGGCTGTTCCGGGGTTGACCGAGACCGAGGTGAGCCGCCCGGCACCAGGCGATGCCGGGCGGCTCGATGACCAACGGTTCGGGACTCAGACGGACGCGGGTGCCTGGTTGCGGTCCGGGTTGCCGGGCTGCGGCGGCGGGGTTGCACCGGTGTCCTCGCTGGCTTCCTTGTGGAACGTGCCGTCCTTCATGATGTAGTTGATCTTCGAGTTGTCCTGCAGGACGGTGATGTCGGCCAGCGGGTCACCGTCGACGAGGAGCAGGTCGGCGAGGTAGCCGGGCTGGACCTTGCCGAGCTCGTCGGGCTGGAGCATGATCTCGCCGCCCCACGCGGTGGCGGAGATGATCGCCTCCATCGGGGTGAACCCGAGCAGCTCGACGAAGTGCTCGAGGTCGCGGGCGTAGGTGCCGTGCGGTGTCCATGCGAAGCCGTAGTCGCCTCCGGGGAGGATCTTGATCCCGCGCCGGTGCATCTCCCGCAGGCCCTCGATGGCCACGTCGAGTTCCTTCTTGTAACCGACGGCCTCGGCCGCCTCCTGCGGGAAACCGAAGGACTCGGCTTCGTAGAGGGTGGCGACGAGCCAGTTGATACCCGGGGCGACGAACACCCAGTCCTTGTTCGCCTCGAGCATGTCCATGCCCTCGGCGTCGGTGAAGCTGGCGTGGTAGATGATGTCGACCTTGTTCCGGACGCACATCTTCACGCTCTCCGCCGACCGGGCGTGGGCGCAGACCCGCTTGCCGCGCCGGTGGGCCTCGGCGACGGCGGCGGCGGTCTCCTCGTCGGAGAAGTAGGTGTCCTCGGCGCGTTGGGTGCCGGTGATCTCCTCGCCGGTCATCGACAGCTTGATCTGGTCCACGCCGATCTCGATCAGCTCGCGGACGGCCTTGCGCATGCCCTCGGGTCCGTCGGCGAACTTGGTGATCCCCTTGACCAGCGCCCCACCGGTGACCGCGATCTCCGGGCCGTTGGCCAGGTAGCGGGGGCCGGGGATGCGGCCCGCGTTGATGGCGTCGCGGCAGACGACGTCGAGGCGGTCCTTGGCCGAGGCCGCGCCCAGGCACATGGTGTAGCCGGAGTCGATGTAGGTCTTGGCCGACTCGATCGCGAAGAGCAGGTGTTCCTCGACCGGCAGGGCGCCGAGGCCGTCGAGGTCGGCGGAGTTGTTCCAGGTGAAGTGCGTGTGGGCGTCGCACAGGCCGGACATCAGCGTCCGCCGGCGCCCCTCGACGACCCGCGCGCCCTCGGCGGCGGCGGTCTCGACCGAGCCGACGGCGGCGATGCGGTCGTTCTCGACCAGGACGTCACCCGGGTAGGGGTCGGCGCCGGTGGAGTCGAGGATCGACACGTTGCGGAACAGGGTCTTGCTGGTCGTGGTGGGCATCGTGCCCCTCCTCTTCCTTGAGGCTCTCAGACCTGGACTTCTACGTCGGGACGTTCAGAGGAACTTGAGCAGGTGGTCGGTGACCGGTCCGGCCGCTTCGAGCGCGGTCCAGTGCCCGACGCCGGGGAGGATCTCCACGGTCGCCGAGCCGTGGGCGTCGGCGAGTTCGTGGCTGGCCTCGGGCGGGCCGACCTTGTCCGTGTCGCCGGTGATCAGCAGCAGCGGCAGCGCCGGGTCGATCGGGCCGGGGTCGGTGGCGGCGGCCAGCGCCTCGCAGTTGCGGGCGTAGCCCTCGGGGTCCTGCCGCATGACCAGTTCGCGGACGAACGCGGCGACCTCGGGCTTGTCCTTGTGGGTCGTCTCGGACAGGGCATTGGCCACCACGCCGGGGGCCACCGCGACGGTGCCCTCCGCGCGCAGGGTGGCGGCCCGGTCGCGCTGGGCCTGACGCCCGGCCTCGGCCGGCTCACGGACCGCGCCGAGCAGCGCCAGGGAGGTGACCTTCTCCGGGTGGCGGGTGGCGAACTCCCGCACCACCAGGGTGCCCATCGAGTGGCCGACGACCGCGGCCTGCGCGACCCCGGCCGCGTCGAGCACCGCGGCGAGGTCGTCGGCGTGCGAGTCGATGCTGATCTCGTCGCTCACCTCGGACCGGCCCGCGCCGGCGGAGTCGACCCGGATCACGGTGCGCGATCCGGCCAGCGCGTCGGCCTGGACCTGGTAGAAGTTCGACGTCCCGCCCAAACCGTGTACGAACAGGACTGCGGGGCCCTCGCCGGTGATCTCGACAGCCAGTTCCTTGCCGTTGACCTTCACAACTCTCCCTCGCGTTCTTGTCTGTTGGGGGTGTGCCGGGGCGTACGGGCTCAGACGATGTGGTTGCGCTGGCGGCCCAGGCCGGTGATGGCGACTTCGATGACGTCGCCGGTGATCATGAACTTCGGTGGGTCGTACCCGATCCCGACCCCGGCCGGGGTTCCGGTGGCGATGATGTCGCCGGGAAGCAGGGTGATGCCGGCCGAGATGGTGGCGATCAGCTCGGGGATGTCGAAGATCAGGTCCTTGACCGGGGCGGACTGGCGGGGTTCACCGTTGACCCAACTCTCGACCTGCAGGGTCGTGACATCGTCGATCTCGTCGGCGGACACCGCGTACGGACCGAGCGGGCAGTGGGTGTCCAGCGACTTGCCCAGCAGCCACTGCTTGTGGTTGCGCTGCAGGTCCCGGGCGGTGACGTCGTCGACGACCGTGTACCCCCACACGTGATCGAACGCCGCCTCACGGCTGATCCCGCGTCCACCGGTCCCGATGATCACGCCCAGCTCGGCCTCGTAGTCCAGCTCCGCGGTCACGCCCGGGTGGGCGAGGATGTCGTCGACGGGGCCGGTGACCGAAGTGGTCGCCTTGGAAAACACCACCGGGTACTCCGGCAGCGCCTCGGAGCGGTCCGGCTGGTCGTATCCGGACCGGCCGAACTCCGCGACGTGCTCGCGGTAGTTCTTGCCGACACAGAAGATGTTGCGCCGCGGAGTCAGCGGGGCGCGCAGCCGCACCGAGTCCAACGGCTGCGGCACCAGCTTGGGCGTCCGCTCGGCCAGGACGGACTCCCACGCAGCCCAGTCCCCGATCAGCTCGAGGACGCCTGCGCCCGGCGGCAGCAGCTCCGTCACGTCGCGGACCTCACCCGCATCGGCATCGACCACGCCGACCCGGGGCGCGGCCTCGGCGGAGGGGTCGATGGAGAAGGTCACCAGCTTCATCGCGGCACCAATCTGAACCAATAGAACCAATGTGGTCGAGAGACGACCGTACGCCCACCAGGCATAGCTGTCGAGCTCCTGATCTCATCGGCCTCGACACCGAGATATTGGTCTTGATTGGTGACAGACAGCGGCTATGGTGTGACCATGCAGACCGTGGAGCAGTCCCTCCGCGCGCTCCTCACCGAGGGAGCGCGCGACGGACGTTTGGGCCCGGGGTCGAAGCTGCCCACCGAGCGTGCGCTGGTCGCCCAGCTCGACGCCCCGCGCAGCGCGATCCGCCGCGCGCTGGAGGTCCTCGAACGCGACGGCGTCGTCGTCCGCCACGTGGGGCGCGGGACCTTCCTCACCGAGGTGGCCGTGCAGCAGGTCGACGGTGCTCCGGCCGACACCAGCCCGGCCGAAATCATGCAGGTCAGACTGCTGCTCGAGCCTCAGGTGGCCGGGCTCGCCGCCCAGGTGGCCACCCAGGCCGACCTCGACCGCATCACCGAATGCCTCACGGGCGGTGGCGCCGCCGCCGATTTCGAGGGTTTCGAGTCATGGGACGCCAGGCTGCATCGTGCGATCGCCAAGGCCGCACACAACGGACTGCTGATGAACATGTTCGACGTCGTCAACACGGCTCGGGCACTGCCGGTGTGGGGCACTCTGAAGCGACGCACCTCCAACGCCGAGCGCCGCCGCTGCTACCACGAGGAGCACACCTCGATCGTCGACGCGCTGCGCGACCGCGATCCCGACGCCGCGGAGGCGGCCATGCGGCAGCACCTCGAACACGTCTCGAACAACCTGCTCGGGCGCCACTGACGTCATCGCTGACCCGCCGGACGAGCGAATGCGAGTTCCGCAGCTCATCGGGGTCGCCATCCATCGTTCTCCGGGCAGCCCGTTCCGGGTGTCCGCCCCATCGACGGCACCGAACCTGGGAAGCGGTCGTTCAGCACAACAGTGACCGCATCCTGCGGGCGCTCGACGACCACGAGGACGACGACCCGGACGACGGCGGAGCGGTACCGGCTCCGGTCCGAGGGCACTGCTCCGGGAATGCTCCGGGAGCGAGCCCATGAACGGCGAAACCCCTGGTCACGTCCGGCTCTGCGGGCCTGTGACCAGGGGTTTTGACTGTGGGCGATACTGGGATCGAACCAGTGACCTCTTCGGTGTGAACGAAGCGCTCTCCCCCTGAGCTAATCGCCCTCAGCGGTGACACGTACTCTACACAGCCCGCCCCACCGCCGTTCACGGGGGTCGACCGTGATCACCGAGGCGGGCCGTGCGGCGGGCGCGCGGTCGGCCCCATCAGGTGCTTCAGCGGCGACTCGAGCCACGGCCAGTCGAGCCCGACCCAGCCCCCGACGGTGTCGAAGACCCCCATCAGCCAGGCGAACACCGCGACGGTCCCGAGGATCGCCGTCATGACGAGCAGCTGGACCACGCGCCGCTGCCGGCCCATCCAGGCCACCCAGGCGTCGTACTTCACCCGGACCCAGTGCAGCAGCCGCTTGGCCCAGTGGAACTCGGCCGCGAGGATGCCGAGCCCGGCGAAAATGATCACCCAGCCGGGCCCGGGAGCAGGCAGTGCGATGATGCCGACGAGCAGGACCGCGGTACCGAGGACACCGGCCGTCACCCGGTAGGCCATGTCCAGCACGGGGTTGCGCGCGACGCGGGCCCGGAACACGCGGTAGCGGACCTTGACCCGCCGGAACCAGGCGCGAAGGCCCGCGTACCGGTGCCCCTTCCGACCGCCGGACTCCTGCGCTCCGGTGTCGTTCTGCTCCGTTGTACTCAGGTCTCCACCTGCCCAGCCGCGACTACTGCCGACCGCGGACCGCACCGCTACGCCCGATCGGGGACGACACATCGGGGTCCGCTCCCGGGCGATGCTACTGACAACCGCCGGACCACTCCCGGGAGGACGCGAGACGTTCCGCCGGACGTCACCGGATCGTCCCCGTGACCGGGCGGCGGTGCGCCCCGCCAACGGCGTGAACATTCGCCGACCACGGCACCCTTCCTTGATCGATCGAGACTCCGATCGGAGTAACTGAAGCGCGGCAGTTGCCTCACACGCTAGGACGGCTGGGTGCACGTTCAGCCCTATCGGCGCAGCGGCGAGTTACACGGATGTGACTCGATCGGGCGTCATCCCGTGGTGATCCACGTTGATGCGCACCGAACCCGTCACCCCGGGCCCGCCTGGCTCGTTCTCCCGACTGACGCCCCACGCGACGCCCCAGAAAGAGGATGACCCGATGCGCGACGAGTCCAAGACGATCCGAGCGACGGCCATGTTCGAGCTCATCGCTCCGGACGCGCCGGTCGTGCCCGTGAAGGTCGAGCTGTCCTACACGAGCCGCGATCCCTACGCCGTCCAGGCGTCGTTCCGGACCGGACACGACACCACCGTCGACTGGGTCTTCGCCCGCGACCTGCTCGCCGACGGCCTGGTCGACTCGGCCGGCACCGGCGACGTCCGGGTGCAGCCGATGAGTGACGACCCGACCCGGATCGAGCTCGAGCTCACCTCCCCCTCCGGGCACGCCCTGTTCACCACCTCGGCGCAGACCCTGTCCGACTTCCTGCAGGCGACCTACGACGCGGTCCCGGCCGCGTCCGAGTACTCGTGGCTCGACTTCGACGCCGCGCTCGCCGACCTGCTCGACACCACCGCCCGGGACTGAACCGGCGCGTCCCGCCGCCCGGGCGGAGTCGATCTCCGCACCTGAGAGGACACCCGGCGGCGGACAGGGGGGCCGATGCTCCTTCCTCGGGGCGAGTGCTAGTGTTCTCTCACCGCACCGCGGACGGGCGAGAGCCCCGAACACGGTGCACGTGCGGACGTAGCGCAGCTGGTAGCGCATCACCTTGCCAAGGTGAGGGTCGCGGGTTCGAGTCCCGTCGTCCGCTCGGAGGAACGGCCCTGAGCCGGGACCTTCCAGCAGAGCCCCCGGGCTCTGGCGGAGTGGCCGAGTGGCTTAGGCAAGGGCCTGCAAAGCCCTGTACGCGGGTTCGATTCCCGCCTCCGCCTCGCGCGATTAGCTCAGCGGGAGAGCACTACCTTGACACGGTAGGGGTCACTGGTTCAATCCCAGTATCGCGCACCACCAAGATCCCCGGGCCCACGGTCCGGGGATCTTCGCGTTTCCGGCCGCGTTCGCTCCGAGCGCCCGCGACCACCCCCCTCGCACACCGCGACGGACCGTGCGCTATCGTTGACCCCAACGCACCGGGAACGAGCGGCACACACTCGGGAACGGTACGAATGCGGACGTAGCGCAGCTGGTAGCGCATCACCTTGCCAAGGTGAGGGTCGCGGGTTCGAGTCCCGTCGTCCGCTCGGCCGGGTCTCGATCACGAGCCGGGTATCCGGCGGCGTGGCCGAGTGGCTTAGGCAAGGGCCTGCAAAGCCCTGTACGCGGGTTCGATTCCCGCCGCCGCCTCGCGCGATTAGCTCAGCGGGAGAGCACTACCTTGACACGGTAGGGGTCACTGGTTCAATCCCAGTATCGCGCACCACTGACGAATCCCCGGACCACGAACGGTCCGGGGATTTCTTCTGTTCCGGACCCGGCGCGCCTTGACAGCCCGCGCAGACCTGTGATCATGCGCGCAGTCGTCTCGCCGCATGTCGGAGGAACCATGGCTCGCGAGCTCACCACCGTCGTCCCGGACCTCACGTTCGCCGAGAGCCCGCGCTGGCACGACAACCGCGTCTGGTTCGTCGACTTCTACACCCACCGCGTGTACTCCGCCCTCGAGGACGGCGGCGATCTGCGGGTCGAGGCCGAGGTCCCGCAGCAGCCGTCCGGGCTGGGCTGGCTGCCCGACGGGCGCCTCCTGACCGTCTCCATGCGCGACGCGAGGGTGCTGCGCCGGGAGGCCGACGGTGCGCTCGTGACGCACGCCGACCTGAGCGCGCACGTCGGCGGCCACCTCAACGACATGGTCGTCGACGCCGACGGTCGCGCCTTCGCGGGGAACTTCGGTTTCGACCTCATGTCGGGTGCCCCGCTCGCGCCGGCGGCGCTGCTGCGGATCGACCCGGACGGCACCGTCACCCCGGTCGCCGACGACATGTGGTTCGCCAACGGCTGCGTCCTGACCGACGATGGCCGGCTGCTGGTCGCCGAGACGTTCGGCAACCGGATCAGCGCGTTCGACGTCGGCGTGGACGGCTCGCTGTCGAACCGCCGGACCTGGGCGGGGTTCGGGGAGCTTCCCACCGAGACCGACGTGCCCTCCGCACTCGGCCAGCTCGTCGTCGCTCCCGACGGATGCTGCCTGGACGCCGAGGGGGCGCTCTGGGTCGCCGACGCGCTCGGCAACCGGCTGCTGCGACTCCGGGAGGGCGGCGAGATCCTCGACGAGATCGACACCGGCACCGGTGTCTACGCCTGCATGCTCGGCGGCGCCGACGGCCGCACCCTGTTCGCGTGCACCGCGCCCGACTTCGCCGAGGAGGCCCGGCGCAACGCCCGGGAGGCCGCCCTGGTGGCGGTGCGGGTGGACGTCCCGCACGGCGGACGCCCCTGATCCGGCGGTCACGGCACCGTGCGCTAGTGTCCCCCTGCACGCACCGGGGATCCCGGAGCGACTGCGGACGTAGCGCAGCTGGTAGCGCATCACCTTGCCAAGGTGAGGGTCGCGGGTTCGAGTCCCGTCGTCCGCTCCATGACGACACACTCGGTCGCGGTGGTCGGCGTCGTCGTCGCCCCCGGCGGGCACGTCCTCGCCACCCGCCGGCGCGACGACGGCCGGTGGGAACCACCCGGCGGAGTCCTCGAGCCCGGCGAACGGTTCGAGGACGGCGTGATCCGCGAGGTCCGTGAGGAGACCGGGCTGACGGTCCGCGTCGAGCGGCTCACCGGCGTCTACAAGAACCTGGTGCGTGACGTCGTCGTCCTCGTCTACCGCTGCTCCCCCGTCTCCGGCACCCCGGGTCCGCGGGAGGAGACGAGCGCCGTCGAGTGGATCGCGGCGGAGGAGGCCGTCCGGCGCATGCCACCGGCGTTCGCCGTCCGGGTCACCGACGCCCTGTCCGGCGGTCCGCCGGCCTCACGGGCGCACGACGGCCACGACGTCGTCCCGGACCGTGTCACGCCGCACGACGGCCCCGGTTCTCAGGACGAGGGCGTGAGCCCGGTCGGCACCTGCCACTCGTAGCGGCGGCCCGAGTTGGTGAGCCGCAGGCCTCCCTTGAACACGGCCGTGCCGAGCGTGCCCGCGAGCTCGGCGGTGGGCGGAACCGTGTCTCCGACCGTGTCGTAGCCGGACGTGAGGCCCGACCCGGCTCCGACACCGGCCTGGACGAAAGCGTCCGAGGGCGGCACCTGCACCAGGTCGGCGGTCTCGTCCCCGGCCAGGTGCCTGATCAGCGTCGGACCGACGCCTGCGAAGGCCGGGCCCGGCAACACCTCACGGATGAAATCGAGTACGCCCTCGGTCAGAATCGTGCCCGCCTCCGATTCCGCTTGCTGGCGTCGCAGGATCGTGTCGAAGAGCGCCGCTCCGTCGTCGAAATCGGTGGGGTTGAGTCGCGAATCCACTCCCATGACGTGGCCGATGACTTGCCAGGTGTGGAAGAACGCATTCCGTTCGTCGACGGTGAGGTCGATTCCCAGCCGGTGCAGGCCTCTCGGGACGACGACCGAGAAACTCATCAACGTGCCGGCGAGATCCTCCTGGTTGACGGGGATTCCCCAGTCGGGGTTCCACTCGTCGTCACGCGAGAGGTGGTACCGCATCGTGGCGTGCAGCAGGCGGATCTTCTGGGCCGAGCGCAGTCCGTGCGCGTTCTCGCCGAGCCCACCCTTCTCGAGGACGTCGACGAGGAACTGCGACGTCTCCATCAGGCGCCGGTACACCCCGGAGGTGAGGCGTTGCGAGCGCCCGAGGACCTGGGCGCCGTCGGCGCAGCTGTAGCACAGCGGCAGGGACGCGCACAGCAGGACGGTGCTCATCTGGGGTTGGTAGCGGCCCAGCAGGGCGCTCCCGCGGTCGACGAGTGCCGGATCCGCCCACTCGGGCAGTACCGCGATGTCGTCGAAGTAGACACGCAGGCTCTCCGGCAGTCCGGGCGGGGTGCCGGCGCTGTTCCGCCCGAATTCCCTGAGGACCTGCCGGACGTGCTCGGCCTGACCCGACGCGTAGACGTCGGAGATGGCGGAATCCGCCGGTGGATCGCCGGTCCGGCGCATCTCGTCCAGCAGGCTGCCGGTCCACGGACTATTGGCCACGCTCACGTTGCCCCCGATCGGCGGGTGAGTCATTGGACCATGCAGACTAGCAGGGCACGGCATATGCACACAATGCGTCGGGGAATTCGTGGAGCATTCTCACCGGCCGGGCGGCGACGAGATTCCGTTCCCCCCGTCACCGGATCCGGGCGCCGTTCACGATGACCGGGAGTCGCCACCGTGCTCCGGCCGCACGTCGGCAGGCCGCCACCCGTTGCGGTACCGCGCGAACCCGCCCTCCGAGTCGATCACCTGCCCGGTGATCCAGTACGCCTCGTCGGTGCACAGCCACGCGATCAGGCGGGCGGGGTCGTCGGGCTCCCCGAAGCGGCCGAACGGGAACATCGGGGCCATCGCCCGGAAGGCCTCCGGTCCCAGGTAGCCGGTGTCGACCGGGCCGGGGTTGACCGTGTTCACCCGGATCCGGCGGTCGGCGAGCTGGTCGGCCAGGGTGAGCGTGACTCCGGCGACTGCGGCCTTCGCGGCCGCGTAGGCGACCTCGCCGGGCATCGGGCCCAACGCCTGACCCGAGGTCATCATGACGATCACACCACCCGGCCGGGCGTCGTCGTGCACGGCGGCGAAGGCCTGGGCCAGCAGGATCGACGCCCGGGCATCGACCGCCCAGTGCCGGTCCAGCTCCTCCCCCAGATCGCCCAGCGGACCGTCCGAGCCGGACAGCGCCTGGTTCGCGACGAGCAGGTCGAGCGGGCCGGCCACATCCCGCGCCGCCTCGACGACGCGCCGCGGCTCGGCAGGGTCGGAGAGGTCGGCGTGGAGATCGGCGACGACGGCATCCTCGGTCGCGCGGTGCCCGCGGACCTCCGCGACGGCGGCACCGACGTCGTCGGCACCCCACTCCTGAGCGGCGTCGTGCGGTGCGAAGTGGTGGACGACGACGCTCGCGCCGTACGCGGCGAGCCGGCACGCGGTCGCGTGCCCGATCCCTCCGCGCCTGCCGCCGCCGGTGACGAGCGCGGTGCGGCCCCGCAGCGGGATCGGGTCGCGCCGGAGCGTGCTCATGAACCCGTGCCTATCCGACCTTCCGGACGCGCGCGACCGATTTCGTCGGTGTCCTCCCCTACGGTTCCGCCATGACGACCTGGACGGAGTTCGTGGCAGGGGCGCCCACGATCTCCGACGTCTTCCGGCGCCGCCACTCCGCGACCGGCAACCTGTGCCTGCTCGGCACGCTGCGCGCGGACGGGTTCCCGCGGATATCCCCGATGGAGCCCCGGATCTTCGAGGGCGAGCTGTGGCTGGGCGGGATGCCCGGCACGCGCAAGTTCGCCGACCTGCAACGGGACCCGCGGTTCACCCTGCACACCGCCACGGTCGACACCCAGGTGTCCGACGGTGACGCCAAGATCTGGGGCACGGCGCGTGACGTGCAGGACCGGGACCTGCACCAGCGGTTCGCCGAGGCCCTCTACGCCGAGATCGGGCTCGACCTGCGCGGGCAGGAGTTCGGCTACTTCCCGGCCGCGGACGTGCTCGGCGCGTCCTGCGTGCAGATCGTCGACGGCCATCTCGACATCACGGTCTGGCGCGCGGGCGGCGCCGAGGAGGTGGTCCGCAAGCATTAGCCGCGGGCGGGCTCCCGGGCGATCGCGCAGCGCAGCCGTGCGGGAAGCGCCGTCGGGTCCGGTGCTCCCCCGCCCTGCAGCCAGCGCGTGACGGCACGGACGTCGGCGGTACAGCGCACCGGGCCGACGGCGACCACCGGCGACGCGGGCCGGCGCCGGCCGGCGTCACAGGCCTGCACGAGCAGCATCAGTCCGGGTTGCCGGGTCGCGCAGACCCCCGGCCCGAGCCGGCAACCGGACGTCACCAGCAGCCCGTGCGGGCTGTCCCGGACGACCGCGCGCAGGCCCTCGAACAACACCTCGTCGACGCCGGCGAGCGCGGCGACCGTGCCGCACCCGTCCTCGTCGAACCCGGAGGGCATGTGCGCGCAGCTGCCGCACCGGACTGCCGTGAACCCGTCCATGACACCCTTCCTGCAAACCGAAACCATTGTCGTTTATCCTCGACGGTAGCAGTCGAACGCGCAGGAGGAACCCGTGAAGCCCGGCATCCACCCCCCGTACGGCCCGGTCGTCTACCGCGACATGTCCACCGGGGACCAGTTCGTGACCCGGTCCACCGAGACCTCGACGGAGACGGTCGAGTGGCAGGACGGGAACACCTACCCCCTGGTCAGGGTCGACATGACGGCGGCGTCGCACCCGTTCTGGACCGGCAACGCCCGGGTGCTGGACTCGGCCGGGCAGGTGGAGAAGTTCCGCAGGCGGTTCGGAGAGCGGCGACGCTGAGTCAGGGCTCGCGCCGGCGCCCCGTCGCGGGCGCTGCGATGCCGACCGGTGGCGGGACGGCAGCGCGCGTTGCGACATCGACGCGCTGGCGAGCCGGTGAGGGGCGCTGCGACATCGACGCGACGGCGAGCCGGTGAGGGGCGCTGCGGCACCGCCGGCGTGGCGAACCGGTGACGGCACTGCGGCGTGCCGCGGTGGCGAACCGGCCACCGGAGAGCTGAGGCGGCACGGTGCAGTGGCGGGCCGCACGTGTGGCGAGCGTGCGCCGGAGGTCGTGCCGCCGAGGAGTCCGCCGGCGGCCGCCACGCGGCGTAGCGTCGACGGTATGGGCCGACGCCGCCGCGAGCCGGTGCAGGTCGTCACCGACCTGCGCGAGCCGCTCGCGGTCGAGCACGGCCGGCGGATCCGGATCCGGCTCGTCGCGATGGTCGTCTGGATCGCGGGCTGGATCGTCGCCGGCACGCAGTGGCAGGACGGCGTGCTCGCGACCATGATCCTTCTCGCCAGCGGCCCCGGGGTCTGGCTCCTGTGGTTCGTGTTCGTGCCGCCACGGCACGCCGCGGGACGACGCCGGCCCGTCACCCCACCCCCACCGCGCGCACTCCCCCGCGGCACGGATCCGGGACGAAACGACCGGCCCTGAGAGTCGATCAGCACGCGGGCGCCCCGGGGACGACCGGAACGCGCGACTCGACCACGGCGCACCGATCGATCAGCACGTTCGTGCCCCTGCGAGGACCGAACCGTGCAACTCGGCCACGGCACGCCAGTCGATCAGCACACATCCGCCCACCGAGGGCCCAGAACGTGCGTCTCGACGGAATCGCGTCAGTCGATCAGCACGATCACGCCCCACCGACGGCCAGAACGCGCGACTCGACGACGGCACACCGGTCGATCAGCACGTTCGCGCCCCACCGAGGACCGAAACGCGCAACTCGGCCACGGCACGCCAGTCGATCAGCACACATCCGCCGACCGAGGGCGCAGAACGTGCGTCTCGGCAGAATCGCGTCAGTCGATCAGCACCTTCGCGCCCCACCGACGGCCAGAACGCGCAACTCGACCACAGCACGCCAGTCGATCAGCACGAACTCGCCCGCCGGGGTCCAGAACGTGCGTCTCGACGGGATCGCGTCAGTCGATCAGCGCGATCGCGCCCGCCGAGGGCTGGAGCGTGCGCCTCAGCCACCCGGGCGCTCGGCGTGCTCGGTGTACTCGTCGCCGTCGTCTCGACGCTCGGCGCCTGGCAATCGGCGCCTGGCAATCGGCGCCTGGCCACCGGCGCCTGGCCATCGGCGCCTGGCCATCGGCGCCTGGCCATCGGCGCGGAGGCCGCGGGGTCCATCGACGCCTGCAGCGTGCGTCTCGGCGGAAAGCGCGTCGGTCGAGCGGCCCGCCCCGGCACCGGGCGCCCTGGCAGGGGGTGGGCGGCCACGGCGCTCCGCGACCGCCCACCCGAGCCCCGGCGTCACGTCGCCGGGTGGCGACCGGGATCAGCCGGCGCGGCTGATCTCCACCATCTCCTCGCGCGGGACCACCTTCATCCGCTCGCGGCCGCGGTCCTCCCCGAGCCGGCGCTCGTGCTTGTCCAGGGCCAGCCAGCCGTCCCAGGTCGTGAACTCGACACCGCGGCGGTCGAGCAGCTCGGGCACGGCCGCCGGGTCGCGCCGCGG
This sequence comes from Pseudonocardia sp. C8, assembly GCF_014267175.1. Classification (NCBI taxonomy): domain Bacteria; kingdom Bacillati; phylum Actinomycetota; class Actinomycetes; order Pseudonocardiales; family Pseudonocardiaceae; genus Pseudonocardia; species Pseudonocardia sp. C8. Next base: position 3,658,536 of record NZ_JACMTR010000002.1, read on the forward strand.
CGCGCGGGGCAGGTCCGGCGCATCGGCGAGCAGGCTCCCGACCGTTTCCAGGGCGCAGCCCTTGGTGTGCCCGATCAGGCCGACCGGGCCCCGCTTGATCCAGCCGACGGCGTACACGCCGGGCATCCCCTGCACCCGGCCCGCCTCGTGCGGGATCACCCCGCGGGCGGCGTCGAACGGCAGCTCGGCGACCTCCGACCCGGTGTAGCCGACCGCCCGGTAGACCGCGCCCACCGGGTACTCGGTGAACACGCCGGTCCCGCGGACGTTCCCGTCGCCGGTGTACTCGGTGCGCTCCACGCGCAGCCCCTCGACGCGCTCGGCCCCGAGGACCCGGTCGGGCCGGGCGAGGAAGTGCAGGTGCACCCGCCGCGGGTCGCCACGACGGTCGCGCAGCGCCCAGTCCTGCAGGATCTTCACGACCATCTGGACGTGCTTGGTGGCGCGGATCTCCTGCATCGAGCCGTCGTCGAACTCGACGTCCTCCGGCTCGACGATCACCTCGACGCCGGGCACCTTGTCGAGCTCCCGCAGCTCCATCGGGCTGAACCGGGCCTGGGCCAGGCCGCGCCGGGCGAACACGTGCACGTCGGTGGCCGAGTTGGCGGCGAGCCCGGCGTGCACCGAGTCGGGGATCTCGGTGTCGAGCATGTCGCCGGCGGACTTCGCCAGCACCCGCGCGACGTCCAGCGCCACGTTCCCGGCGCCGATCACGGCGACTGAGCGGGCGTCGAGCGTCCAGTCCCGCGGGACGTCGGGGTGGCCGTCGTACCACTGGACGAACTCCGCGGCACCGTGGCTGCCGGGCAGGTCGACGCCGGGGATGTCGAGGTCGCGGTCGCGTTCGCAGCCGGTCGCGACGATCATGCCGTCATAGTGCTCGCGCAGGTCGGCCAGCGTCACATCGGTGCCGAACTCGACGTTGCCGAACAGCCGCACGGCCGGGTTGTCCAGCACCCGGTGCAGCGCGTGCACGATCTGCTTGATCCGCGGATGGTCGGGAGCGACGCCGTAGCGCACCAGCCCGAACGGCGCGGGCAGCTTCTCGAACAGGTCGACGGTCACGTCGGTGTCGGACTTGAGCAGGGTGTCGGCGGCGTAGATCCCGGCCGGTCCGGCACCCACCACCGCCACGCGCAGCGCGGTCATCGTTCTCCTCGGGGTCGGCGACCCTCGAGGCTACACGGAGGTAAGCCTTGCCTTATTATGACGCCGGTAACACCGTACGCGGCAGCAGGTCCGGGAAGTACCCGCCGACGCGCTCGGAATGCCGGCGCCACTCGCGCGGGTAGCCGAGGGAGGCCTCGACGAACGGCACGCCGTCGACCACGACCGTCCGCGGGATGTGCAGGTGGCCGTGGACGACCGCCGACGCCCGGTAACGGCGGTGCCAGTCCGCCGTCGCGGTGGTGCCGCACCAGAGCGCGAACTCCGGGTGCCGCAGCACGTCGCAGGGCTCGCGCACCAGCGGCCAGTGGTTGACCAGGACGGTCGGCAGGCCGGGATCGAGCGCGTCGAGCCGGGCCGCCGTCCTCGCCACCCGGTCGGCGCTCCACGCCTGCCGGGTCGGGTGCGGGTCCGGGTACATCAGGTGCTCGTCGGTGCAGACCACACCGGCCGCGTACGCCGCGGCGAGACCGTCGTCCGGTGTGGACGTCCCGGCCGGCAGGAACGAGTAGTCGTAGGGCACGAACAGCGGCGCGACGACGGCCGGTCCGCCCGGGCCGTCCCACACCGGGTAGGCGTCCTCGGGGGTGAGCACGCCGACCTCCCGGCAGCGGCGGACCAGCTCGCCGTAGCGGGCGACGCCCCGAAGCGACTCCGCGGCACCGTCGGCGTGCTTCGCCCGAGACCACAGCTCGTGGTTGCCGGGCACCCACAGCACGGTGGCGAACCGCCCGGCCAGCGCGGCGAGGGTGCCGACGACGCTGTCGACCCGCTCGTCGACGTCACCGGCCACGATCAGCCAGTCACCGGGATGTCCGGGGCTGAGAGCGTCGGTGATCTCCCGGTTCTCCTGGTGGCGCACGTGCAGGTCGCTGACCGCGAGCAGGCGCGGGCCGTGAGCAGCGGACACGTCTCCAGTAGTACCCGCCGCACCGACTCCGGTCGGCGAGGGATGGCCGAAGGATGCCTACCGGGAGTAAGTTACTGGCAGTAGGTTCGACGGCGAGCCGACGACGCGGGAGGTCGAGATGGCGGGATCGCGGGGTGTCCGGCGCTGGATCCGGTGGCTGCTGCGGCACGGGGCGATACGGCGGGAGGTGTCCCGGCAGGCGTCCAAGGGGGACCTCGGTGCCCAGATGATCATCAATCCGGACGCCGTGCGGGACCCGTACCCCGCCTACGAGCAGATCCGGTCCCAGGGGCGGCTCGTCCGCTCGGCGCTGTCCCTGACCACCGTCGACCACGAGATCACGACGGCGGTGCTGCGCAGCCCGGACTTCTGCGTGGGCCTGCGGATGCCCGAGAACGTCCCGAGCCTGCTGGGGGTGCTGCTCCGGGCGGGCGGGAGGTGGCCGCTCGGGCCGGCCGAGCCGCCGTCGCTTCTCTCGATCGACCCGCCGGACCACCAGCGGATCCGCAAGCTCGTCGCCCGGTCGTTCAGCGCGAAGGCGATCGCCCGGCTCCGCGGGCGCACCGAGGAGATCGCGACCCGGCTGCTCGACGACATGGAGGCGGACGCCGGGCCGGACCGGCGCGCCGACGTCATCGCCGACTACGCCTCGCTGCTCCCGGCGACCGTCATCGCCGAGATGCTGGGCGCGCCGGTGTCCATGCGGGAGAAGTTCCTCGAGTGGGGCGAGGGCGGGGCGTTCTCGCTGGACATGGGCCTGACCTACCGGATGTTCCGGCGGTCCGAGAAGGACATCGACGCGCTCGCCGAGTGGATGTCCGGGCACTTCGACGAGCTGCGCCGCAACCCGAACGACAGCATCCTGTCCTCACTGGTCCAGACCTACGACGAGGAGGAGGGCCGGCTCACCCACGACGAGCTGCTGTCGCTGGCGTTGCTGCTGCTCGCCGCCGGCTTCGAGACGACCGTGAACCTCATCGGCAACGGCACCCGCCTGCTGCTCGCCCACCCCGACCAGCTGGCCCGGCTCGCGGCCGACCCGGCACTGTGGCCGAACGCGGTCGACGAGATCCTGCGCCTCGACTCGCCCGTGCAGCGCACCGGCCGGGTCGCGGCACGCGACACCGAGGTGTGCGGCTACCCGGTCCGGCGGGGCACGCTGGTCCTGACGCACATCGGCGGGGCGAACCGGGACCCGGCGGTGTTCGAAGACCCGGAGCGGTTCGACGTCGGCCGCGCCGGCGCCGACCGGCATGTCGCGTTCAGCCAGGGCATCCACTACTGCCTGGGCGCGGCCCTGGCGAAGATGGAGGGCGAGGTCGGGCTGCGCGCGCTGTTCGACCGGTACCCGTCGCTGGCCACGGCGGGACCGGCGGAGCTGCGGGGCACCCGGGTGCTGCGCGGCTACCGGTCGCTGCCGGTGCGCCTCGGCGACGCCCGGGTCGGGGTCGGCGCCTGACGCTCGCCGCAAACGTCCCGGCCCGCCGCGCTGCACCCCGCCCCGGCGTGTCGCACCCTCCACGACAGGTGCGGCACGCCGGTCAGGGGTGCGGCAGTGGATCCGGGCCGCGGCGGCGCGGTCCGGGGCGCAGCGGTCAGGCCCGGGTGTTGGAAGCGCTGGTGACCGTCGTCGTCACCAGGCTGATGATCGCCATCCCGATGACCAGGTGGATCACCGCGGTCGCGATCCGGACGGTCACCGACTCGGTGGAGAACGCCAGGGGGTACACCGTCGCCAGCGCCGTGAGCAGGCCCGCGATCCAGCCGAAGTACGCCATCGGGCTGGGGACGGCCAGCAGCAGGACCTGCGCCAGGCCGGTCGCCGCGAGCCCGGCGATGGCCGCGACGATCGCGAGCTGCACGGCCGCGTCCCACCCACCGATCGCGTTCGCCTGGATCGGGGCCAGGTACGGGATCTGCAGCAGCACCCGGACGATGAGGAACCCGACCAGCGCGATCAGCCCGGCGATGACCGCGGTCGCGACACCGCCGGCCCACAGCCGGCTCGCCTGGACCGCGGGACGGCGCGGGGCGCGGGACTCTCGGCTCATCTCACGGGTCCGGTCGTCGGCCTCGGACATCTCGGTCTCCCCGGTCTGGTGCAGGTGCTCGGTGCGTGCCGTGGGCGACAGTGTGGCGCATCCGGCCGGCACGCGCCGCCCGGGTGATCACCCGGCGTGCCGCGGAGGTTACGCCCCCACCACACCCATGCGGAACCGCCGGTACCGGATACCCGCGAGGACTCACCGATCGAGGGCGTCGAGCGCGGCCTCGGCGTCCGCGGCGATGGACCGGCGCCGCCGGTCGAGCAGCTCCCCGGTCTCCCCGGCCGAGCCCATGTAGCCCTGGGCGTAGCGGGTCCAGACGCCGGTCCCGATGCACGCGCCGCGCCAGTACGCGAACGCCGTCCAGTACGGCAGATGGTCCAGCGGGTGACCCGACCGCTCGGCGTAGCGGGCAGCGATCCGGTCGCGCTCCGGCCAGCCCGGATCCGCCGTCGGGCCGCTGGCGATGGCCCGGCGGTCGTCCCCGGGCCGCTCCCAGGACGCGATCAGCCAGCCCAGGTCGGCCATCGGCTCGCCGAGCGTCGCCAGCTCCCAGTCGAAGATCGCCACGATCCGGCCGTCGCGGTACGAGAGGTTCCCGGGCCGGTAGTCGCCGTGCGCGATCCGGATCCCGGTCACCGGGTCGTCGGGCATGCGGGCGAGGAGCTTCTCGTGCGCGGCGTCGATCGCGGCGAGGTCGGTGAACGCGCTCGCGTGCGCCTGCTTGTGCCAGCGCCGCAGCTGGCGTTCCAGGTAGCGGCCGGGCCGGTGCAGGTCGGTGAGCCCGACCGCGTCGGGGTCGATCGCGTGGAGGTCGGCGAGCACGTCGGCGGTGTCCAGCCCGCACGACTCCCGCTCCGGTTCCGGGATCGCCGCCCCGGCCGACCGGTCACCGGGGACGACGCCGTCGACCCAGCTCATCAGGTAGAAGCCGGCGCCCAGGACGGCCGGGTCCGTGCAGTGCGCCACCGGTTCCGCGACCGGGACGCCGGTGCCGCTGAGCGCGGTGAGGAACCGCCACTCGCGGCCCATGTCGTGCGCGGTGGCGAGCACCCCGCCGGTCGGCGGGCGGCGCAGCGCGAACGACGTGCCCTCCGCGTCGACCACCCGGAACGTGAGGTTGGAGTGCCCGCCGGAGATCCGCTCCACGGTCACCGGCCCGTCCCCGGTCGCGACCTGCGGCGCCTCCGCGGCGAGCCAGCGGGTCAGGGCGACCGGGTCCACTCCGTCGTGCGCGTCCGCCATGCCCCCGATCCAACATGATCGTCTCCGTGCGGGCCACCTACTCCGGGGCGGGCGGCAGCACGAGGCGCTCCAGGAGCCGGTCGGCCTCGGCGTGCGGGTCCGCGGTGAGCCCGGTGTGGACCGGCCCGGGCTGGACGATGGTGCTGCGCGGGGTGGTGAGCCGCCGGAACCGCCGGCCGATGTCCTCCCCGGCGCCCGGACCGCGGGCGGCCAGGGCCCCGGTGCTGTGCCGGTCCGACCGGGGCGGCTCCGGGACCGCGGCGACGGCGGCGATCGTCTCCAGGACGTCGGCGACGGCGTCGGCGTCGGCGTACGGGTCGAGCGCGGCCAGCCGGGCCCGGTCCAGGTGCACGCGCACCGCCAGGACGTCACGCTGCCGGCAGTGCAGCAGGACACCGGCGTTGATCGCCTCGCCGCGCTCGATCCGCGGGACCACGCGCAGCAGCGCGTACTCGTAGGTCACCCGCCCGCTCACCGGCCGGCCCCGCCGATCCGCAGCCAGGACGGGCGCCGGGGCGCCCGCTCGACCGGGCGCGGCCGCCCGGCGGCGACCGCGGCCACGACGCCCGGCAGCCACGCGTCCCGCCGCGCCACGCGCCCGAGCAGCGCGGTCCGGTAGACGTCGCGGGCGGCATCGGGCGGGCCGTCCAGCCAGTCGTCGGGGACGAGCGCCAGCACCCCGTCGACCAGCTCGCCGGTGACCCGCGGGGCCAGGGCCGCGTCGGCGGCGTCGAGGTCCGGGCGGGCCCCGAGCAGGACGTGGTCGCCGGCGTCGTACGGCCTGTCCGGGAACCGCGGCGCCGCTGCCCGGTCGTGCGCGAACGTCAGGGTCGCGCCGTGGTCGATCACGTACGGGCAGCGGTGCCAGAGCAGCATGTTGGAGTTGCGCCAGGACCGGTCGACGTTGCCGACCAGCGCGTCGAACCAGAGCACCCGGCCCGCGAACTCCGGCCCGACGTCGAAGGCGAGCGGGTCCAGGTCGAGCGCGCCGGGCAGGAAGTCGACACCCAGGTTCGTCCCGGCCGAGTTCCGGAGCAGCTCCTGGACCTCCTGGTCGGGCTCGGTGCGGCCCAGTCCGGGATCGACGTCGACCGTGACGATCTCCGGCACCGGCAGGCCCAGCGCCCGCGCCAGCTCACCGGCGACGATCTCGTTGACCAGCACCGGCCGGCCCTGGCCGGCTCCGGTGAACTTGACGACGTAGGTCCCGAGGTCGCAGGCCTCCATCAGTCCGGGCAGCGACCCGCCCTCCCGCAGCGGGGTGACGTAACGGGTCGCGGTGACGTGACGCAGCACGGCCGGAGGCTATCCGGGCCGATCCGCGCCGGCGATCGAGATGCGACCGGCCCGCACCCCGTGGCGTCGGGGCGCGGGCCGTGGTCACGCGGGAGCAGGTCACCGGCCCGTCCGGCGTCGCGAAGCACGGACGGGCCGGGAGGTCTCACACCGAGATGACCTGCCGCGGGATCGCGCGGGTCTGCGCGATCCGGCGCTCGGCCCGCTCGGCGAGCACCGCGTCGAGGCTGAACCGGCCGGGGCCCGCCACGGCCAGGGCCAGGGTGGCGCAGATGATCGTGCCGACGAGCGCCCAGCCGTTGTCGGCCATGAACAGGCCGTTCTTCCCGTGCACGAACCAGATCGCCCCGGCCATCACGAACGTCATGAAGCCGGCGGGGACCACCATCCGGCAGCCCAGCGCGACCGACGCCGAGAACACGAGCTCGACGACGATCGTGAACGACGCCGCGGCGATGGCGATCGGGATGCCGTACTTGGCGAAGACCGCGGCGGTGTCGAAGAGACCGGCGTTGATCTTCTTCCAGGCGTGCATGACCATGATGTAGGCCAGCAGGAGACGACCGACGAGCAGGACGACGTCCCGCGGGGTTCCGGTCAGGGAGCGGTACACGGTTCCTCCAGAAACAGCATGATCACGTCGGGTGAACTGGCCACCACGGAATGCACACGACCTTAGGGCCGCAACGCCCCTGCTCCCCCCGGCCCAGCGACAGTGCGCGACGAGACGACCGCATTGGGCGACGAGTGCGGGATGGCTCACAGCTCGTCGCGCGACCCGGCGCCGGACGGGGCCGTGACCGGCGGATCCACGGGCACGACCGGGCGAACGGCAGTACCCGGGGCGCCCGGCACCGACGGCGAGCACGGACCGTTCCGGGTGCCGGGGCGGCCGTCACTCGGTCGCCGCAGCGCCGGCCGGACGGCGCAACCCGGCGCACGCGCACGGTGCGCAACGGGTGCATCCCGTCGAGCCGAATCGACCGTTCGTCCACCGCGGCCCCGTTCTCGCCGGGCGGTACACCCGGCCGGCCCAGTGCCGGGCGGGCCCTCCGGACGTACCCGGGTGTCCGCCGCGCCGCCACGCCCCGCGGCTTGACGCTGCGGAATGATGGCCGGGTGTCCGACACGAGCAACGTCATCGGCAGAGACATCACGGCGACCCCCGAGTGGACCGCGCTGATCGAGCATGCGGCGGTGATGGAGCCGCGCCACCTGCGCGCGCTGTTCGCCGACGACCCGGATCGGGCGTCGGCCCTGACCGCCGAGGGCGCGGACCTCCTCCTCGACTACTCCAAGCACCGCATCACCCGGGAGACGATCGGGCTCCTGGCCGCGCTCGCGCGCGCGGCCGGCCTGCCCGAGCGCACCGAGGCGATGTTCACCGGCGCGCACGTCAACACCTCCGAGGACCGTGCGGTGCTGCACACAGCGCTGCGGCTGCCCCGCGACGCCGAGCTCGTGGTCGACGGGCAGGACGTCGTCGCCGACGTGCACGCCGTCCTCGACCGCATGGGCGCCTTCGCCGACGCGGTGCGCTCCGGGGAGTGGACCGGCTTCACCGGCGAGCGGATCCGGACGATCGTCAACATCGGCATCGGCGGCTCCGACCTGGGACCGGTCATGGCCTACGAGGCGCTGCGCGACTACGCCCAGCGCGACCTCGAGTGCCGGTTCGTGTCCAACATCGACCCGACCGACCTGTCCGAGACCGTGTCCGACCTGGACCCGGCGACGACGTTGTTCATCGTCTCGTCCAAGACGTTCACGACCCAGGAGACGCTGACCAACGCGCGCAACGCCCGGTCGTGGCTGCTGGACACGCTGGGCACGGACGACGAGAAGGCCGTCGCGCGGCACTTCGTGGCGGTGTCGACGAACGCGGAGAAGGTGGCCGAGTTCGGGATCGCCACCGAGAACATGTTCGGCTTCTGGGACTGGGTGGGTGGCCGGTACTCGCTGGACTCCGCGATCGGCCTGTCGCTGATGTGCGCGATCGGCAAGGAGCGCTTCGCCGAGTTCCTGGCCGGCATGCACGCGATGGACGTCCACTTCCGCGAGACCCCGCTCGAGGAGAACCTGCCGGTCATCGCCGGGATGCTCGGCGTCTGGTACGCGAACTTCTTCGGCGCCGAGACCCGCGCGGTGCTGCCCTACTCCCAGTACCTGCACCGCCTCCCGGCCTACCTGCAGCAGCTGACGATGGAGTCCAACGGCAAGTCGGTCCACCTGGACGGCAGCCCGGTCACCACGACGACCGGCGAGATCTTCTGGGGCGAACCCGGCACCAACGGCCAGCACGCGTTCTACCAGCTGCTGCACCAGGGCACCCGACTCGTGCCGGCCGACTTCATCGGCTTCGCACGGCCGAACCACGACCTGCCCGGCGAGGGCGAGGCCGACATGCACGACCTGTTCATGGCGAACCTCTTCGCGCAGAGCGCGGCACTGGCGTTCGGCAAGACCGCCGAGGAGATCGAGGCCGAGGGCACCCCGGCCGACCTCGTGCCGCACAAGGTGATGCCGGGCAACCGGCCGTCGTCGACGATCCTGGCGGAGAGGCTGACGCCGTCGGTGCTGGGCCAGCTGATCGCCTTCTACGAGCACGTGACGTTCGTGGAGGGGGTGATCTGGGGGATCGACTCGTTCGACCAGTGGGGGGTCGAGCTCGGCAAGGTGATGGCCAGGCAGTTCGGCCCCGCGCTGTACGCCGCGGACCCGCCGGACGCGGCCGAGGCCGGTCTGGACGCCTCCACCGCCGCGCTGATCGGCCGCTACCGGAGTTGGCGCGGGCGCTGACCGGACCCGGCGGGCGCACCGCACCGCCGGGCACACTGGTCTCGTGGACGATCATCGACCGGATCCGCGCACGACGGGGGTCGTGGCGGCGCTCCTGCTGGTGTCGGCGGTCTCGATGCTCCTCATCGGCGGGAGCGGGGGGCTGCACCGGGACGCGGCGGCCGCGGCCGTGCTCGCCGCCGGGCGGGAGCCGGCGCCGGTGACCGCGGCGCTCGTCGTGACCGAGGTCGGCAACACCGTCGGCAGCACGCTGGTCGCGCTGGCCGCGGGAGCCGTGCTGGCCTGGCGCGGCCGCCGGGCGGAGGGGGCCTGCCTGGCGGCGGTGCCGATCGTCGCGAGCCTGGTGTTCACCGCGCTCAAGCGGCTCGTGGACCGGGCGCGGCCGCCGGCGGACCTGCAGGTCCTGGCCGAGGCGAACGAGTCACTGCCGTCCGGGCACGCGACGATGGCGGCGGCCGCGTGGACCGCGCTGGTGCTGGTGTTCTGGCCCTCCCTGACCCGCCGCGTGCGGGTGCTGCTCACTGCTTTCGCGGTGCTGTGGGTGGGCGCGGTCGGGTTCACCCGGGTCTACCTGGGCGTGCACTGGTTGTCCGACGTGCTCGCCGGGTGGGCGCTGGGCGCCGGGCTGGCGTTCGCCGGGGTCACGGTGCTCGCCGCCCGGCGACACCGAGCCACGGCCTGACCACCGCTCCCCCGCTGCCCCACTCCCCCTTGTGTTGCCACTCATTGAGCTTTGGTCCCGTGGCACAGGACTAAAGCTCCATGAGTGGCTTACGGGTGGGGCCAGGTGGGCAGCTCCGGCACGCCGGTCAGCCCTCCAGCCAGGCCAGTACCGCCATCACCCGGCGGTGGTCGTCCGACGACGGCGGCAGGCCCAGCTTGGTGAAGATCGACGAGATGTGCTTCTCGACGGCCCCCTGGGTGATGACCATCAGGCGTCCGATCGCGGTGTTGGTGCGGCCTTGCGCCATCAGCTCCAGCACCTCCCGCTCGCGCGGCGAGAGCTCCGCGAGCGGGTCCCGGCGGCGGCGCTTCGTCAGCAGCGCGGACACGACCTCCGGGTCGAGGACGGTGCCGCCCGCGGCGACCCGGCTCAACGCGTCGGAGAGGTCGGCGAGCTTGGACACCCGGTCCTTCAGCAGGTAGCCGACCCCGCCACCGGCCTCCAGGAGGTCGGTGGCGTAGGACTCCTCGACGTACTGGGACAGCACGAGGATGCCGACCTCCGGGTGCTGCCGGCGGATCTCGAGCGCGGCGCGCAGGCCCTCGTCGGTGAACGACGGCGGCATCCGCACGTCGACGACCGCCACCTCCGGTGCGTGCTCGCCCACCGCCTCGACCAGCGCGGTCCCGTCACCCACCGCGGCGAGCACCGTCGCGCCCGCCTCCTCCAGCAGCCGGACCAGGCCCTCGCGCAGCAGCATCGAGTCCTCGGCGAGGACCACGCGCATCGTCATGCGCACATCCTGGGTCACGCCTCCCCCAGTCCGGCGACCGGTACCTCCGCGGTCAGGACCGTGGGACCGCCCGGCGGGCTGTGCACGTCGAGGCGGCCCTCGACGATCTCCAGGCGGTCGGCGAGCCCGGCCAGCCCGTGGCCCTTGCCGAGGTGGGCGCCGCCACGGCCGTCGTCACGCACCACGATCCGCAGCAGCGACCCGTCGACGGCGACCGTGACCGACACCGCGGACGCGCCGGCGTGCTTGGCCACGTTGGTCAGCGCCTCCGACACGACGAAGTACGCCGTGTTCTCCACCAGCGCGGGCAGCCGGGTGCCGGGGTCCAGGCCGACGTCGAGGTCGACGCGGACGGGGCTGCGCCCGGCCGCCGCGGCCAGGGCCGGACCGAGGCCCCGGTCGGCGAGGATCGGCGGGGCGATGCCGCGGGACACCGCCCGCAGCTCCGAGAGCGCCTCGCGGGTCTGTTCCAGGGCCTCGTGCAGGAGCGGGCGGGCGCGTTCGGGGTCGTCGTCGAGCCGCCGGACGGCCGTCTCCAGGTCCATCCCGAGGCGGACCAGCCGCTGCTGCGGGCCGTCGTGGATGTCGCGTTCCAGCCGGCGCAACGTCTGGGCCTCCGCCGCGACCGCGGCCCGCCGCCCCGCGGCGAGCGCCTGGGCGCGGGCGCGCAGCGCGGCGGTCTGGTTGGTGAGCAGGCCGCGGGCCAGCAGGGCGCGGACGTCGGTCAGCCAGCGCACCACCGTCGGCAGCGTGACCAGCAGCAGGACGCCGAGACCGGTGTTCAGCGCGATGTCGCCGACCGTCGACTGGAAGCCGGTGACCGACCGGAACAGCGTCCAGCCGTCGTCGCCGCGCGGCAGCGACCACTGCCAGAACACGTAGAGCAGCCCGGCGAGCCCGGTCACGGCCCACACCAGCGCGACGGCGGCGGTGACGATCCGCAGCGGGAGCGCCGCGGCGGCGTGCGCGAGGTCGCGCCAGCTCTGCGGGTCGGCCAGCGCGCGGAACAGCCGCCCCATCAGCCGGCGTCCGCGGTTGGGCCGGTAGTGGTGCGGCGGCAACGGCCGTCCGGTCGCGGCCACGGTCGCGCGGCGTTCCAGCTCGGCGAACCCCCGCGCCGCGGCGAGCGTGCCGACGGTGATCGGGAGCCCGATCCAGAGCACGAACGTCGCCGCGCCGAGCCCCAGCCCGACCAGAACCACGATCCCGCTGACCAGTGCCAGCGGCAGCCCGGTCAGCAGGTAGGCCATCTGCACGCCCAGCCGGGTCCGGCCGGGCCAGCCGGACGGCCACTGCATCGCCTGCGGGAGGTGCGGCCCGTCGCGGAGCAGGTACTCGCGCAGCGCACCGTTGCCCCAACCGTCCAGGGCCCGGACCAGGTGCGGGTCCAGCGGGTTGCCCGGTTCGGAGTCCGGCCGGAGCCGGCCGGTCGGCGGCACCGCCTCGGCCGCGGACCCGCCGGGCGGGGCGCCCTCCGCGCCGGCGGGGACGTCCACGGACGGGCGCCGGCGGCCGGTCGGTTCCCCGGCGGCCCGCGTCTGATCCGGCATGGCGGTCGGTCCCTCCGGTCGGCTCGTGCCGCCGTCGAGGATAGGCGCGCGGGCCGGTCGGCGGAGATCGTTCCGGTGTGCCGTTGGTGACGGCGTCGCCGCTCCGCGGGCCCGGCCCACCGGGGCCTCCGGCCGCGGAGCGTCAGAACGGGACCTCGGTGTCGAGCAGCTCCGTCGCCGGGGCGCGGCGGCTGACGACACGGCAGAACTCGACGGCGTCCAGCTCCAGCTCGGCTCCCCCGGCCCCGAACTCCCAGCGCCCGCCTGCGGGTCCGGTGAGGGTCAGCGTGCAGGGCGAGCCGTGGCGTTCCGCCCACTCGGCGACGACGTCGGCGACGAGCGCGCCGTCGTGGCCCGCCGTGAGCTCCGGCGCCCGACCGGTGGCGCGCGCGGTGTCCATGCGGTGCATCCAGGTGTCCCGGGTGAGGATCGTGTCGAAGAGGAAACCCCAGGTCCATCGCTCGGCGACGCCACCGACGACCTGCCGGTCGGGCATCGGCGCGCGGCGCAGCCAGGCGGGGCGGCTGCGGCGGCCCCGGGCGGCTCGCGGACCGGCTTCGGCGTAGCGCGCGACGATCTCGTCCGGGCTCATCCCGGCCCGCTCCTCGACCTGCAGCCCGGTCAGGCAGTCGATGAGGAGCCCGCCGTGCTTCCGCTGGCGCAGCTGCGCCTTGACGTTCTGCCGGACCATCTCCGGTGCCGAGGCCGCCATCACGGCCATACCGAGGTTGTGCGCGGCCATCTGCCGCACGTCCCAGGCCGGGCAGTCGGTCGGCGCGGCCCACTCCTCGGGGGACAGGCTCCGCAGCTGCGCGAGGTAGCGGCCGTATTCGGTCGCCGCCAGGCGCATCGCCGTGTCGTGGTCGAGTGCCGGGCCGCGGGTGGCGGACACCGCCGGGATGGTGGTCATGGTCGTCGTGTCTCCTCGGACGGCCGGGTGGTGGGAAGGTCGAGCTCGTCGGCCAGCAGGTCGACGATGCGGTCGAGCTGGCGGACGTAGCGCGTGCCGCCGGGGTCGTTCTGCCACTGGGCGCCGACGAGACCGCCGGTGACGACGACGATCAGGTCCATGTCGTCGTCGTCGAGCCCGCCGGTGATCTGCTCGAGCGCGCGGCGCACGCGTTCCAGGGCCCGCACGGCGGGCGCGTAGTTCTCCGGTGTCGGGGTGAAGTCGGGGATCACGCGCTGGTCCATCAGCTGGTGGCGCGCGAGATCCTCGAGGGAGAACGTCACGTAGTGGCGGGTGAGCGTGTGCAGGGCCGCACGCGGGTCGTCCGGGAGCTCGACGGCGGCGACGCTGTCGTCGAAGTCCTGCCAGGCCTGCCCGAACATGGCGTCGTAGATCGCGTGCTTGGAGTCGAAGTGCGAGTACAGCGACGGCGGTCGCATCCCGACCCGGGTCGCGACCTCGCGCAGCGTGACCGCGGCGATCCCCTGCTCGCGCGCGACCGCCCAGGCCGCGTCCAGGATCGCCTCCCGCGCCACCTTACGGCGGGCGGTTTTCCAACTCGTGACCGGTTCCCCTAACACAGTTAGGAACTGTGATCGCCGTCACCCCGCCCGTCAAGGCCGCCGCGCCGAGCGGTTCGCGGCGGTCGGTCGAGCCGGTGCCCGGACGCGCGACGACCCCCGTCCCGGGTGCGGGAGCGGGGGTCGTCGGGCGCGGGACTCAGTGGTGGGCGGGGCCCCGGTGGTACTCGAAGACCAGGCCACCCACGGCGATCAGGACCAGCGTCAAGCCGACCACGATCATCCACGCGTAGAAGAACGCCAGGCCGATCCCGGTGAACGCGGCGGCCGCGGCCAGGCCGATCGGCCAGTAGCTGCCCGGGGAGAAGAAGCCGACCTCGCCGGCGCCGTCGGAGACCTCGGCGTCCGGGTTGTCCTCGGGCCGCTCCTCGAGCCGCCGGGAGACGAACCGGAAGTAGGTGCCGACGATCAGCGACAGGCCACCGGTCAGGAACAGGGCGGCGATGCCGACGGGCTCGCGGGCCAGCACCGTGTACACGATGCCGCACACGAAGAAGAACACGGTGCAGATCTCGAAGATCCGGGACTCGATCTTCATGGTCGTCCTCCCTCAGCCCGTGACCTGCGCGGCCAGCTGGCCCCGCTCGGTCGTGAACGGCTGCGTGGTGACCGCCTCCGGCGCGCACCACTGACCGCAGTTGAGCGCCTGCAGCGCCTCACCGGTGGTGTACGGCTGCCCGGTCTGCGGGTTCGTCGCCTTGCGGAGCTGGATGTAGCGGTCGAAGAGCGCGGGCTCGAGGGCACGCACCTCGAAGTTCATCTGCGAGTGGTAGGTGCCGCACAGCTCGGCGCACCGGCCGACGAAGGCGCCCTGGCGGTCGATGCCGTCGATCACCCAGGTGTTGTCCTGCTCGTTGCGCTCCGGGTAGGGGAAGACGTCCCGCTTGAACAGGAACTCGGGCACGTAGAACGAGTGGATCACATCGGGCGAGCGCTGCGTGAACGCGATCGAGCGCCCGGTCGGGACGACCATGATCGGGATGACGTCGCTGGTGCCGAGCGTGCTCACCGGCCTGCCGTTCGCAGCGACCTCGTCCGGGTAGGAGAACTCCCAGTTCCACTGGAACCCGACGATGTCGACGCGGAGGTCGGCGGGCCCGCCCGCGGTGACCTCCTCCTTGTCGACGAAGTTCTGCACGTTCACCGTGAAGCCGAACAGCACCGCGACGATCACGGTCGGGATCGCGGTGAAGACGATCTCGACGGGCAGGTTGTACTGGGTCTGGCGCGGGAGCGAGCCGTCGTCGTCCTTCCGCTTCCGGTGGAAGATCATCGCCCAGAACATCGCGCCCCAGGTGATGACGCCGACGACCAGCGCAGCGATCGCGGACCAGGTCCACAGGTTCCGCATGGACTCGGCCTCGGGGGTGACCCCGACCGGCCATCCGAACCGGATGACCTCCTCGACCGAGCAGCCGGACAATGCCAGCACGGCCGGCACACCCAGCAGGCCGAGCTTCGCCGCCCGGGCGATCCGGGAGCGGCCTTCCGATCGGGCCACTGCGCGCCGCCTTCCTGTCTTCTCCTGCGTCAGCCGCACTGCCAGCACGTTCTTCCCTCTACCGTCACCACGGGGATGATCGGAGCCGCACCGCCCCGTCACTCGGACGGAGCAGGCGTCTTCGACCTCGCGTAGAGCCTAGACGAACCCCCCGCGACACGCGCCCCCCGGGGTTGCGGCGCGTCGATCGTCCGGCGCCGGAAATCGGCAGTCTCGCAGGAGGAAGGCGCCGACGCACCGGGGCGCGCGAGATCCGTCCGGCTGACTCGTCATACTGGCCGATGTGTGCGGACTGCTGGGACTGCTGACCGCCGGGGCGGACGCCGCGACCCGGGTCGAGCCGATCGCCGACGCGCTGCGCTGTGCGCGGCACCGCGGCCCCGACGAGAGCGCGACGTGGAACGACCACGACCTCGTCCTCGGGTTCAACCGGCTGTCCATCATCGACGTCGAGCACTCGCACCAGCCCCTGCACTGGGGGCCGGTGCCGGGTGAGGACACCCGCTACACCATCGTCTTCAACGGCGAGATCTACAACTACCTGGAGCTCCGCGAGGAGCTCATCGAGACCTACGACGCCGCGTTCGCCACCGAGGGCGACGGCGAGGTCATCGTCGCCGCGTTCCACTACTGGGGCCCGGCCGCCGTGCAGCGGCTGCGCGGGATGTTCGCCTTCGCCATCTGGGACGCCGTCGAGCGGGAGCTGTTCGTCGCCCGCGACCCGTTCGGGATCAAGCCGCTGTTCCTGGCCACCACGGCGGCCGGCACGGTGTTCGCCAGCGAGAAGAAGTCGATCCTCGCGCTGGCCGGCGAGCTGGGCCTGGGCCTGGACCTCGAGCCCGCCGCACTGCAGCACTACCTGACGCTGCAGTACGTCCCGGAGCCGATGTCGCTGCACCGGATGATCTCGCGCGTCGAGTCGGGGACGCACGTGACCGTCCGGCCCGGCGAGGAGCCGCTGCACCAGCGCTACTTCGCGCCGAAGTTCATCTCGCTGCCCTCGCACGCCCCGGCGAGCGCCGAGGCCGAGGCCATCGTGCACGGCGAGATCGCCGATGTCCTGCGCGACTCGGTGGCCAAGCACATGCGCGCGGACGTGACCGTCGGCGCGTTCCTCTCCGGCGGCATCGACTCCACCGCGATCGCGGCGCTCGCCAAGGAGCACAACCCGAACCTGATCACCTTCACGTCCGGCTTCGAGCGGGAGGGCTACTCCGAGGTCGACGTCGCGGCCGAGTCGGCCGCCGCGATCGGCGTCCGGCACGTGGTCCGGACGGTCAAGCCGGACGAGATGATGGAGGCCCTGCCGCTCATCATCTGGTACCTCGACGACCCGGTGGCCGACCCGGCGCTCGTCCCGCTGTGGTTCATCGCCCGCGAGGCCCGCGAGCACGTCAAGGTCGTGCTCTCCGGCGAGGGAGCCGACGAGCTGTTCGGCGGCTACTCGATCTACCGCGAGCCGCTGTCGCTGGCGCCGTTCGAGAAGGTGCCGGGCACGCTGAAGCCGCTGATGCGCCGGGCGTCGCGCAAGATGCCCGAGGGCATGCGGGGCAAGGACCTGCTGCGGCGCGGCTCGCTGTCGCTCGAGCAGCGGTACTACGGCAACGCCCGGATCTTCCGCGACGACCAGCTGCACGAGGTACTGCGCGGCTACGACCCGCGGGTGTCGCACATCGACGTCACCGCCCCGCACTACTTCGCCTCGCACGACTGGGACCCGGTCGCCCGGATGCAGCACGTGGACCTGTTCACCTGGCTGCGCGGCGACATCCTGGTCAAGGCGGACAAGGTGACGATGGCCAACTCGCTGGAGCTGCGGGTGCCGTTCCTCGACCCCGAGGTCTTCGGGATCGCCTCGTCGCTGCCGCAGTCCCAGAAGATCACCCACGGCGCGAACGGCACCACGAAGTACGCGCTGCGCCGGGCCTGCGAGGGGATCATCCCGCCGCACGTTCTCAACCGGCCCAAGCTGGGCTTCCCGGTGCCGATCCGGCACTGGCTGCGCGACGAGATGTACGCCTGGGCGCGGGACATCCTGCAGAACTCCGGGGCCGGGCACCTGATCGACCTGCAGGCCGTGCACCGGATGCTCGACGCGCACCGCGCGGGCCCGGTCGACCACTCCCGCCGGATCTGGGCGGTGCTGGTGTTCCTGCTCTGGCACGGGATCTTCGTCGAGAAGCGGATCGTGCCCGACGTCCCGACGCCGACCTACCCGGTCAAGATCTGACCCCGTCCGACGGCGAACGGCCGGCACCCGGGATCCGGGGCCGGCCGTTCGGTCGTCGAGGGGTGCCTCAGGCGGGCAGGATCGCACCGATCTCGTCGGCCGCGACGTCACCGAAGGTGCCGCGCAGCCGGGCCAGGGCCGCCGTGCGGTCCCAGGCCCATTCCTGCGGGCCGTCGGTCTCGAGCACCGACGTCGCGATGAGCGCACCGAGCTGGGCCGACCGCTCCAGCGACAGCCCCCGGTTCAGCCCGGTCAGCAGGCCGGCCCGGTAGGCGTCACCGACCCCGGTCGGGTCGACGGTCGCGGTCGGGGCGACGACGTCGACCCAGGTCTCGGTGCCGTCGGCGTCGACGATGACCGAGCCCTTCTCGCTGAAGGTGGTGATCCGCGTCCCGACCTTCCCGGCGACGTCCTGGGCGGTCCAGCCGGTCTTCTTCAGCAGCAGCTCGAACTCGTAGTCGTTGCTGATCAGGTAGGTGGCCCCCTCGACCAGGCGCTTCACCTCGTCACCGCCCATCCGGGCGAGCTGCTGCGAGGGGTCCGCGATGAACCGGTAGCCCTGGGCCCGGCACTCGTCGGTGTGGCGCAGCATCGCCTCGGGGTCGTTGGCGCCGATGTGCACCAGGTCGAACCCGCCGACGCGCGCGGCGATCGGCGCGAGCTCGATCTCGCGGGCCCGGGCCATCGCGCCGGTGTAGAACGACGCGATCTGGCGCATGTCGTCGTCGGTGGTGCAGGTGAAGCGGGCGGTGTGCACGTCGTCGAACGTCGACACCCCGGAGGTGTCGACGCCCACGTCCTCGAGGACCCGCCGGTACTCGGCGAAGTCCGGGCCCACCGCACCCACCAGAACCGGCTTCTGGCCGAGCACGCCGAGTGCGAAGGAGATGTTCCCGGCGACCCCACCCCGGCGGACGACGAGCTCGTCGACGAGGAAGCTGACCGAGATGCGGTCCAGCTGATCCGCGAGGATCTGCTCGGAGAACTTCCCCGGGAAGTGCATCAGGTTGTCGGAGGCGATCGATCCCGTCACGGCAATAGGCACGCGGGGCACCCTACGTGACGGCAACGGGCCCCGTCATGATCGAGGTGATCATGACGGGGCCCGTCGAGCGCGCTGAGCTGCGAAAATACGACTCAGTTGAACGAGTCACCGCAGGCGCAGGAGCCACCGGCGTTGGGGTTGTCGATCGTGAAGCCCTGCTTCTCGATGGTGTCGACGAAGTCGATGACGGCGCCCTGCAGGTACGGAGCGCTCATCCGGTCCACGCCCACCTTGAGGCCGTGGAAGTCGCGGAACAGGTCGCCGTCCAGCGACCGGTCGTCGAAGAACAGCTG
Organism: Pseudonocardia sp. C8; assembly: GCF_014267175.1. Lineage (NCBI taxonomy): Bacteria > Bacillati > Actinomycetota > Actinomycetes > Pseudonocardiales > Pseudonocardiaceae > Pseudonocardia > Pseudonocardia sp. C8. Next base: position 3,677,604 of record NZ_JACMTR010000002.1, read on the forward strand.
GTAGCGCAGGCCGGCACACCCACCCGGCTGCACCGCGATGCGCAGGTGCATGTCGTCGCGCCCCTCCTGCTCCAGCAGGGTGCGCGCCTTGATCGCCGCGGCGTCGGTCAGCTCCACGCCGTGCGTCTGGGTGTCGGTCGCGTTATCGACGGTCATGGCTCTCCCAACAACGTGCGGCTCCGCCGTAATCCCGGGGCCGGCGGCGTTCGTAGCAACCCCCATCGTACGACGCCCTCCCGACACCCGGCGGCCCGGCGACGCCCCGATCGCCGCACGACGGGGTGGCGCGCGTCACCGGCTCCAGCGGGGAGCGACCCGGGACGCCAGCTCGGCGAGCGTCCCCGCGGGGTCGGACAGGGCGGCGTCGAGCCCGAACTCGTCGGCGACGGCGTGCGCCGAGTCGACTCCCGCCGCGCCGGCCTCCCGGCGCCCGACGCTGACCTGCCCGGCCAGCACCACGCACGGGATGCCCCGGTCCGCGGCGCCCCGCGCGACCGCGGTGATGAGCTTCCCGCGCAGCGACTGCCAGTCGAAGCTCCCCTCCCCCGTCACGGCCAGGCCTCCGGACGCCGCCGCGGCGTCCAGCTCGGCGTCCAGCCCGACCAGATCCCGGACCAGGCCGGCGCCGGACTCCACCCGCGCCCCGAGCGCGAGCAGCGCGGCGCCGAGCCCGCCCGCCGCCCCGGCGGCGGCGACGTCGCGCACGTCCCGGCCGGCGAGGTCCGCCAGCACCGCCGCGAACGTGCCGAGCGCGGCGTCCAGCTCGGCGACGGCGGTCGCGTCGGCGCCCTTCTGCGGCCCGAAGACCTCGGCGGCGCCGTGCGGGCCGAGCAACGGGTTGTCGACGTCGGAGGCGGCGACCAGCTCGATCCCTCCGAGGTCGGGCGTGCCGTCCAGCCGGGCGCAGAGCGCCAGCGCGGCACCGCCGTGCGGCAGCGGGAGGCCGTCCACGTCGACCGGTGCCGCGCCGAGCGCGGCGAGCATGCCGGCGCCGCCGTCGGTCGTCGCGGACCCGCCCAGGCCGACGACGATCCGGCGCACCCCGGCGGAGCGGGCGTCCGCGATCAGCTCGCCGACGCCGTGGGTGGTGGCCGTGCGCGCCACGACCGGCACCCGGTCCGCACGCGGCACGTGGTGCAGCCCGCACGCCGACGCGCACTCCAGGTACGCGGTGTCGCCGACCTGCAGCCAGGATCCGGTGACCGGATCGCCGAGCGGGCCGGTCACCTCGAGGGTGTGCACGGTGCCGCCGAGCGCGGTGTGCAGGACCTCGGCGAACCCGGTGCCGCCGTCGGCGAGCGGCACGATCCGGACGTCGTCGCCGGGTGCCGCACGCCGCCAGCCGGTGGCGATCGCCTCCGCGGCCTCACGGGCGCTGAGCGTTCCGCCGAACGAGTCCGGGGCGACCACGATCCGCATGCGAGGGAGGCTAGCGGGGGGCCGTATTGTGAGACGGGTGAGGTTCCTGCGCCGTTCCGAGAGCTCCGACCAGGCCGGGCAGCCGGCCGTCGACCCCTCGGCGGCCACGGACGCGGAGGACGAGGGCACGGACGGTCGTCCGCGTACCCACACGACCCCCGGCAAGGGCCGGGCGACGCCGAAGCGCCGTGACGCCGAGGGCAAGCGCCGCGGACCCGCCCCGCCCCCGCCGCGGACCCAGCGGGAGGCCGCGAAGCTCGCCAAGGCCAACCGGCCGTCCAAGGAGGACCGCCGCGCGCAGGCCGCGGAGCGCCGCCGCCGGATGGACGCCGGCGACGACCGGGTGCTGCTGCCCCGCGACCGTGGGAAGGTGCGCGCCCACGTCCGCGACATCGTCGACTCGCGGCCGCACGTCATTGGCCTGTTCCTGCCGCTGGCGGCGCTGGTGCTGGTCGCGGCGCTGGTCCAGAACCCGGTGCTGCAGCAGTACATCACCCTGTTCACGTTCGTGATGCTGGCCGTCATGGTCGTCGAGGGGACGCTGCTGGGCGTGCAGGTGCTGCGCAAGGCCCGCGCCAAGTTCCCGGACGAGGAGATCAAGGGCCTGCCGACGGGCTGGTACGCGTTCTCCCGGGCCACGCAGCCGCGGCGGATGCGGGTGCCGAAGCCCCGCGTGAAGCGCGGCGACACCGTCTGACCCGCCCCTTCCGGTCACTGCTCCGACCGGGTGCGCCACGATGTGCGGCGTGAACGCAACGCTCGTCCTCGGCGGCACCCGGTCCGGCAAGTCGCGGTACGCCGAGGGGCTGTTCGACGACGGCGCGGCGGTCCGCTACCTGGCGACCGGCCGGCGGATCGAGGGCGACGCCGAGTGGGACGCCCGGATCGCCCGGCACGTGGCCCGGCGCCCGGCGTCCTGGACGACCGAGGAGGTCGGCGGCACCGCGCTCGCCGCGGCACTCGCGACCGGCGGCCCGGTGCTGGTCGACGACCTCGCCACCTGGCTGACCGGGGTGCTCGACGACGCCGGGGCCTGGGACCGGTCCGGGGCGCTGCCCGAGGTGGACGACGCCGTGACCGGCCTGGTCCGGGCCGTCGCCGCCGCGCCGGGGCCGGTCGTGCTGGTGTCCGCCGAGACCGGGCTCGGGGTGGTGCCCGAGTCGCGGTCCGGGCGGCTGTTCCGGGACCGGCTCGGGGAGCTGAACGCCGCGCTGGCCGAGGTGTGCGCGGACACGGTGCTGGTGGTGGCGGGGCGGCCGCTGCGGCTGCCCCCGGCGCCGGCGGGAGGCGCCGGGCCCATCGCCGCGGGCCCCGCCGCCGGGCCCCCCGCCACGGGCGCCGCCACCGGACCCGTCGCGGGCGGCGCCCCGTCGGACCGGGCGGACCCGGCGCCCGGGCCGGCGACCACCGGAACCGGACCGGTGCCCGCAGCAGGGCCGGATGCCGACGACACCGCGACCGCACCCGGGACCATCGGCGGGCCGGACCTGAGCGGCGCGGGCGCACCGGGAGCCGGCACACCCGCGTCCCCGGCCGATCCGATCGTCCCCACCGCCGTCGGCCGCCCGGACCTGCGGACCCGGCGGGAGGCCGTCGCACTCGTCGACGGGCTTGCCGTGCCCACGGGCGGCCTCGGACGGATCGGCGAGCTCGGCGTGTGGCTCGCGTCCTGCCAGGGCGAGTGCCCGCCCCGGCCGCCGCTGGACGCCCGCGTCCTGCTGCTCGCCGCCGACCACGGGATCGCCGCGAACCGTGTCTCCGCCTACCCGCCGGAGATCTCCGCGGTCCGGGCGAGCGCGGCGGCGGCCGGGCGGCTGCCGGTCACCGTCGCCGCCCGCGCCGCCGGCGCCTCCGTGCGCACCGTGGACGTCGGGCTGGCCGGGGCCGCCGACGGTGTCGAGACCGGGTACGTCGTCACCCGCGGGACCGGGCGGATCGACCGGGAGGACGCGCTCACCGCGGACCAGGTCGCGACCGCCTGGCGGACCGGGCGCCGGCTCGCCGACTCCGAGATCGACGCCGGCGCCGACGTGCTCGTCCCCGCCTCCCTCGCCGTCGGCGCCACGACCCCGGCCGCGACCCTGGTCGCCGCGCTGACCGGGACCGAGCCGGTCGCCGTCGTCGGCAGGGGTTCCGGGATCGACGACCGGGCCTGGATGCGCAAGGCGCTCGCGATCCGGGACGCGCTGCGGCGGGCGCGGCCGCACCTGCGCGACCCGCTCGCCCTCCTGCGCACGGTCGGCGGCACCGACCTCGTCGTGCTCGCCGGGTTCCTCGCCCGCGCCGCCGAGCGGAAGGTGCCCGCGGTGCTGGACGGTCTGGTGACCGGGGCGGCGGCGTTGCTGGCCGAGGAGCTCGCGCCGGGGGCGAAGGCGTGGTGGCTGGCCGCGCAGCCGTCCACCGAGCCGGCGGCCGGGCTGGTGCTGGAGCACCTGTCGCTGACCCCGGTCCTGGATCTCGGCGTGCGCACCGAGGACGGCACCGCGGGCGTCGCGGTGCTGCCGCTGCTGGTGTCCGCGGCCCGGTTGCTGGCCGAGACCGGGACCGCCGAGGGCACCGGGATCGTGCCCGGCGAGGTGACGGCGACGGCCGGCGCCGCCCGGTGACCGGTCCCCCGCCGGGTGGTGCGCCGCGCCGCCGTGCGGCGGGGCTCGCCCTCGCGGTGAGCTGGCTGACCGTGCTGCCCGTCCGCGTCCGCACGACACCGGACGGCGGCCTGCCGGACGGGGTGGCGGCCGCGGCGCTGCGCTGGGCCCCGGTGGTCGGGCTGGGGCTGGGGCTGGCCGGCGGCGGGCTGCTGGTCGGGCTCACCGCGCTCGGCGTGTCGCCGCTGGTCGCGGGCCTGGTCGTCGTGGGCGCGGGTGCGCTCGCGACCCGCGGCATGCACGTCGACGGGCTCGCCGACACCGCCGACGGGCTCGGCAGCTACGGGCCGCCGGAGCGCGCGCTGCGGATCATGGCTGACGGCGGGGCGGGCCCGTTCGCCGTCGTCACGCTGCTGGTCGTGTTGGGCGGGCGGGCCGCGGCGCTGGCGCAGCTCGCCGCCGCTCCGCCGCTCGCGGTCCTCGCGGCGTGCGCGCTGGCCGCCGCGGTCGGGCGGGCCGGGTTCTGCTGGGTCGCCCGCCGCGGGACACCTCCGGCGCGCCCGGGCGGGCTCGGGGCGACGGTCGCCGGGTCGCAGCCGGTCTGGGTGGCACCGCTGTGGTGGACCGGGCTCGCCGGTGCGGGGGCGGCGGCCCTGGTGGCGGCGGTCGACGCGGCCGAACCGGCCCTCTGGCCCGCCGAGCGGCTGACCCGGTCGCCGGGGGCGGTGGACCTGGCCGGCCCCGGCACACTCGCCGGGGCCGGGATCGCGGCGGCCGTGGCCGGTGCGGTGCTGCTCGCCGCGCTGCTGGTGGTGGGCCTGGCCCGCCACACCCGGCGGCGGTTCGGCGGGATGAGCGGGGACGTCCTGGGTGCCGCTGCCGAGCTCGGGAGCACCGCGGTCCTGGTCGTGCTGGCCGCCGCGCTCACCGTGTGATCACCCGTCGTGGAGTGTGGCGAGCGTCGCGCGGGGCGGGCGTTCTCGCCCCGATCCGGGCTCGTGCCGACCGGCACTCGGGTATCGGTCGACGCGCGCGATGTCGTCCCGACGACGGCGCGACCGCGCTGATCGACTCGCCCGGGGTCGCCCCAGGTAAACGTACTCGCCCCGGGCGGGGCGGCTTCGCGCTGATCGACTCACCAACGCCGGCCGACCTGCACGATCCCGCCCCGGGACAGGCGAACCCGTGCTGATCGACCCGCCGAGGTCGCTCCAGGTGCACGTACTCGCCCCGGGCGGGGCGGCTTCGCGCTGATCGACTCACCAACGCCGGCCGACCTGCACGTTGTCGCCATGGTGCGGGCAGATTCGCGCTGATCGACCCACCGGAGCCCACCGACCTGCACGATTCCGCCCCAGGACAGGCGAACCCGCGCTGTTCGACCCTCCCCCTGGTCGGTCGATGCGCACGTTCCCGCCCGGTCGAGCACGTTTCGTGCTGATCGACTCGCTGCCGGTGAGCTCACCTCGCCCGGATCCGGCACGCCTCGGCCGGTGACCCCGTCCGGGGAGCACGGCGCGCACGCCGCGGTCCCCGATCGTCGATCTCAGACGGCGGCCGGTGCGGGCACGAGGGTCCGCATCCAGCCGTGCGGGTCCGGGGCGGCGCCCCGCTGGACCGCGGTCAGCGCCTCGCGCAGCTGCATCGTGACGGGACCCGGCTCACCGTTCCCGACGGCCACCTCGCCACCTGCGTGCTTCACCGTGCCGATCGGCGTGATGACCGCGGCGGTGCCGCAGCCGAACGCCTCCGTCAGCGTCCCGTCGGCGGCCCGGTCGAGCCACTCCTTGCCGGAGATCCGGCGCTCGACGACGTCGATCCCCAGGTCCTTCGCCACGGTGATCAACGAGTCGCGGGTGATGCCGGCCAGCACCGCACCGCGCAGGTCCGGGGTCGCGAGCTCGAGACCGCCGTCGGCGTCGCGGAACACGAAGAACAGGTTGTTCGAGCCCATCTCGTCGATCCAGGTACGTTCCTCGGCGTCGAGGTAGGCGACCTGGGCGCACCCGTGCTCGGCGCCGATGGCCTGCGGCAGCAGCGAGGCCGCGTAGTTGCCGCCGCACTTGGCGGTGCCGGTACCGCCGAGGGCCGCCCGGGTGTACTCGGTCTCCAGCCACACGTCCATCGGCTTCACCCCGTCCGCGAAGTACGGGCCGGCCGGCGAGGCGATGAGGGCGTAGAGGTACTCCGGCGACGGCCGCACCCCGAGCCCGATCGCGGTCGCGATCATGAACGGGCGGAGGTAGAGGGAGTCCTCACCGCCGGCGGCGGGCACCCACTCGGCGTCCACGGCGAGCAGCTCGGTGAGCGAGGCGAGGAACAGCTCCGCGGGCAGCTCGGCCATCGCCATCCGCCGGGCCGACCCGGCGAACCGGGCGGCGTTGGCGTCCGGCCGGAACGAGGCGATGGAGCCGTCCGGCTGCCGGTAGGCCTTGAGCCCTTCGAAGATCTCCTGCCCGTAGTGCAGCACCATCGCCGACGGGTCGAGGGTGAACGGCCCGTACGGGACGACCGCCGGGTCGTGCCACCCGGTGCCCTCGGTGTAGCGGATGGTGACCATGTGGTCGGTGAAGTACCGGCCGAAGCCGGGGTCGGCCAGTACCTCGGCGCGCCGCTGGGGGGACGCCGGGGCGCGGTTGGGGGTCACGGTGAACTGCGGCGCGCTCATGACAGCAAACGGTAGCTCTGCCGCACGACCGGCAAACAGTCGGATTCCCTATCGATGGTCGTGAGTGGTTGTGCGGGCCGGGGCCCGCACAACTACTCACGGGCGCGCGAGCGCACGAATGGCGGCTTCACCACCTCGACCGGCAGCGACCGGCCGCGGACGTCGATCGTCAGCGGGTCGCCCACCGACACCTTCGGGTCGGTGCCGACCAGCGCGAGCGCGATGCCGGTCTTCAGGGTGGGCGAGAACGTGCCGGAGGTGACCGTCCCGACCGGGCGACCGCCCTCGCCGTCCAGCACGGTCATGCCGGCCCGCGGGACGCCGCGACCGGTGGCCTTCAACGCCCGCAGCCGCCGCGCCGGCCCGGCCTCCCGCTCGGCGATCAGCGCGTCGCGCCCCCAGAACGCGGGCTTGTCCCAGCCGACCGCCCACGAGCTGCCGGCCTGGACCGGGGTGATGTCCTCGGACAGCTCGTGGCCGTGCAGCGGGTACCCCATCTCGGTGCGCAGGGTGTCCCGCGCGGCCAGCCCGCACGGCCCGCCGCCGACGGCGCGCACGGCCTCGAGCAGCGCGTCCCACATGGCGGGGGCGGCCTCGGCGTCGAGCACGACCTCGTACCCGCGCTCGCCGGTGTAGCCGGTCCGGCAGACCCGGACGGTCCCGCCCTCGAGGTCGGTGAACGCCATGTAGTCCAGGTCCGCGACACCGGCGCCGGCCTCGCCCAGTGCGGCGGCGAGCGCCTCCGCCGAGCGCGGCCCCTGCACGGCGAGCACCGCCAGCTCGCGGTGCCGGTCGGTGACGGTGACCCCGTCCGGGGCACCGTCCTGCAGCATCGTGACGATCCGGGTCGAGTTCGCGGCGTTCGGCACGAGCAGCAGGTCGTCGTCGGACACCAGGTAGACGATCATGTCGTCGAGGACGCCGCCGGCGTCGTTGCACGCCAGCGTGTACTGCGCCCGGCCCGGCCCGATCCGGCCGAGGTCGTTGGTCAGGCAGGTGTTCACGTGCGCGGCCGCTCCCGGCCCGGTGATCGGGACGGTGCCGAGGTGGCTGACGTCGAACAGCCCGGCCGCCTCGCGCACCGACGTGTGCTCGGCGACCGTGCCACCCGGGTACGAGATCGGCATCGACCAGCCGCCGAACTCGCCGAGCGTGGCGTCGAGGGCGACGTGCCGGTCGTGCAACGGGCTGGGCAGGAGATCCTCGGTCACGCCCGCGACCCTAGGCCGTGGTCGGGGAGTCCGGGGCGACGGGATCCGTGATCCGGGCGCGGAGACCGCGGCCCGGACTCTCTGAACCGGCCCGGGCCCCGTGCCCTCAGGCGGCGCGTTCCTCGGGATCGGACGGGCCGGTGTCCGCGCCGCCGTCGTCGACGGCCGACCGCGCGTGCACCGTGCACAGCACCCAGCCCGCGACCAGCGCGACCGCCGTGGCCGCCAGCGGCCATCCGGGCAGCGCCCCGGCGAGGATCAGGCAGCCGGTGCCGCCGGCGCCGGCCACGAACGCGGCCGTGGCGGGCCGGCCGGGCAGCCGCAGGACCGCCAGGTGCAGCAGCGCGTGGTGGAGCAGGGCGGCGGCGACGGCGACGGCGATCGCCGTCACCGGGCCGGCCGCCACGGTGAGCGCGAGGGTCAGCCCGCCGAGCACCAGGTCGGCGACCCACGGGGCCCCGCGGGGCCCGCCGCGGCCGAGGAACGCGGGCAGCTCGCCGGCGCGGGCCAGCCGGGCCGCCCCGGCGGCGGCCCGGGAGAGCGCGCCGAGCAGGGCCGCGGCCGTCGCCGCGGCCGCGGCGATCCGGACGAGCACCCCCACCGCGGGGCTGCCCCCGATGTCCATCAGCGACGCGAGCGGCGTCGCCGACCCGGCGAGCCGCTCGGCGCCCAGCCCGGACAGCAACGCGGCCGACAGGACCAGCACCAACACCGTCGTGATCAGGACGGCGGCCGCGGGAGCCCGGCGGATCGCCCGCATCGGGTCGCGCAGGCTGCCGCCGAGTTCCGCGACCCTGGCCAGCCCGGTGTAGACGAAGAACACGAACGCGGCCGCGGTGAGCACCCCGAGCGGGCCGGGTTCGACGGCCGCCTGCAGCGTCCCGACGACGGGTTCGGCAGGTGTCCCGGCACCCTCGGTGACGGCCGCGCCGGCGGCGGCCGCGGCCGACGACGGCCCGGTCTCGTCCGGCCCGGGCGGCCCCAGCCCGACCACCGCGACGACGGCCAGCACGAGCAGCGTCGCGGCGACCAGCCCGGTCGAGGCCCCCGGCGAGACGCGGATCCCGGCGGCGTTCACCCCGATCACCGCGAGCACCGCGACCACCGCGACCGGCAGCGGCTGGGACGGCAGGACGTACGCGCCGAACACCCCGGCGGCCGCCGCGGCCGCCGCGGTCCGCGAGATCACCCGGGCGACCGCACCGAGGCGCAGCATCGGGGCCGGCAGGTCCCCGCGGACGAGCTCCGGCCCGGCCGGGCGGGCCGTCGCGAGATGTGCGACGGAGGCGACGACGCCGAGCGCGACGAGCGCCGCGAGGACGATCCCCAGCGGGAACCAGGTGCCCGCGAACGCCGCAGCCGGGGCGAGCGCCGCGTACAGACCGGTGCCGAACATCGCCGCGAGCGCGACGACGACAGCCGTCGCGGTGCGGATCCGGTGCGGGGGCTCGGCCACCCGGTCACCATCCCACCGACCCTGTGCCTCATGGGGCCGCGGGGGTGTCATTAGCATTTCGGTCCGGTCTCGCCGGACCGCTCCCCACCCGACCCGGCGCACGGAGAGCACGGGCCGGTGACCGCGCGTGAGGGATGACCTGGGCGTTCACTCGTCCGGGCGCCGGTCGGCGCGGTCCGCCCGCCGCCCCGCCGCGACGACGCCGGGTCGCCGACCGGCCGGGACCGGACCCGGGCGGGACCGCGCCCGACAGCTGCGAACGAGGAGTGTGCCCGTGCCCATCGCCGAACCGACCGTCCCGGAGACCAGCGCACCGACCGGCGGCCCCGCGACCGCAGAGGCCGACGCGCTCGTCGTCGGCCTGCACCAGGCGGACGCGGAGGACGGCCCCGCCGCCCCGGTCCTCGCGCCCGGCGCCGAGGAGGTCGACGCGGCGTTCGGCGGCGAGCTGGTGGAGCTGCTGCGCGTCGTCGGCGCGACCGGAAAGGCCGAGCAGGTCGTCTCGCTGCCGACCCGCGGCGCGGTCGCGGCGCCGCGCCTGGTCGCGGTGGGGCTGGGCGCGCCCGCCGAGGGCGCCGCCGGCGCCGACCTGGTGCGCCGCGCCGCCGGTGCGGCCGCGCGTGCGCTGGCCGGGACGGAGCGTGCGGTCAGCACCCTGTCCGCGGTCGACGCCGAGGCCGCCGTGGTCGGCGCGCTGCTCGGCGGCTACCGGTTCGACGTCCACCGCACCCGCACCGACCCGGGGTCCGCACCGGTCGCGTCGTGGGCCTTCACCGGCACCGGAGCGGACGAGGTCCGCAGGGCGACCCTGGTCGCCGAGGCGGTCGTGACCGCGCGCGACCTGGTGAACACCGCCCCGAACGTGCTGGTCCCGGAGACGTTCGCGGCCCACGCCGTGGCGCTCGGCGAGCGCGCCGGGCTGGTCACCGAGGTGCTCGACGACGTCCGGCTGCGGGAGAACGGCTACGGCGGCATCATCGGCGTCGGCCAGGGTTCGGCGAACACGCCGCGGCTGGTCCGGCTGACCTGGAACGGCGGCACCGCCGCGACGAAGCGGGTCGCGCTGGTCGGCAAGGGCATCACGTTCGACACCGGCGGCATCTCGCTGAAGCCGAACGCCGGCATGGCCGACATGACCTCGGACATGGGTGGCGCGGCGGCCGTCGTCGCGACCGTGGTGCTGGCGGCGAAGCTGGAGCTCCCGGTCACCGTGACCGCCACCGTGCCGATGGCGGAGAACATGCCGTCGTCGACGGCGTACAAGCCCGCCGATGTGCTCACCATGTACGGCGGCACGACCGTCGAGGTGCTCAACACCGACGCGGAGGGCAGGCTGATCCTCGCCGACGCGATCGTCCGCGCCGCCGAGGACTCCCCCGACTACCTGGTCGAGACCTCCACGCTGACCGGGGCCCAGCAGGTGGCGCTCGGCCTGCGCACCGCAGGTGTCATGGGGTCCGACGACCTGCGCGACCGGGTGGCCGCGCACGGGGTCGCCACCGGCGAGGACGCGTGGGCGATGCCGCTGCCGGAGTACCTGCGCGGTGACCTGGACTCCCGGGTCGCGGACATCGCGAACGTCAGCGGGCAGCGGTTCGCCGGGATGCTGCTGGCGGGGACCTTCCTCAAGGAGTTCGTCCCGGACGGGCTGCCGTGGGCGCACATCGACATCGCGGGGCCGTCGTTCAACACCGGTGGGCCGCGCGGCTACACGACCAAGGGCGGCACCGGTGTGCCGGTACGCACCCTGATCGCCCTCCTGGAGGACATCGCCGCGCACGGCTGAGCCGCCGAGCCGGGACTCATGGAGCTTTGGTCCCGTGGCACAGGACCAAAGCTCCATGAGTCCCAACGGCGCGGAGGGCGAGCGGCGGGCACGGAGGGCGAGCGGCGCGGAGGGCGAGCGTCGGGGTGCGGGTGCTGCGGGGGCCGGGCGTCGCGGGGTTACCGGCGGGTAGGGCATACTCCCGCGCATGATCGGACGACGTCGGGCCGGCCGCCACGAGATCCCCGCGCACGCTCCCCGGTCCGCGGTGGTCACCGGGGCCGCCCGCGGCATCGGCGAGGCCGTCGCGGCCGAGCTGGTCCGGCGCGGCTACCGGGTGCTCGTCACCGACCTCGACGCCACGGCCGCGCGGGCCACCGCCGAGCGGATCGGTGCGGCCGGGGGGCTCGCCCACGACGTCACCGACCCGGCCGGGGCGCACGCCGTCGTGGCCGAGGCCCGCCGGCTGGCGCCGCTCGGGGCCTGGGTCAGCAACGCCGGTGTCGGTTTCGACGGCACGGTCACCGAGCTGTCCGAGGCCCACGCCCGCGCCCTCGTCGAGATCAACCTGCTGGGCCCGGTGTGGGGCGCGCGGGCCGCGGTCGCGGCGTTCCGCGAGCAGGCCGCCGCCGGGGTGGCGCACGGCGGCGAGATCGGGGTGACGGTGTCGCTGTCGGCGCTCGGCCCGGTGCCCGGCCTGTCGGTGTACGCGGCGTCGAAGGCGGGCGCGCTGTCGGTGGTGTCCGGGCTCGCGTCCGAGGTGCGGCGGGAGGGCATCCGGGTGCACGCGGTGTGCCCGGACGGGGTGAACACCGACCTGCTGCGCGGCATGAAGCCGGGCGGGCAGGCGCAGGCGCTGGTGCGCTCCGGGACGCTCGTCACGACCGAGCAGGTCGCGGCCGGCCTGGTCGGGATGTTCGGGACGAGCCGGGTCTACCGCACGATCCCGGCCTGGCGCGGGGCGCTCCTGCGGCTCACCGCGCTGGCCCCGGGCCCGGCGCTGCGGCTGGAACCGGCGATGCGGGCGCTCGGGGAGCGCAAGGCGCGGTCGCTGCGGCCGTAGCTACCCGTCGCGGTCCTTCTCCCGGAGCCGGCGCAGCATCTCCTCCTGCCGCTCCCGCTTCCGGATGGCGCGCCGCCGGGCGTCGTGCTCCCGCATCCGGTTCGGGTATCCCACCAGCTGGACGTCGTAGATCGGGATCCGCATCGAGCGGGCCAGCTTCCGGGCGCGGCCGGGGTTACCGACCCGGCGCCGGGTCCACTCGCCGTCGTGCGCGACGAACACGACCGTCGTCTCGGTCACCGTCGTCCGCGGCTCGACGAACGCCTCGACACCGATCCGCGTGCGCGCCCATTCCCGCAGGTAGGACTCCCCGTCCGGGGACTTCGTGCCGCCGGACGACCGGCGGGAACGAATCCTGTCCAGCAGGCCCATGCGCGTCATCCTCTCGTCCGGCCGTGCGGCGCCCGTACCGCCGGGCGGCCGAACGGACACACGGTGTCTCGCCCTTCCCAACGTGCGACGGCCGTGATCTGCTCCCGACACCCCCCTGGCGCGCCGGGCGGGTAGTGACAAGATGGGCGCCGCATCGCGGCGTCACGGCCGGCGGCGGACGAGCCGGGCGTGACCGGGAGGGAGCTGATCGGTGTCCGAAGAGGGCGCACAGGGCGTCGCCGACCTGGTGATCCTGGGTGGCGGGTCCGGTGGCTACGCGTGCGCGCTGCGCGCCGCCGAGCTCGGGCTGTCGGTCGTGCTGATCGAGAAGGACAAGCTCGGCGGGACCTGCCTGCACCGCGGCTGCATCCCGACCAAGGCGCTGCTGCATTCCGCCGAGGTCGCCGACCACGCCCGCGACGGGGCGAAGGTCGGCATCCGGTCCACGTTCGACGGTGTCGACATGGCCGGGGTGAACGCCTACAAGGACGGCGTCGTCGGCCGCCTCTACAAGGGCCTGCAGGGCCTGGTCGCCTCCCGCGGGATCACCGTGGTCGACGGCGCCGGCACGCTGGAGGGCCCGGGCGTCGTCCGGGTCGGCGAGGACCGCTACCGCGGCCGGCACGTGGTGCTGGCCACCGGTTCCTACGCCCGCTCGCTGCCCGGGCTCGAGCTCGACGACCGGATCGTCACCTCGGACGCCGCGCTGGCCCTCGACGAGCTGCCGGAGCGGGTCGTCGTGCTGGGCGGCGGGGTGATCGGCGTCGAGTTCGCCAGCGCGTGGCGCTCGTTCGGCGCGGAGGTCACCGTCGTCGAGGCGCTGCCCCGCCTCGTCCCGAACGAGGACGAGTTCTGCTCGACCCAGCTCGCCCGCGCCTTCCGCAGGCGCCGGATCACCGCCCGGACCGGCGTGCGCTTCGCGAAGGCCACCCGCAGCGGCGACACCGTCACCGTGTCGCTGGAGTCCGGCGAGGAGATCGAGGCGGACCTGCTGCTGGTCGCGGTCGGCCGCGGGCCCAACACCACCGGCCACGGCTTCGCCGAGGCCGGCGTCGCGATGGACGGCGGTTTCGTCACCGTCGACGAGCGGCTGCGGACCAACCTGGACGGTGTCCGCGCCGTCGGGGACGTCACGCCCGGCCTCCAGCTGGCCCACCGCGGGTTCGCGCACGGGATCTTCGTCGCCGAGGACGTCGCCGGGCTCGCCCCGGCCCCGGTCGCCGACGACGGCATCCCACGCGTCACCTACTGCGATCCGGAGATCGCCTCGGTCGGGCTGACCGAGGACGCGGCCCGCGACCGGCACGGCGAGGTGCACTCGTTCACCTACGACCTGGCCGGCAACGGGAAGTCCCAGATCCTGCAGACCTCGGGCGCGATCAAGCTCGTCCAGGCGGGCCCGGCCGGTGCCGGCGGGCCCGTGGTGGGCGTGCACATGGTCGGGTCGCGGGTCGGCGAACTCGTCGGGGAAGCTCAACTGGTCTACAACTGGGAGGCGCTCCCCGCCGACGTCGCACCGTTGATCCACGCCCATCCCACGCAGAGCGAGGCCCTCGGAGAGGCCCACCTCGCGCTGGCCGGGAAACCGCTGCACACCCACAGCTGACCCGGCCCCGACCCGAACACCCACGCGGAACAAGAGGAGCTCCACCCGACATGGCCGTCACCGTTGAGATGCCCGCTCTGGGCGAGAGTGTCACCGAGGGCACCGTCACCCGCTGGCTCAAGTCCGAGGGCGACACCGTCGAGGTCGACGAGCCGTTGCTCGAGGTCTCCACCGACAAGGTCGACACCGAGATCCCGTCGCCGGCGGCAGGCGTGCTCAAGCGCATCATCGCGGGTGAGGACGAGACCGTCGAGGTCGGCGGCGAGCTGGCCGTCATCGGTGACGCGGACGAGGCCGACGGCGGGTCCTCCGGCGGCGGCGCGCCCCAGCAGGCCGCCGAGCCCGAGCCCGCCCAGGAACCGGAGGCGGAGCCCGAGCCGGCGCAGGAGGCGCCGAAGCAGGAGCCCTCCGCCGGCGCCGGCGGCGGTTCCGGGACCCCCGTGACCATGCCCGAGCTGGGCGAGTCGGTCACCGAGGGCACCGTCACCCGCTGGCTCAAGCAGGTCGGCGACTCGGTCGAGGTCGACGAGCCGTTGCTGGAGGTCTCCACCGACAAGGTCGACACGGAGATCCCGTCGCCGGTCGCGGGCACCGTGCTCGAGCACACCGTCGGCGAGGACGAGACCGTCGAGGTCGGCGCGCAGCTCGCCGTCGTCGGTGACGCCTCGGCCGCGCCGGCGCAGGAGGCACCCCCGCAGCAGGCGCCGAAGGAGGCCCCGGCGCAGGCGGCCCCGACGCAGGAGAAGGCGCCCGAGCCGAAGCCCGAACCGAAGCCCGCGCAGCCCAAGACCGAGGCCCCGCCGGAGGAGAAGGCCGCGCCGGCCGGCTCGACCGACACCACGGCTCCGGCGCCGTCGTCGAACGGTGCCGGCGAGAAGCCGTACGTGACGCCGCTGGTCCGCAAGCTGGCCCAGGAGCACGGTGTCGACCTGGCCACCGTCACCGGTTCCGGGGTCGGCGGCCGCATCCGCAAGCAGGACGTGCTGGCCGCGGCCGAGCAGAAGTCCGCGCCGGCGCCCGCCGCCGCCCCGGCCGCCGCCGCCCAGCCCTCCGGTGGCGCGCCGCAGCAGCCGCAGGCGGTCCCGACCCGCTCGGGCGACGCCCCGGAGCCGGGCACGACGGTGAAGCTGCCGCGCCTGCGCCAGGTCATCGCCCAGCGGATGAGCGAGTCGCTGTCGGTGTCGGCGCAGCTGACCACCGTCCAGGAGATCGACCTCACCCGCATCGTCAAGCTGCGGACGCGGGTCAAGGACGAGTTCACGCGCCGCGAGGGCGCG
Organism: Pseudonocardia sp. C8; assembly: GCF_014267175.1. Lineage (NCBI taxonomy): Bacteria > Bacillati > Actinomycetota > Actinomycetes > Pseudonocardiales > Pseudonocardiaceae > Pseudonocardia > Pseudonocardia sp. C8. The sequence continues at coordinate 3,693,026 of NZ_JACMTR010000002.1, forward strand.
AACCTCACCTTCCTGGCCTTCATCGCCAAGGCGACCATCGAGGCGCTCAAGGCGTTCCCGTCGCTGAACGCCTCGATCTCCGAGGACGCCAAGCAGGTCACCTACCACGGGTCGGTGCACCTGGGCATCGCGGTCGACACCCCGCGCGGCCTGCTCGTCCCGGTGATCAAGGACGCCGACGACCTGTCGCTGGCCGGGATCGCCAAGAAGATCGCCGACGTCGCGGCCCGCACCCGGGACGCGAAGATCGGCCCGGACGAGCTGTCCGGCGGCACCTTCACGATCACCAACATCGGGTCCGCCGGCGCCCTGTTCGACACGCCGATCATCAACCAGCCCCAGGTCGGCATCCTGGGCACCGGCGCGATCGCGAAGGAGCCGAAGGTCGTCACCGGCCCGGAGGGCGAGGACGTCATCGCCATCCGATCGGTGTGCTACCTGCCGCTGACCTACGACCACCGCCTGGTCGACGGCGCGGACGCCGGCCGGTTCCTCTCGGCCGTCCGGGCCCGCCTCGAGGAGGGCGCGTTCGAGGCGGAGCTCGGCCTCTGACGGTCGACCGTTCGTAGCCACACGATCGCGGCCCGTCCCGGTGCCCCCGGGGCGGGCCGCCGTCGTCACCCGGCCGGATGATGCGGTGATCACGGTCGCGGCATGTCCGGGTCGCGCGTCGCCGCCGGACCGGGAAGGATCACGGGAGTGCGAGTCGTCGTCGCCGGTTCGTCCGGACTGATCGGAACGGCCCTGGTCGCCCACCTGCGGGGCGCGGGGCACGAGGTGCTGCGCCTGGTCCGGCGCGGGTCCGCCGCACCGGACGAGCGGGGCTGGGACCCGCCCGCCGGGACGATCGAGGACGGCGCGTTCGACGGCGTCGACGCCGTCGTCAATCTCAACGGGGCCGGCATCGGGAACCGGCCGTGGAGCGGGGCCCGCAAGCAGCTGATCCGGGACTCCCGCAACGTGCCGACCGACGTCCTCGCGACGGCCGTCGCGCGGCACGGGGTGCCGGTGCTGGTGAGCGGCTCCGCCGTCGGCTACTACGGCGACACCGGCGACCACGTCGTCGACGAGTCGGCGCCCTCGGGCAGCGGGTTCCTCGCCGACGTCTGCCGGGACTGGGAGGCGGCCACCGCCCCGGCCGCGGACGCCGGCGTCCGGGTCGTGCTGGTGCGCACCGGCCAGGTGCTCTCCCCCTCGGGTGGCCTGCTCGCGCGGCTGCGCCCGCTGTTCAAGGGATTCCTCGGCGGCCGGATCGGGCCGGGCACCCAGTACCTGCCATGGGTCTCGCTGGACGACCACGTGGCGGCCCTGCAGTTCGCCGTCGAGACCGGTTCGCTGTCCGGCCCGGTGAACGTGACCGGGCCGGTCCCCGTCACGAACGCCGAGTTCACCCGGGAGCTCGGCCAGGCAGTCGGGCGGCCCACCCCGTTCCCGGTGCCCGCACCGGTGGTCACGGCCGTGCTCGGCGAGATGGGCCGGGAGCTGCTGCTGAGCGGGCAGCGTGCCGTGCCGACGGCGCTGCTCGACAACGGGTTCGAGTTCCGCCACCACACGGTCGCCGACGCGCTGTCGGCCGCGATCGGCACCTGAGCACCCGGTAGCCGACGTGAGCAGGCGTTCACGCCGCCGCGGGTAGCCTCTCCCCCATGCCCGCCCCGCACCTGAGCTGCCGTGCCGGAACCGACCCCGTCCGCGTGGACCGCCTGGGCCGCGTCGAGTACCTCACCGCATGGGACACCCAGCGCGCCCACGCCGCGGCCCGCAAGGACGGCACGGGGCCGGACGTCCTGATGCTGCTCGAGCACCCGCCGGTCTACACCGCGGGTCGGCGCACCCGGCCCGAGGACCGGCCGGCCGACGGCACCCCGGTGATCGACGTCGACCGCGGCGGGCGGATCACCTGGCACGGGCCGGGCCAGCTGGTCGGCTACCCGATCATCGCGCTCGGCGAGCCGATGGACGTCGTCGACTACGTCCGGCGGCTGGAGGAGGCCCTGATCCGGGTCTGCCACGAGCTCGGCCTGGAGCAGGCCGGCCGGGTGGAGGGCCGTTCCGGTGTCTGGCTGCCCGCCGCCGGCTTCACCCCGGAACGCAAGATCGCCGCGATCGGCGTGCGGATCCAGAGCGGGATCACCCAGCACGGGTTCGCGCTCAACTGCAACTCCGACCTGGGCGACTTCGGCCGGATCGTGCCGTGCGGGATCGCCGACGCCGGCGTCACCTCGCTGACCGCGGAGCTCGGCCGCGAGGTCACGATCGACGAGGTCACCGACGCCGTCGGCGCCGCCGTGCTGGACGCGCTCGAGGGCAGGCTGCCGGTCACCGAGCACCGGGTCGCGCGGATGGTCGACCTCATGTCGGGCCTCGGCTGAACAGTTCCTCCGTATTTCCGTAGTATCGTGACCGTGTCCGACGCCGATCGCCGCCTCACCGACCTGGAACGCCGGGTCGACGTCCTGGAGCAGCGGCTCGGCGGTGCGGACACCGGTGGCCGCGGGTCGGGGGGTGCCGCGGCCACCGGCGCCGGGACCGTCCGGTACGCCGGTGAGGTCGCCCTGCACGGTGAGGTCGCCTGGAGCATCCAGTACGACGCCGGCGCCGCGCTCGCCCTCGACGACGAGCCCCGCACCGCCGTGCTCGCCGCGCTCGGCCACCCGGTGCGGGTCCGGATCGTCCGCGGGCTGCTGCACGGCCCGCGCGGCACCGCCGAGCTGACCGAGGTCGCCGAGCTCGCCTCGACCGGGCAGCTCTACCACCACCTCCGGGCCCTGACCCACGCCGGCCTCGTCGAGCAGGACGGCCGCGGCAGCTACCGGATCGCGCCGCGGGCCGTCGTCCCCACCCTGGTCCTGCTCACCGCTGCGTCCGACATCGCAGGCCAGCTGCCCGTGAGTACTTAGGAGGGCCGGGACCCTCCGAAGCACTCACAGGCACAGGGACGCGAACTCCTCGATGTGGTCGAGGTCGGCCAGGTCGAGGATCTGCAGGTAGACGCGGGTCGTGCCGGTCCGTTCCGCCCACCGTCCGAGCTGGTCGACGACCTCCTCCGGGGTACCGGCGAGGCAGTTCTCGCGCACCTCGGCGACGTCACGGCCGACCGCCTCCGCACGCCGGGCCACCGCGGCGTCGTCCTTGCCGAGGCACAGCATCTGGGCCACCGAGTACGTCAGGTCCGCCGGGTCGCGGCCGGCCGCACTGCAGGCCTCGCGGACCCGGCCGAACTGGGCGGCGACGACGTCGGGCCGCTGGAACGCGACGTTGAACTCGGACGCGAACCGGGCCGCCAGGGCCGGGGTCTTCCGCGCCCCCGTCCCGCCGACGATGACCGGCGGGGCGTCCTGGACCGGGCGCGGCAGCGCCGGCGAGCCGGTCAGCGTGTAGTGCCGGCCCCGGTGGTCGAACCGCCCGTCGGGTGGGGTCGCCCACAGCCCGGAGAGGATCTCCAGCTGCTCGGTGAGCATCTCGAAACGTTCGCCCAGCGGCGGGAACGGGATGCCGTACGCGGTGTGCTCGGCCTCGAACCAGCCGGTTCCGATCCCGATCTCGATCCGGCCACCGGACATCTCGTCGGCCTGCGCGACCGCGACGGCGAGCGGGCCGGGCAGCCGGAACGTGGCGCTCGTGACCAGGGTGCCGAGGCGGATCCGCTCGGTCTCGCGCCCCAGCGCGGCGAGGGTCACCCAGGCATCGGTCGGGCCGGGCCGGCCGTCGCCGTCGCCCATCGCCAGCCAGTGGTCGGAGCGGAAGAACGCGTCGTAACCCGCCTGTTCGGCGGTCTGCGCGACGCGCAGCAGGTCGGTGTAGGTGGCGCCCTGCTGGGGCTCGGTGAAGATCCGGAAGTCCACGGCGGACGACGGTAGTACGCCTGCGGGCGTGGGGACCTCGCACGGTTCGGGAGGTAAGGTCGGGGCGTGACCGTCGCACCCGAAGGCCGCAAGCTGCTCCGCCTCGAGGTCCGCAACAGCGAGACTCCGATCGAGCGCAAGCCGTCCTGGATCCGCACCCGCGCGCGGACCGGTCCGCAGTACACCGAGCTCAAGGGGCTCGTCCGCTCCGGCGGGCTGCACACGGTGTGCGAGGAGGCGGGCTGTCCCAACATCTACGAGTGCTGGGAGGACCGGGAGGCGACGTTCCTGATCGGCGGGGAGCAGTGCACGCGGCGCTGCGACTTCTGCCAGATCGACACCGGGCGCCCGTCGGAGCTGGACGTCGACGAGCCGCGCCGGGTCGCCGAGTCGGTGCGCCAGATGGGGCTGCGGTACTCGACGGTCACCGGTGTCGCCCGCGACGACCTCGACGACGGCGGCTCCTGGCTCTACGCCGAGACCGTCCGCCAGATCCACGCGCTCAACCCCGGCACCGGCGTCGAGCTCCTCATCCCGGACTTCAACTCCCGCGACGACCAGCTGGGCCCGGTGTTCGACGCCCGGCCCGAGGTGCTCGCGCACAACCTGGAGACGGTCCCGCGGATCTTCAAGCGGATCCGGCCGGCATTCCGCTACGAGCGGTCCCTCGAGGTGATCACCAAGGCCCGCGACGTCGGGCTCGTCACCAAGTCCAACCTGATCCTGGGCATGGGCGAGACCCCGGACGAGGTGACCGCCGCGCTGCGCGACCTGCACTCCGCCGGCTGCGAGATCATCACGATCACCCAGTACCTGCGCCCGACCAAGCGCCACCACCCGGTCGAGCGGTGGGTCAAGCCCGAGGAGTTCGTGGAGCACTCGAAGGCGGCCGAGGAGATCGGGTTCGCCGGTGTCATGGCGGGGCCGCTGGTGCGGTCGTCGTACCGGGCGGGGCGGCTCTACGCCCAGACTGTCGCGCACCGCGGCGAGGAGCTGCACCCCGACCTGGCCCACCTGGCCGACTCCGGCCCGGCCGCCCAGGAGGCGAGCTCCCTGCTCGCCCGGAGCTGACTCTCCCGGCCTGCGCTCCGCCCGGCCTGCCACTCATGGAGCTTTAGTCCTGTGGCACGGGACTAAAGCTCCATGAGTCCCAGCCAGGTGGGGCGGATGTGGCAGGTGGTACGGATGCGGTCACTCGGCGACCACGGCGACCGTTGATCATGGCGGGGACGTAGTCTGGACCCATGCCCGGCAAGCCCCGCAAGCCCACGCCCGAAGAGAAGAAGGCGCTCAAGGCCCAGAAGAAGGCCGCGTCGAAGCAGCGTCGCCAGCAGATGTGGCAGGCGTTCCAGATGCAGCGCAAGGAGGACAAGAAGCTCCTCCCGATCATGATCGGCGTGTTCCTCGGTGCGGTCGCGCTGCTCACCCTCATCGGCTGGCTCCTCGGGTTCACGTGGTTCTTCGTCCCGTTCGGCGTGCTGATCGGCGGGATGGCCGCGTTCGCCGTCTTCGGCCGGCGCGTGCAGAAGTCGGTCTACCTGAAGGCCGAGGGGCAACCGGGCGCCGCGGGCTGGGCGCTGGACAACATGCGCGGGCAGTGGCGGATCACCCAGGGCGTCGCGGGCACCACCCATCTCGACGCCGTGCACCGGGTCATCGGGCGGCCCGGGATCATCTTCGTCGCCGAGGGCGCCCCGCACCGGGTGAAGAACCTGATCGCGCAGGAGAAGAAGCGCACCGCGCGGATCGCCGGCTCCACCCCGATCTACGAGGTCGTCGTGGGGAACGAGGAGGGGCAGGTCCCGCTGAAGAACCTGCAGCGGCACCTGATGAAGCTGCCGCGCAACATCTCCGCCGCGGAGATGGACACGCTGGAGAGCAAGCTGAACGCGCTCGGCAGCCGCGCCGCGGCCATGCCGAAGGGCCCGATGCCGCAGGGCGCGAAGATGCGCAGCGTGCAGCGCACCGTCCGCCGCCGCTGACCCCTACGCCCGCTCGCACCCCTACCCCCTGGACCCACTCATGGCCCTTTAGTCCTGTGCCACGGGACCAAAGGGCCATGAGTGGCGTCCGGTTCGGGGTTCGTGTGGTCGATGTGGCTGGTGTGGCTACCGGGTCAGGGACGCCAGAGGCTGGCGGTGACCGCCGGGGGTGGCATGGCCGCGGCCCGGGCGTAGGCGTCGGTCAGTTCGGCGACGACCATCCGAGGCTCGGACCGGAGCCGCTTCGCGAGCGTGGGCACGAGGACGACCCCCGCCCGCGGTAGGTCGACCTGCTTCTCGACGTCACGCTCGAAGGCCTCCGGCGCGAGGTGGTACGCGTTCGACTGGATCTCCCAGGCCAGGCCCACGTCATCCCAGTAGGCATCGACGACGCCGAGCATCCGGCCGTCGGGGGCATGCAGCGCGACGTTCCACTGCGGGGACGGCAGCGACGATCCCCTGATCACCTCCCGGGCCCAGGCCTCCGCCGCGGAGCGCGCCCCGCCGTCGATCTCGATCAACGCGGCGCGGGCACGGGCGGTGTAGGGACGCCGGGGCTCGTCGAGCTCCGCGGTCAGGTCCGCGACCCGGCACAGCCCGCGCTGGACGGCGTCAGCGAACAACGCCCGCACCGCGTCCCGGTCCGCGCATCGCGCCGCGGCGTCCACCAGGCAGCGGGCGAGCGGCGCAACCGGCAGTCCGCGCCGGGACTCCGGGTCCGGTGGCCGATCGGTCCGCATGACCAGGACGAAGTCCCGGCTCGCCACGCGCCGTCCCGCCGGGATCAGCACCGCGATCCGCCGCTCGTCCGGGGTCCGGACGACGCCGTGCAGGCCGGCCCCGGCGACCCCGGTCAGCATGGCGCCCGGCCCCGCATGCAGCAGCGCCGCCCTGCAGTACTGGTGCGGGGTCGTCCGCCGGCCGTCGAGCTGGACGATGCCCATGACGAGCTTCTTCCACGGACCGCCGGGGCGGCACCGGGCGTCGATCGTGTTCTTGCTGATCCCGAGGGCCAGCAGCTGGGCACGACTCGCGACGCCCTCCGGGAAGATCTCGGCGAGCATCGGGGCGCGGGCGAGGGAACGCGGCATGTTCCGAGGGTGCGGCCGGCCGAGCCGCCTGCGCCGACGAATGTCCGAGCCTGTGGATAACTCTCGGCACCGGCAGCCGCGGTGTGCCCGGGCCCGCGACACACTCATGGAGCTTTAGTCCTGTGGCACGGGACTAAAGCTCCATGAGTGTGCCTGGAGGCGGCGGGGTACGCGGAGGCTGCGGCAGCGGGGTGCGCGGAGGCGGCGGCAGAGTGCGCGAAGCAACGATGGAGGGTGCGGCGCGCAGGCGGCAGTGGACGAGGGCTCAGGCCCGGATGACGCGTACGACGATCGTCGAGCTGGCGCGGTCATGCCAGCCCCGCCCGTCGGCGTCGAGGAAGAACACCGGGATGACGACCGCGATCATCGCCGTCCGGAGCAGGGCCCGCGGGACGCCGACCTGCTCGGCCATGTCGGTGCGCGCGACCCGCATCCCCAGCGCGAGGTGCCCGGGCGACGACCCGAGGACGGCGACGGTCAGAACGGTGAAAACGAACCAGGTCCCGAGCACCCACCAGCCGACGTCGGCGGTGCCGATCACGTCGGTCCCCGCGACGAGCACGACCAGCAGGTAGGCGAGCAGCCAATCGAGGCAGACGCCCGCGATCCGGCGCCCCACACCGGCCACCGAGTAGTGCCCGGAGGCCGGCAGCCCGAACCGCTTCCCGGCGTGCCCGGCGGCGTCGTCGCCGGGTCCGGTGGGTGAACCGGGAAGCCAGGACTCGATCCAGCGGGCCATGGCTTCTAGCCTAGGCGTCGCGGCGGCACGACCGCCGCCGACGGGCGCCGGACATCGGACGCGTGTGTGACTGCAGTCGCGGTCGGGCCAGTTAACGTCGGTGAAACAGATGAGTGATGGGTGAGCAACACGGCGCTTCTACCGTCACCCACGATCTCCACCAGCGATTGAAGGAGCCCGCGAGAGTGTTCAGCAACGCCGAAGAGGTACTCAAGTACATCTCGGACGAGAAGGTCGAGTACGTCGACATCAGGTTCTGCGACCTGCCCGGCGTCATGCAGCACCTCACCGTCCCCGCCAAGACGGCCGGCGACCTCCTGGAGAACGGTGCCGCGTTCGACGGTTCGTCCGTCCGCGGGTTCCAGGCGATCAACGAGTCCGACATGGCGCTGTTCCCGGACCCCGCCACGGCCCGGGTGGACCCGTTCCGCAAGCACAAGACGCTGAACGTCAACTTCTTCGTGCACGACCCGGTCACCGGTGAGCCCTACTCCCGTGACCCGCGGAACGTCGCCCGCAAGGCCGAGGAGTACCTGGCCGCGTCCGGGATCGCCGACACCGCCTTCATGGCCCCGGAGGCGGAGTTCTACGTGTTCGACTCCATCCGGTTCGGCACCGACCCGCACCAGGCCTACCACCACATCGACTCCTCCGAGGGCTGGTGGAACACCGGCCGCGAGGAGGCGGGCGGCAACCTCGGCTACAAGGTCAACTACAAGGGCGGCTACTTCCCCGTCCCGCCGGTCGACCACTACGCCGACCTGCGTGCCGACATCGTCAGCACGATGCAGGAGTCGGGCTTCGACGTGGAGCGCGAGCACCACGAGGTCGGCACCGCCGGTCAGGCCGAGATCAACTACAAGTTCAACACGCTGCTCCACGCGGCCGACGAGATGATGCTGTTCAAGTACCTCGTCAAGAACGTGGCGTGGCAGAACGGCAAGACCGCGACCTTCATGCCGAAGCCGCTGTTCGGCGACAACGGCTCCGGCATGCACGTCCACCAGTCGCTGTGGAAGGACGGCCAGCCCCTCTTCCACGACGAGTCCGGCTACGGCGGGCTGTCCGACACCGCGCGCCACTACATCGGCGGCCTGCTGCACCACGCGCCGTCGCTGCTGGCCTTCACCAACCCGACGGTGAACTCCTACCACCGCCTGGTCCCCGGCTTCGAGGCCCCGGTCAACCTGGTCTACTCGGCGCGCAACCGCTCGGCCTGCATCCGGATCCCGCTGTCCGGCGACAGCCCGAAGGCCAAGCGCATCGAGTTCCGTTGCCCGGACTCCTCGGGCAACCCGTACCTGGCGTTCTCGGCGATGCTGATGGCCGGCCTGGACGGCATCAAGAACAAGATCGAGCCGCCGGCGCCGATCGACAAGGACCTCTACGAGCTCCCGCCGGAGGAGGCCAAGGACATCGCGCAGGTCCCGGGCAGCCTCGCCGCGGTCATCGACAAGCTCGAGCAGGACCACGACTACCTGCTCGACGGTGGCGTGTTCACCCCGGACCTGATCGAGACCTGGATCGCCTACAAGCGGGAGAACGAGATCGACCCGCTGCGGCTGCGCCCGCACCCGTACGAGTTCGCCCTGTACTACGACGTGTGATCGAGGCGGCCGCCCGACGCGGGGATCCCCCGCCGGGCGGCCGTGACGGGCCGCCCTCAGGCCCTGACGACACCGGAGGCCCGGTGTTCCGTCCCCGGACGGAACACCGGGCCTTCGTCGTGCGCAGGGTCCGCGCACGACGTGACCTAACTCGTATTAGGCAATCGAGCTTTCACGTGTTAGCTTCTTTCGCGCAGCCCCTCCGACGACGCATGGAGCTCCGATGACCGACCGCGACACCCCGCGCCACCACGTCCGTCCCGCCGCGGGGGGCTGGTGCAACGACCCGAACGGTCCGGTCCGGGCCGGGGGCCGCTACCACCTCTTCCAGCAGCACAACCCGGGCTCGACCACGTGGGGCGACATCCACTGGTCGCACGCCTCGAGCGCCGACCTGGTGACGTGGACCGACCACGGCATCGCGCTGGCGCCGACCCCGGGCGGGCGGGACGGGCTCGGGGCGTGGTCGGGCTGCGCGGTCGTCGAGGACGGGGTGCCGACCGCCGTCTACACCGGCATGGACCGCACCGACGGCATCGGCTCGGTGATGCTCGCCCGCAGCGCCGACGACGCCCTGTCGACCTTCGAGGCCGACCCCGTCCCGGTCGTCGACGGGCCGCCGCCGGGCACCGACCTGCTGGCGTTCCGCGACCCGTACCTGGTCGAGGCGCACGGAGCGCGGTGGGGCCTCATCGGCGCCGGGCACGCCGGTGGCGGACGGCCCGACGTGCTCGTCTACCGCGTCGACCGCCTCGACGAGTGGCACTACGCCGGCTCGCTGCTCGACGCCGGCGACCCGGTCGCCGCGCGCCTGGCCGGCCCGGCCGACGCCTGGGAGTGCCCGGCCCTGCTGCCGGCCGGTGACGGCCGGTGGGTGCTCGTGCTGTCGCTGTGGGTCGACGACATCACCTACACCACCGTCGCCCTCACCGGCACGCTCGACCACGGCGAGGGCCTGCGCTTCCGCCCGGACGGCGGCGGTGGCCTGCTCGACCACGGCCGCGACCACTACGCCGCGACCGCACTCGTCGAGCGGGACCGCACCCTGGTGTGGGGCTGGAGCTGGGAGTCCCGCTCCCCCGCCGCGTCGGCCGACGCCGGCTGGGCGGGCTGCGCGACCTTCCCGCGGGAGGTGGGCACGCACGACGACGGCGGGCTGCGGATCGTCCCGGCGCGCGAGCTGGTCGCCCTGCGCGGAGCCCCGCTGGACCCCGGCACCGAGCTCCCCCCGGCCTACGAACTGGACCTGCGCGCGACCACCGCCGTCCCGGAGACCCAGGTCGAGCTGTGGCTCGGCCCGTCGGTCGTCGTGCGCGCGACGCCGTCACGGGGGCTCGTCGAGCTGGACCGCTCCGCCGTACCGGCCGAGTCGTCCCACCCGGTGCCCCGGCCCGGATCGGTGACGGCGGCGGTGCCGGCCGGCACCGCGGTCCAGCTCCGCGTCCTGGTCGACGGCCCGGTCCTCGAGATCTACGTGAACGACCGGGCCGTGCTCACCGAGAAGGTGTACCCCGCGCCGGAGGGCACCGCGGAGGTGTCCGTGCCGCGCGGCGACGCCACGGTGGAGCTGCGCGGCTGGGCCCTCGACCCCGCCGTCGCCGGCACCGGCACGACCGGTCCCACGCTCTGACCGGCCACGAACTCCCGGGCCCCGCGCCCGCACGCCCCGCGACCACCGGTCGCCGGGTCACCCCTCTCGTCCACAACTGACCGTCACCGAAAGGAATGGTGTCCGGAGTGGCTTCAATGGAGCGGACACTCAAGAACACGTCGTACCTGCAGAGTTCACTGACCCTGCTTCTGTTCTTCTCCTCGTGGGGCATCTGGTGGTCCTTCTTCCAGATCTGGCTCACCAGCGAGGAGTCCGGTCTGGGAATGACCGGCTCCGAGGTCGGAATCGTCTACGCGGCGAACGCGCTGGCCACGCTGCTCATCATGTTCGCCTACGGGGCGCTGCAGGACCGGCTCGGCATCAGGCGCCATCTCACCATCCTGGCGGCGGTCGCGATGACGCTCGTCGGACCGTTCTTCATCTTCGTCTACGAGCCGTTGCTGTCGCACGCGTTCCTGCTCGGCGTGATCGTGGGAGCGCTGTTCCTCTCGCTGGGCTTCATGGCCGCGGCGGGACTGTTCGAGGCCGTTTCCGAGCGCCTGAGCCGGACCTACGGATTCGAGTACGGCCAGGCCCGCATGTGGGGCTCGTTCGGCTACGCCGGCGCGACGCTGGCGGCCGGCTTCCTGTTCACCGTCGACCCGACCCTGAACTTCGCCCTCGGATCGGTATTCGGCCTCGTCTGCCTGCTGGTCCAGCTCTTCTGGAGGTCGCCGGCAGCGCCGGAGTCCGGCACCGGCGCGCACGGGGTACCGACCGTCCCGGGCATCCGCGAGATGCTGGGCCTGCTCAAGATGGGCCGGCTGTGGCTGATCATCGTCCTCGTCTTCTTCACCTGGACCTTCTACACCGTCTACGACCAGCAGATGTTCCCGGACTTCTACACGACCCTGTTCGCCGCCGAGGCGCGCGGCCAGGAGGTCTACGGCGTCCTCAACGGTGTGCAGGTGTTCGCCGAGGCCGCGATGCTGGGCGTCGTCCCGGTCGTGATGCGCAAGGTCGGCGTGCGGACCACCCTGCTGCTGGGGGTCGCGGTCATGTTCACCCGGATCCTGGGCAGCGCCGTGTTCTTCGACCCGGTGACGATCTCGGCCGTGAAGATGCTCCACGCGATCGAGGTCCCGCTGTTCATCCTGGGAATCTTCCGCTACTTCACGCTGCACTTCAATTCCGCCCTGTCGGCCACCGTGTACATGGTCGGCTTCCAGATCTCGGCCCAGATCGGCAACGTGGTGCTCTCCACGCCGCTCGGCGCGCTGCGCGACTCGATCGGTTACCAGCCCACGTTCTACGTCATTTCCGCCGTCGTGGCCTGCGCCGCGGTCTACGCGTTCTTCATCCTGCAGAAGGACGACCAGGACGTGCACGGCGACCCGTTCGTCCGTGATTCCGGACGAACGAAACCGGCCACATCGGCGTAGCGCGTCCGGCGGGCGGGCCGCACAGTGGTCACGGAGTATCGTGCGGCGACGGCAACCGGGAGAGGGTGGGGTGTGGGCACGCGTCGATCGGGGCGGCCGACGTCGAAGGACGTCGCGAAGCTTGCCGGGGTCTCGCACACCGCGGTCAGCTTCGTGCTCAACGGCCGGGCCGAGGGCAACATCGCGCCCGCCACCCAGGAACGCATCCGGGCCGCGGTCGAGGAACTGGGCTACCGCCCGGACACCCTCGCCCGCGGGTTGCGCCGGCGCCGCACCGCCATGCTCGGCCTGGTCACCGATCACATCGCCTCGTCCCCGTTCGCCGGTGAGCTGCTGACCGGCGCGATGGACACGGCGTGGGCCGCCGAGCACCTGGTGCTCACCGTCGACTCCGCGGGTGACCCGGAGAAGGAGGCGGCGGCCGTCGACGGGCTGCTCGACCGCCGGGTCGACGGGATCGTCTACGCCGCGATGTCGCCGTACCGGGCCGTGCTCCCGGCGGGCCTGCGGTCCACGCCGACGGTGCTCGCCAACTGCCTGCCCGCGCACGGCGACCGGGCCGCCGTCGTCCCGGACGACCGGGCGGGCGGGGCCGCCGCGACCCGGGCGTTGCTGGAGGCCGGGCACCGGCGGATCGCCGTGGTCGGCGGGATCGACGACATCGCCACCGCCGAGCGGCTGGCCGGTCACCGCGACGCGCTCGCCGCGGCCGGTGTGGCCGAGGGTCCGGTCCGGCCCGGAGGCGGTGACCTCTCCGACGGCTACGCCCTCGCGCGGACGCTCCTCGACGGCCCGGACCGGCCGACCGGGATCACCTGCTACAACGACCGGGTGGCGACCGGTGTGCTGCTCGCCGCCGCCCGGCTGGGGATCCGCGTTCCCGACGAGCTGTCCGTGGTCGGCTACGACGACCAGCAGATCCTCGCCGCGCACACGACCCCGCCGCTCACCACGGTGGCGCTGCCGCACCGGGCGATGGGTGAGACGGCGGTCCGGCTGCTGCTGGACGCGCTCGCGGCCGGGACGGCGCCGGAACCGCAGCTGCTGCGGCTGCCCTGCACGCTGGTCGAGCGGGACTCGGTGGCCCCTCCCCCGGGCTGATCCCGGCCGCCGGCGTCCTCAGTCGAACAGGTCCGGGTCGGTGCGTACGACCTCGTCCCACAACGGCTGGAACGAGAACCAACCGGCGTGCGGGTTCCCGGTCGCCGCGCGGGTGTACCGCGCGTTGTCGGGGTCGATGAGCACCGGCGTGCCCGCGGCCTCGGCGAGCAGCTGCGCCTGGCAGTTGCGTTCCGTGCTCACGAACCACCAGGCCGCCTCGGCGACGGTCGAGCCGACGGTGAACAGGCCGTGGTTGCGGTGGAACGCGGCCCGCTTGTCCCCGAGTCCCTCGGCCAGCAGGCGCCCGGCCTCCTCGTCGACGACCACGGCGCCGGCACCGTCGGTCACCACGGCGTGGTTCTCGTAGAGGGCACACGCGTCCTGGGTGATCGGGTCCAGCACCCGGCCGAGCGCGGACCACGCCTTGCTGTGCACCGCGTGCGCGTGGCACATCGCCACCACGTCGGGGCGGGCGGCGTGCACGGCCGAGTGCAGCACGAAGCCCGCACGGTTCACCGGACGGCCGCCCTGCACGACCGTGCCCTCGTGATCGACGAGGATCAGGTCCGACACCCTGATGTGGCGGAACGACATGCCGAACGGGTTGACCCAGAACATGTCCGGCTCGCCGGGGTCGCGCACCGAGATGTGCCCGGCCACGCCCTCCCCGAACCCGAACCGGCCGAAGATCCGGAACGCCCCCGCGAGCTGCTGCTTGCGGTGGGTGCGCTCCTCCTCGACGGTGTCGAACACCGGCGGCCGGGGCAGGGCGAGGCCGTCCTGCGTGGGCTCGAAGGCGTTCTCCGGGGACGCGGTGGACGGTCCGGGACGCTGTGTCGGCGCTGCCATCCCGCCACCGTCGTCGACGCCGTGCCGCCGGTCAACACCTTTACAAACCGGTCGGTATGTGATGGACGTGGTCAGTCGCCGACGTAGGAACGGTAGACGGCGGTGAGCGCCGTCTTCTGCTCGTCGGTCAGGCGCCCGTCGGCGCGGATGGCGGCGACGACGTCGGGCGGCGCCGACCCGTCTCGATCGGCCGGGGACGGCTCGGGATCCGCGCCGGTGCGGAGCCCGGCCTCGGCGAGCAGCCGGTCGGGCGGCAGGCCGAGCGCCTCCGCGATGGAGCGGAGCACCCGCACCGAGGGCTGGTGCAGCCCTCGTTCGATCTGGCTCAGGTAGGCGTTGGAGACCTGCGTCCGCGCCGCGAGGTCCCGCAACGACAGCTCGGCGAGCTTGCGCCGGGCACGCAGGTACTCCCCGAACGCCTGAGCGTGGGACTCCCACACGTGGTCACTCCGCATGATGTGCCGAGTCTAGGCCGACCGGGCGACGGCGCCGCCGGTCAGCTCCCGGGGCGCAGGGCGGCGAGCAGCATGTCGGCGAACTCGGCCCCGATCTCCCGCGGCTCCAGCCGGCCGTCGGGCCGGTACCAGAACGGTAGATGGTGCACGGCACCGAAGAAGTACTGCGTGGAGAGGTCGGCCGAGACCTCCCGGCGGAAGATGCCAGCCGCCTGGCCGTCCTCGATCAGCCCGCGGAACATCTCGTGGTAGCGGCGCCGGTCCCGGCGCAGGGCCCGCTGCTGCTCCTCCCCGAGGTGGTGCAGCGACCGGAAGAAGACGGTGCTCGGCGCCAGGTTCTCGATCGAGGTGGTCACCACGTCGGCGGCCGCGTCGTGCAGCCGCCGCTCGACCGCGTCGGGTTCGGAGACGACCTTCTCCAGCCGGGCCGTCTGCATCGCCAGCACCGGAGCGTAGATCGCGAAGAGGAGATCCTCCTTGGACGCGAAGTAGTGGTACATCGCGCCCTTGGTCACGCCGGCGGCCTCCACGACGTCCTGCACGGAGGTGGCGTCGAACCCGCGCTCGGCGAACAGCTCGGTCGCCGCCCGCACCAGCCGCTCGGGAACGGTGAGCCCGTCGACCGACGAGCGTGGACGGCCCCGTCCCACCCGTTCTCGAGTCACTCGTCACCGTCCCGCATCCGTCCGCCGCAGCGTCGTCGCAGGATACCGACCGGTCGGGGTGCGCCGCCGGGACGAGCCGGGTCGCGCCGCACACCGCCTGCCCGACCGCCACGGCGGCCCGCCCGGACACACGACGGCGCCGCCCAGAGATCCGGGCGGCGCCGCAGGAGCCGTGGGGTCAGCGACCGACCCGCTTGCGTCCGGTCACCTTGTTGTAGACCACCAGCACGACGATCGCACCGATGATCGAGCCGATCCAGCCCGAGGGCTGGAAACCCTGCCAGCCGGTGAAGATGCTGGCCACGAGGCCACCGAGGAACGAGCCCGCGATGCCGAGGACGATCGTCATGACGATTCCGATGTCGTCCTTGCCCGGAACCACGGCGCGGGCGATGAAGCCCGCGACGAGGCCCAACACGATCCAGCCCAGAATGGTCCACAGCATGGCTTTCCTCCCTTATCCCGGTTCGTCCCCCGACGGACCGTTGCGACCTGTTGGAGTCGATCTGCCATCGAGTGACCAGCAGGAGGTCGCTCGAAACGCCGCCGACGGTATCCCTCACAGGTCACGGCAGCATCGCGGACGCGCGGCCGTGCCCCGATCCGGTGTCTCCCCGACCCGGATCGGGGTCGTCCCCGATGGCGGCGCCCCACCACCTCCACCTGAGCGAGTCCGTCCGGAGCAGCGGTGTCGCCGGATCGGTTCAGCCCTTCTCGCGCCGCGGCGCGGTCCGCGCAGCCGTTGACACCGGCCGAACCGGCTGGTTGACTCGCCTTCACCGTGTTCCGCGTCACATCGAGTGAAGGTCGGACCGGCCCGCCACGAACCGTGACGTCCACCTGCGCACCACCGCAGATCACTGCCATGCCACACCCCGCACGCGCGAGACCGCCGCGTGCCCACGATCGTGCACGGCCCTTCCTCGGCGGCAGGGTCGTGTCCCCTCCGCGCCCCCGGGCTGCCTCGTCGCCCGGGGGTGCGGCTCGTACCGACAACGTCCCCTCCGCGACCGCGACATCGGGCTGCCTCGTCGCCCGCGGGTGCGGCTCGTCCCGACAACGTCCCCTCCGCGACGGTCAGGCGGTCGCGCCGCCCGGGGCGAACACCACCCAGCCGGCGACGGCGGCCGCGGCCACCGCCGCGAGCAGGAAGAACGAGGCCCACACCCCGCCGGACACCGGGGTCAGCTCGGCGAGCCGGTCGGCGTCGGAGTGCCGCAACCGGCCACCCCGGCGGCCGTGGCGCAGCTCCGTGCAGGCCTTCACCCCGCCGAACAGCAGGAACCAGGACAGTGCCGCCGCGAAACCGGTCCGCAGGTCCTCCTCGGCCCGCAACGCCACCAGCACGAGCAGCGCCCCGGTGAGCACCACCGCGAGCCCGCCGTAGAGGTTGCGGATCTGCAGCAGCGTCGCGGCGAGCAGCACGACACCGATCCACAGCATGGCCTCGGTCGCGTCCGCGGCCACCAGCACGGCCCCGCCGAGGCCCAGCAGCGGCGGGAACACGTAGCCGGCCAGGAACATCACGACCACCCCCGGGCCGCGCCCGGCACCGGTCGAGTAGGTGACACCGGAGGAGTCGGCGTGCAGCCGGATGCCGGTGAGCCCGCGCCCGACCAGCACCGCGACCAGCGCGTGGCCGCCCTCGTGGGCGATCGTCACCGCGGTGCGGGTCAGCCGCCAGGTCGGGGTCCACGCCACCACCACGAGTGCGAGCAACGCCGCCAGCAGCGACGCGGGCCGGGCGGCGAGGAGCTCGTAGCCACGCGTGATCAACTCGAGGGGCTCCACCGGTCCAGTGAACCAGCGGGCCGCCGGAACCCGATCCCGGGGCACACGCTTGACCTCCAGTCGCTGGAACCCGCCAGGCTGTCGCCGTGACCGCGTTGCACGACCACGACCGCCCCGTCCCCCTCACGATCGGGCACCTGGCCCGGCGGACCGGGGTTCCGGTGCGGACGATCCGCTTCTGGTCGGACGAGGGCCTGGTGCCCTCCGACCGGAGCAGCTCGGGGTACCGGGTGTACGACGCGGCCGCGGTGGCCCGGCTCGACCTGGTCCGGACCCTGCGCGAGCTGGGGCTGGGCCTGGACGACGTGCGTGCCGTGCTGTCCCGCCGGCGGGGGGTCGGCGAGATCGCGCAGGCGCACGTCCGGGCCCTGGACGGCCGGATCCGGGAGCTGAAGGCGCAGCGCGCGGTGTGCGTGCTGCTGGCCCGGACCACCGGCGAACCCGACGAGAGGAGCGTGGCCCTGATGAACGACCTGGCACGCCTGTCCGCAGGCGAGCGGCAGGCCCTGATCGACGACTTCGTGACCGAGGTCTTCGCCGGCGCCGACCCGGCGGCGCCCGGCGCCGGCATCGCCGACGGGATGCGGACGCTGCCGTCGGAGCTGCCCGACGACCCGACACCCGAGCAGGTGGCGGCCTGGGTGGAGCTGGCCGAGCTGGTCCGCGACCCGGACTTCCGGGCCCGCTGCCGGGAGATGGCCGTCGCCGGAACCACCGAGCCGGCCCACGCCGGGCGCCAGGCCGACCCGGCGGCGGTGGCCGAGCACGCGGGCGCCGCGGAGGGCGCCGGTGTCGACCCGGCGAGCCCGGAGGCGGCGGAGGTGCTGGCCCGCATCCCCGGCGTCGCCGAGCTGGACGCCGGGGCGCGGTCGGCGATGGCGGACACGGTCGAGCTGTTCTCCGACCGGCGGGTCGAGCGGTACTGGGCGCTGCTCGGGACGCTGAACGGCTGGCCGGCCCGGGAGCCGGTGATCCCGGCGTTCGAGTGGTTCGCCGCCGCCCTGCGTGCGGCCCCGGCTCAGTCCTCGGTCCAGCCGTAGAACACCCGCTCGACGACGTGGCGGGCCCGGCGGGTGGTGCGCCGGTAGTCGTCGAGGAACTCGCCCGGGTCCCCGCCAGCCGGGTACCCGAGTGCGACGGCCACGGCGGCCAGCTCCCGGCCCGAACGCGGGAGCTGGTCGCCGGGCTTGCCCTTGACCAGCATGATCGCGTTGCGGGCGCTGGTGGCCGCGCGCCAGCCCGCCTCCAGCTCCGCGGCGTCCTCGGCGGAGATCAGGCCGGCCTCGCTCGCCTCGCGCAGCCCCTCGAGGGTGGAGGTGGTGCGCAGCTCGGGGAGGTCGCCGGCGTGCTGCAGCTGCAGCAGCTGCACCGTCCACTCGACGTCGGCGAGCCCGCCGTGGCCCAGCTTGGTGTGGGTGGAGCGGTCCGCGCCGCGGGGCAGCCGCTCGTCGTCGACCCGGGCCTTGATCCGCCGGATCTCGGCGACCGAGGACGCGGGCAACCCGTCGGCCGGGTACCGGATGGGGTCGATCAGCGTGGTGAACTCCCGGCCGAGCGCCCGGTCCCCGGCGATCGGCCGAGCCCGCAGCAGCGCCTGTGCCTCCCACACCTCACCCCAGCGGGCGTAGTACTCCCGGTAGGACGCCAGCGTCCGCACCATCGGGCCGGACCGCCCCTCCGGGCGCAGGTCGGCGTCCACGGTCAGCGCGGGGTCCGGGCTCGGGGAGCCGAGCAGCCGCCGGACCTTCTCGACGACCCGGGTCGCCCACTTGACCGCCATGTGGTCGTCGACGCCCTCGGCCGGGGCGCACACGTACATGACGTCCGCGTCGCTGCCGTAGCTGGACTCGCCGCCGCCGAGCCGGCCCATCCCGATCACCGCGAGCGCGGCGGGCCGCTCCGGCTCCGCGCGCAGCACCGCGTCGAGGGTGGACGCGACGACCGCCTCGTTCACCGAGTTCAGGGCCACGCAGACCTCGTCGACCCGGAGCAGGCCGAGCAGGTCGGCGCAGGCGATGCGGAGCATCTCGTGGCGCCGGTAGGAGCGCGCCGACGCGACCGCGGCCTCCGGGGTGCCCTGCCGGGCCACGGTCCGCCGCAGCGCCACCGACACCTCGGCCGGGTCCCGGGTCAGCTCCGGGCTCTGCACCCCCGACGAGATCGCCAGCATCCGCAGCACCTCGGGTGCGCGCTGCAGCAGGTCCGGGACCAGCGCCGAGGTGCCCAGCAGGGTCATCAGGCGCTGGGCGACCGCGCCCTCGTCGCGCAGCAGCCGCAGGTACCACGGCGTCGAGGCCAGTGCCTCGGACACCCGCCGGTAGGCGAGCAGGCCGCGGTCCGGGTCGGGGCTCTGGGACAGCTCGTCGAGCAGCACGGGCAGCAGCGCGCGCTGGATCGACGCCGCCCGGGACACCCCGCCGGTCAGGGCCCGCAGGTGCCCGAGCGCACCCTCCGGCGACGCCCAGCCCAGCGCGGCCAGCCGGGCCTTCGCCGCGTCCGGGGACAGGACGGCCGCCGCCTCCTCCCCCGCCAGCCGGGACACCGCCGACAGCAGCGGCCGGTAGAACAGCTTCTCGTGCAGCCGGGTGACCCGGCGGGCGTTGCGCTGCCACTCGTCGACCAGCACCCCGACGACGTCGCGCCGGCCGTCCGGGCGGATCCGCGCCGACCGGGCGAGCCAGCGCAGACCGTCGAGGTCGTCGGCCGCCGGCAGCAGGTGGGTGCGGCGCAGCTTCTGCAGCTGCAGCCGGTGCTCCAGCAGCCGCAGGAACCGGTAGGACGCGGCCAGGTTGGCGGCGTCGTCGCGGCCCACGTAGCCGCCCTCGCTGAGCGCGGCGAGCGCCACCAGCGTGTTGCCGGAGTGCAGCGTGTCGTCGGTGCGGCCGTGCACCAGCTGCAGCAGCTGGACGGCGAACTCGACGTCCCGCAGCCCGCCCCGGCCCAGCTTCAGCTCCCGTTCGCGCTGGTCGGAGGGGATGTTCTCGATCACGCGGGTGCGCATGGCCTGCACCTCGGCGACGAAGTCGTCCCGGGAGGACGCCTGCCAGACCATCGGGGAGAGCGCGTCGACGTAGGCCGCCCCGAGCTCCGGGTCCCCGGCGACCGGGCGGGCCTTGAGCAGCGCCTGGAACTCCCAGGTCTTCGCCCAGCGCTTGTAGTAGGCGACGTGCCCGTCCAGGGTGCGCACGAGGGCGCCCTGGCGGCCCTCCGGGCGAAGGTTGGCGTCCACCTCGAAGCACGCCTCACCGGCGATCCGCATCACCCGCGACGCCAGCTTCGTGGCGGCCCGGGTCAGCTCGCCGCCGGGTTCGGCGACGAAGATGACGTCGACGTCGGAGACGTAGTTCAGCTCCCGGCCGCCGCACTTGCCCATCCCGACGATCGCCAGGCGCAGCTCGTCCGGGGGGTCCTGCTCGGCGGCGGCGACGGCGAGCGCGGCCGCCAGCGCCGCCTCGGCGAGGTCGGCGAGCTGGGCGGCGACGTCGTCGACCTCCATCACCGGCAGCGTCGGGTCGCCGACGGCGGCGAGGTCGGCCGAGGCGAGGCCCAGCAGCTCGTCGCGGTAGGCGCTGCGCAGCGCGACGATCGCCTCGGCGCCGGTCAGCGTGGCCCGCGCCCCGCCGGGGGTTCCCGGCGGCGGGGCCGCCGGGTCGGCGCCGACCGCGCGCAGCAGGTTCGCGGTGCGCCGGGCCAGGTCCGGCGGCGGATCGAGGCGCTCCACGGTGTCGGCGAGCAGCGGCCAGCGGTCCGGGTGGGTGATCAGATGGTCGCCGAGTGCGGTCGAGGAGCCGAGGGTGGCGAACAGCCGCCCGCGCAGGCCCCGGTCGGTGCGCAGCGCGCGGTCGATGTCCGGCCAGGGCGCGGTGTGGGCGAGCCGCTCCACGGCACGCAGGGCGAGCGCCTGGTCGGGGCTGCGGGCCAGCGCCCACATGATCTCCTCGCACCCGGGGACCGGGCCGTCGCCGTTCCACCAGCCGAGAGTGCGCAGCGTCGCGTCCGCGCCCGGCCCGGGCAGCCCCAGCCGGGCCAGTGAGGTCCCCGCGCGCCGATTCATCACGGCTGCCGATCCTGCCCCATCACGGCCCCGGTACGCGGTCAGGGCTTGTCGGGCGTGCCCGCGGTCGGCAGGCTCGGACGCCGGGGCACGGACGAGGGGGTCACGGATGCCGGACGTGGTGGTCGTCGGGGGCGGGATCGGGGGGCTGGTCACGGCGTTGGCCCTGCACCGGCACGGGATCGGGGTGACCGTCCTCGAGCAGGGGTCCGGCCGGCGCGAGCTCGGCGTGGGGTTGAACGTGCTCCCGCACGCCGGGCGGGTGCTCGACGAGCTCGGCGTGCTCGACCGGGTCGCCGAGATCGGGGTCCGGACCGCGGAGATGACCTACGCCCACCGGCTCGGGATGCCGGTGCTGCGCCGCCCGGTCGGGATCGACGCCGGGTTCGCGTTGCCGCAGGTGTCCTGCCACCGCGGCCGGCTGCAGCGGCTGCTGCTCGACACGGTGCTCGAGCGGCTCGGCCCGGACGCGGTGCGCACCGGCGCCCGCGTCACCGGGGTCGACCCCGGCCGGGCGCGGGCGACGCTGGCCACCGGTGAGGTCGTCGAGGGCGGCGTGCTGGTCGGCGCGGACGGCATCCACTCCGTGGTGCGGGACCGGCTGTTCCCCGGGGAGGGCCCGCCGCGCTGGAACGGTGTCGCGATGTGGCGCGGCGCCACCGACTGGCCGGCGTTCCGCGGCGGGCGGTCGATGATCGTCGCGGGCGGGAACGACGCCAAGCTCGTCGTCTACCCGATCGGCCCCGGCTCCCGGCCGGGCACCGTGCTCACCAACTGGGCGGTCTGCATCCGCACCGGCGAGGCCGGGACCGCTCCCCCGCAGCGCCAGGACTGGGCCCGGGTCGCCGACCCCGCCGACCCGACCCGGCACGCGCACCGGTTCCGGCTCGGTGAGATCGACCACCACGGGCTGATCGCCGCGACCGCCGAGTCCTACGAGTTCCCGATGTGCGACCGGGACCCGCTGCCGCACTGGACGGACGGCCGGACCACGCTGCTCGGCGACGCCGCCCACCCGATGTTCCCGATGGGCTCCAACGGGGCCGGCCAGGCGATCCTCGACGCCGAGGCGCTGGCCCGCCACCTCGCCACCGGCCCGGACGGCGCCACCGCGCTGGCGGCCTACCAGGACGAACGCCTGCCGGTCACGTCCGAGGTCGTGCTGCGCAACCGCGTCGGCGGGCCCGAGCAGGTGATCGACGAGGTGGAGCGCCGCGCCCCGGACGGGTTCGACCGGCTCGCCGACGTGATCACCGACGAGGAGCTGGAGACGATCTTCTCCGGCTACCACCGGGTGTCCGGCAACACCCGCTGATCCGGTCGTCGGACACCGGTCAGTCGGCCCCGGGGACGCTTCCGGGCGGCAGGAAGTCGACGTCGTGCAGGGCCGACTGCCGGACCACCTCCGCCGGGTCGGTGAGGTCGTGCAGCCGGTCGAACAGCTGGGCCAGCCGGCCGGCCGGGCTCACCCAGAACAGCGCCCGGGCGTTCCCGTCCTCCTTGTTGTAGTACGCGTGCGGCAGGCCCTTCGGCATGAGCACGGTGTCGCCGGGCCCGGCCGTCTCCCACTGCCCGTCCAGGTACAGCGTGAACACCCCGTCGAGGACGTGGATGTGCTCGTCCTGGGTGGGGTGCACGTGCGGCGGCACGCCGGTGCCCGGCGGGTCCAGCGTCTCGAACGCGAAGCTGGTCTCGCTGATCGCCTTCGCCCAGTAGGTGTGGCCCAGCACGTTCCACACCCGCTTGTACTGGCCCTCGCCGGCCCGCGTGATGCCCTTCGGCAGCGGACCCAGGATGATCTCGTCCTCGAAACCGGTCACAACACGGGAAGATACGTGGCCAGCTCGTGCGGGGTCACGTTCCGCCGGTAGGCGTCCCACTCGGCGCGCTTGTTCCGCAGGAAGAAGTCGAAGACGTGCTCGCCCAGGTACTCGGCGACCAGCTCGGAGCGCTCCATCACGTCGAGCGCCTCGGTCAGGTTCTGCGGCAGCAGCTCGTAGCCCAGCGCCTTGCGTTCGGTGTCGGTGAGCGCCCAGACGTCGTCCTCGGTGGCGGGCGGCAGCTCGTAGCCCTTCTGGACCCCGGTCAGGCCGGCACCGAGGATCACCGCGTAGGCCAGGTAGGGGTTGCACGCCGAGTCCAGGGTGCGGACCTCCACCCGGCGCGACGACGACTTGCCCGGCGAGTACATCGGCACCCGGACCAGCGCGGACCGGTTCGCGTGCCCCCAGGACACCGCGGTCGGGGCCTCGCCGCCGGTGATCAGCCGCTTGTAGGAGTTCACCCACTGGTTGGTGACCGCGGTGATCTCCCGGGCGTGCCGGAGCACGCCGGCGACGAACGCCTTGCCGGTCGCCGAGAGCTCGTAGGGGTCGTCCGGGTCGTGGAAGGCGTTGTGGTCGCCCTCGAACAGCGAGAAGTGCGTGTGCATCGCCGAGCCGGGGTGCTCGGAGAACGGCTTGGGCATGAACGACGCCCGCACGCCCTGGGTCAGCGCGACCTCCTTCACGACGTAGCGGAACGTCATGAGGTTGTCGGCCATGGTCAGCGCGTCGGCGTAGCGCAGGTCGATCTCCTGCTGGCCGGGCCCGCCCTCGTGGTGGCTGAACTCGACCGAGATCCCCATCGACTCGAGGGTCTCGATGGTGTTGCGCCGGAAGTGCGGGGCGACGTCGTGGCTGGCCTGGTCGAAGTAGCCGCCGGAGTCGGCGGGGACCGGCCGGGACCCGTCGTCGGGCAGGTTCTTCAGCAGGTAGAACTCGATCTCCGGGTGGACGTAGCAGGTGAACCCGGCCTCGCCGGCCTTGTTCAGCGCCCGGGTGAGCACGTGCCGCGGGTCGGCCCAGGACGGGGAGCCGTCCGGCATCGCGATGTCGCAGAACATCCGCGCCGAGTAGTGGTCCCCGGACTCCGTCTCCCAGGGCAGCACCTGGAACGTCGACGGGTCCGGCTTGGCCACCATGTCCGACTCGTAGACCCGGGCGAAGCCCTCGATCGCCGAGCCGTCGAACCCGATCCCCTCGGCGAACGCTCCCTCCAGCTCGGCCGGCGCGACCGCCACCGACTTCAGGTACCCGAGGACGTCCGTGAACCACAGGCGGACGAAACGGATGTCGCGTTCCTCGAGCGTGCGGAGCACGAACTCCTGCTGGCGGTCCATGCGGCGGAGCCTAGGAACTCGGTGTTACGCGGATGTTTCCGGGGTCGCCCCGGCCGGTGCCGGTCACGCCGGCGGCAGCGCGCACCGCGCCCCCTGCTGCGGGAGCTTCAGGTCGACCAGGTAGTCCACGGCCAGCTTGTCCACGCACGGATCACCCTGCAGGGATGCGGTGTGCTTCTGGCCCTCGACCGTGACGAGACTGCCGCGGAGCTGGCGGGCCAGGTCCACACCGGCCTGGTACGGCGTCGCGGGGTCACCGGTCACCGACACCACGAGCACCGGCGGGAGCCCCGGTGCCTGCGGGACGTGCGGCTGACCGGTCGGTGGCACCGGCCAGAACGCGCAGGAGTCCCGGGCACCGACCGGTCCGCGGCCGGTGGACCGGAACGGCGCGGCCTCGTCGGAGCGCCGCGCGAGCTCGGCCGCCTGGGCCGGGTCGGTCACCGGCTGCTGGTTCACGCAGGTGATCGCCTGGAACGCCTGCAGCATGTTCGAGTACCGGCCCTGCGGCTCGCGCTGGTGGTAGTAGTCGGCCAGCATCATCAGGAAGTCGCCGTTGCCGCTCGCGACCTGCGAGATGCCCTGCTGCAGGGCCGGCCACAGCTCGGACAGGTAGAGCGCCTGGCTGACACCGGTCTGCGCGTCGGTGAAGCTCAGCACCCGGCCGTCGCTGGTCGGGACCGGCTTGTCGATCAGCGGCTGCATGATCGTCTGGAAGGCGCGGGTGGCCCCGGCCGGGTCGGTGCCCAGCGGGCAGTTCGGCTTGCGGGTGCAGTCCTTGGCGAAGTTGTCGAACGCCAGCTGGAAACCGGCGTTCTGCTTGACCGTCGACTCGAGGGTGGTCTGGGTCGGGTCGACCGCCCCGTCCAGCAGCAACGCGCGGACGTTGCGCGGGAACGCCTCGGCGTAGGCCGTGCCGAGCTCGGTGCCGTAGGAGAAGCCCGCGTAGGTCATCTTCTGGTCGCCGACGGCGGCCCGCATGATGTCCATGTCCTTGGCGACGTCGCGGGTCCCGACGTGGGCCAGCACCTGCGGACCGGTGCGCTGGGCGCAGCGGTCGGCGAACTGCTTGTAGTGCGCCTCGGCGGCCGCGACCCCGGCCGGGGACGGGTCGGCGAAGACCTTGGTGCGGTCCTGGTCGTTCTCCTGGTCGGTCAGGCAGCGGATCGCCGGGAGGCTCGCCCCGGTACCGCGCGGGTCGAACCCGATCAGGTCGAACCGGTCGCCCAGGCCGGTGGTCTGCCACGTCGCGGCCTGGCTCGCCATGAACGAGGTGCCCGACGCCCCGGGGCCGCCGGGGTCGGTGAACAGCGACCCGATCTTGTTGCCTCCTGCCTTCTTCCGCAGCAGGGCGATCTGCATGGTCTCGCCGTCGGGCTTCGCGTAGTCCAGCGGGACGGTGACCCGGGTGCAGTCGAGCTGCGGGTCGGCGAACGCCTGCCGGTCCTGGTCGGTCTGCGCGTAGTCGCCGCACGGGCCCCAGGTGAGCTTCTGGTCGTAGAACCGGGCGAGGTCCGGCGGGGTCGCCGGGGCCGGCGGGCCGCCCGCACCCGGAACCGCGTCCGCGCAGGCCCCGGCCAGCATCAGCACGGCCGCACCGAGCGCCGCCACGCCGGCCGCGCGGCCGCGCCGTCGCCGCCGGGCGGCGGGGGGCGGCGGTGTCGCGGGTCCGGGGCCGCGGAGGCGCAGCAGGCGGGGAACCATGACGGCGAGCATGCCATCGACCCCCGACCGTGACCGGTCGCGGGTCTCCGCGGCCGGTCGCCGAGACCCCGGGTGAGCGTTCCCACACCCGCGTCTCCCGGGGCCTCCACGCTGCCACCCTGGCGAACGCCACCGACGGCGAAACCCGGGGACCCGCGAGCAGCGCGGGCCTCGAGGCACGGAAGGAGCTCAGTGGTGAGCACACACAGCGGCACGCCCGCCGGGAACGCGGCCGAGGCCCCGTACCGGACGACCGCGGCGCCGAAGCGGACGCGCGTCCACCACCTGCTGCAGTGGAAGCAGGAGGGCCGGCACTGGCCCATGCTGACCGCCTACGACGTCTACTCCGCCGAGATCTTCGACGACGCCGGCATCCCGGTGCTGCTCGTCGGCGACTCGGCCGGCAACAACGTCTTCGGACACGACAACACCATCCCCGTCACCGTGGACGACCTGATCCCGCTGACCCGGGCCGTCGTCCGGGGTGCGCGCCGCGCCCTGGTCGTCGCCGACCTGCCGTTCGGCAGCTACCAGGTCTCCCCCGGCCAGGCCCAGGAGACCGCGTTCCGGTTCATGAAGGAGGCCGGCGCGCACGCGGTGAAGCTCGAGGGCGGCGCCCGGTTCGCGCCGCAGGTCGAGGCGCTCACCGCGTCCGGCGTACCGGTGATGGGCCATCTCGGGTTCACCCCGCAGAGCGAGCACGCGCTCGGCGGGTTCCGCATCCAGGGCCGCGGCGACGCCGCCGACCGGCTCGTCGAGGACGCGCTCGCGATCCAGGAGGCCGGCGCGTTCGCGATCGTGCTGGAGCTGGTGCCCGCGGACGTGGCGAAGCGGGTCACCGCGGAGCTGCGCGTGCCGACCGTGGGGATCGGTGCCGGCCCGGACTGCGACGCCCAGGTGCTGGTCTGGTCGGACATGGCCGGGATGAACCGCGGGCGGATCCCGCGCTTCGTGAAGCGCTACGCCGACGTCGGCACGGTGCTGCACGACGCGGCGGCCGCGTTCGCCGCCGACGTCCGGGCCGGCGAGTACCCGGCCGAGGAGCACAGCTACCGCTGAGCCGGCTCCCCTGCGGCGGCGGGGGCGACGCCCACGATCCCGCCGCCGCAGCGGTGGCGCGCGAGCATCCGGCCGGCGGGGGTGTCCCGCCGGCCCAGCCGGTCCCGGAGCAGCGCGAGCGCGGCCTCGTGGGCCGGCTCGCCCGCCAGTGCGGCCGCGGCGGCGCCGAGCACGGCGAGCGACCCGGCCCGCAGGCCCGGGTCGGCCCAGCCGCGCAGCGCCGCGCGCCGGTGCGCAGCCGCGTCCGGGGTGCGGCGGCGCCCGCCGAGGGTGTCGTCCCGCAGCAGGCCGGTGAGCAGCGTCAGCAGCGCGCCGAGCAGGCCGGTCCCGCCGCCGTCGGCGGGCTCCTCCCCGGCGACGGCGGCGACCGCGTCGAACGCCTTGAACTCGATCCGCCCGATCTCGCCGGGGATGCCGGCGTGCCGGACCAGGCTCGGGTCCGACGGCAGCAGCGGCGCGCCCGGCTCCAGGTAGGCCAGCGCGGCCGGCCGCGCGCCGGTGCGCAGCGAGGTCCGGGCGGACAGCCCGCCCCAGGGCCGCCCGCCCCGGAACGGCGCCGAGAACGACCACGGCACCAGGTACGGGCTGTAGTAGGTGAGCTTGGCGGCCGCGTCGGCCAGCACCGCCGGGTCCGTGCCGGACTCGGGGAACGACAGGTTCAGGTCCGGGCCCCAGGTGACCATGTGCAGGTGCGCGGTGCGTTCCTCGGGCGAGCCGGCCATCACGGCCCGCTCGTGCGCGTTCGGCGGCGGGTCCAGCCGGTACGACGACCGCACCGGGTGGAAACCGATCGCGACCGGGCGCAGGCCGTGCCGGGCGGCCACCGTCGCCAGCGTGCGCGCGTCGGCGGCGAGCGCGGCCTCCGCCGCGGCGGCCGAGTCGTGCACCGCGGTCCGGATCTCGATGCCCTTCGGGACGAAGCGGAGCAGCTCGCCGTGGGCGTCGAGCCGCTCGTACCCCTCGGCGTACCACCGCTTGCGGCGGATGCCGGCGTCACCGATCCGCAGGTCGGTCTGCGTGTCCGGGAGGTCGGGGAGCTCGTCGACGATCGCCGCGACCTCCGCGTGGGTCAGCGAGGCGAAGTCGGCGAGTGCCCCGTCCGCCCGCAGCAGGGCCAGCTCGTGTTCGATCCCGTACCGCGCCGCGCCCCGCATCGATCACCCCTCGTGTCCGCCCGGTGCTGCACGGTACCGGTGGCGCGGGCCCGGGCCGGCGTGATCGGCTTTCCGGCCGAAACACCCGTTCCGCGCTGGACAACGGCGCGTCGAGCGGTCAGCCTGGTGACGGCGGACACACGACGGGCTCCGCCGGGACCCCGGAACTCGGGAGGGCGTCATGAGGCTGGGTCGCAAGATCTCCGAGGGATACGTCGTCGATCACGAGGCCGAGCGGCTCGCCGCGGACCGTCCGGAACCCGCCCCCGCACCGGCGCCCACCGACCCGTCACCGGTCGAGCACGAGCAGCCGGCGCGCTCGGGGTCGCGCGAGGACTGAGATGCCCGGCGGTCTGTTCCGCCGCACCCCGCAGGAGCGGCCGACCGGTCCGCTGACGGGCCACAAGCTGGCCTTCCCGATGCTGTCCGCGGACGGCCGGACGGCCGGGTTCAGCGGCGTCACCCTCGGGCGGGCCCACGTGTACCGCACGGTCGACGACGCCATCTGCGCGCACGGCTGCCGGCACTCCTGCCCGTCCCGCTGGTGCGACTGCGGCTTCTACTGCTTCCACTCCGACTCCGACGCCCGCGAGCTCGCGTGCGCGCCCGAGCACCAGGGCGCGATCCTGCTCGAGGTCGCCGTGTCCGGCCGGTTCCGGCGCTACGAGCTGGGGCTGCGGTACTCCCGCCAGCGGGTGCGGGCGATCCGGATGCGCCCCTGCCGGTGCGGGGCGACGGTGTCCGCGCTGGCCGACACCGGCACCGGGCAGCACGGGTGGCGGCGGCTGGAGCCGGTGTGCGCGCGCTGCGCGGGCGCCCGCCCGGTGCTGACCCCGGAGCGGTTCGCCCGGCTCGCCGCGGTCACCCTGCTGCCCGACGACGTGCCGGCCGGCCCGCTGTCCCCGGCCGACCCGGGCGCTGCCGACCGGCCCGGCGAGGACCGCCCGTTCGACGACTCCGCGTTCGGCCGCCCGGACCCGATCGACGGCGACCCGGTCGCGACCGCCGGGGCGGTCGCGGTGCTCACGGCGGAGATGGCGCTGCTGCAGGCCCGGCTCGACGAGATGGCCCGCCAGCTCGGGCGGGCCACGGCCCGGTTGGACGAGCTGGAGGGCCGCGACGCCTGACCCGGGCCGCTACAGGTACGACCCGACGGTGAGCTCGGCGCCGCAGTCGCAGCGCGGCGCCGCGCCCGGGTCGAACCACACCTTGGTGCCGCACGCCGGGCAGTCGGTCTGCTGCTGGTTGAGCCGGTGCGGGACCCAGATGCTGGTGAAGCCGCGCGGCAGCAACCCGTCCCGGCGTACCCGGGCCACCGCTTCGCGGTGCCCGGCACTGCGTGCCATCGCCGATGCCGCGGCCTCGGGGCTCGTCCAGGCCGTCACGGTGTGCATGCGGCGGCCGGACGCGGTGCCCAGCCAGGCGATGAAGCCCGGTTCGGCGGCGACCTCCTGGACGATCTGCCGGCTGCGGATCTGCACCTCCTCCTGCTCGGCGTCCGAACCGACGTCGGTCCAGGTCATCGAGAGCGCGCCCGGAACCGTCGGGTTCCCCAGGTCGGTGCGCACCGAGTAGCCCCACGTCATCGGCGGCTCGTCCGCGGGGACCACGAGCGCCTGCAACCCGAGCTGCTCCACGAACGTCTTCTGGTCGAAGTAGCCGACCACGCTGGTGATCCCGCCCTCGCCGACCGTGATCACATCGACCCCGGGCAGGTCGCAGGTACCACCGGTCGGCTCCGGGGCACCGGGCAGCGGGCCGGTGTTGGTGCCCTGCATCCGCCACCGGCCGATCACCCGGTCGCCGTCGACCGCGACGTCCTCGAGCGCGAACCGGAGGTCCGGGAACGCGGCCACGAGCCCACCGACGTAGCCCGCGAGGTGGTCGCCGCCGATCGGCCCCGGCAACGTCGGGTCCAGGTAGGTGCCCGCGGGCGCGAAGGTGCCGACCACGGCGATGCCGTCGTGGGCGTTCCACGCGTCGAAATAGGCCTGGGCGAGCTGCAGTGGCGCCGAGGACACCGCTGGGATCGTGTCGGTCATCGTCGTCTCCCATGAGTCCGGATGTGCCGCAGCGCTCGGGACGATCTCTACGCGTGTTACTCCCCGAGGGTCAGATGTACTCAAGAATGACGAAGGCGGTCGCGTCGAATCTTGACCGCGCGTATCCCGCACGGAAACATGGGGTGTCCACGCCTTCGATCGGGGACCGACGTGTGGAAATGGATCCGTGAGCACGGGATTGTCGCCACCACTATCGGTGTCGTTCTCGCAGGTGCACTGACCTTCACCCTCGCGCCCCTACAAGAAGTCTTTGCGCAGCGAGCGGTCGACCGCGATCAGGAGCGATCCGACGCCGCGCGTGCGCCGATATCGGTTGAAGGTGTGCGCCGGGACGAGGAAGTACTGCGCTCGCTGTCGTTTCCCGGCATCGTGCCGCCCGAGTACGTGCACAAGAGCGCCCAGCCCGGATTCCTACCCCCGGAGGTGGTGGAGACGGGGATGGTCCAGGACTTCGAGGAGGGGACCGGCGATCCACCTCGGGTCTTCGACCAGTTCTTCTTCACACTGGTCGGGCAGCACAGCGAGACAGTGAAGATACGCGACATCGACGTCCGCGTTACGTACCGTCAGGAGCCGTTGTCCGGCAGTCTCGGATACTGGACGCCGCAAGGCGCAATGGCGCAGGAACCTCTCGGGTTCGACCTGGACTCCGCGAACACGCGAGCCCGGCAGATGGTGCCGGATTCCAGCCCGCCGGAAGAGACCGGGCGAATGTACTTCGACGAGCGCCAGGTCACTCTCGAGAAGAACGAGAAGATCGAATTCAAAGCGGCAATCATGACGAGAAGCTGCCGATGCGAGTTCGTTCTCGACGTATCGACGGACGACGGGCGCACTGTCGAGGTGAACAACGACGGAAAGCCGTTCAAGATTTCAGGCTTCGCGCATGTGTACGACGCTCCGTATGCCCACGACATATCTGTCGATCGAGTGGTTCCGTGCCGGTGGCCGGATGAGTGTCTGACGAGGTACTAGTACGAGCCCTCCCATCCGGGAGAGCGGGATTCTCAACAGCCTCTCCGCCCACCGTCGTCCGGACATCACGAGACCCCTGCTCCTACAGCCAGTCGGGCAGCCGGGGTGGGAGGCGGCCCTCGGCGTCGCGCAGGCCCTTCCCGAACGGCCTGCCGAGCAGCCACGCGATCAGGTCGGGGGCCCTCCCGCGGACCGTGCCCAGGTCGCCCGGATCGCCGTCCTCGGTGGCCGGGCCGGGCCCGAACTCGCGGGCCTGCCCGGTGCGGGCCTCCACGATCCGGACGTGCGGGCAGCCCGGCCGGGTCTCCAGGGTCGTGACGACGTCCGCGACGAGCACCCGGCGCATCGGGATCGGGAGGTCCTTGAACGACGCCCCGACGTCGAGGTCGACGGCGTGGATCCACACCTCGCGGGCCCGCGCCCACGGCACCGCGGTCGCCGGGACCTCGACGCCCTGTGCGTTGCGGACCCGCGCCGACCAGGCGGTCTGCGGGAACTTCCGTACGGCGTCGGCCAGCCGGTCCGAGCTCGCGACGACGTCGGCCCGGATCTCCTCGGGGCTGCGCCCGGCGCCCGCGGCGATGTCGGCGTCCCGCGCCGCCCGGTCCCGGTAGGCCGGCGTCTCCACCCCGGTCCGCGCCCAGGTCAGCAGGTTGACCATGGCGTCGGCGTTGCGGGCGATGTGGGTGAGCACGTGCGCTCGGGTCCAGCCGGGCAGCAGCGAGGGCGCCGTGTAGGCCTCGTCGCCCATCCGGGACATCAGGCCGCGCAGGTGTGCCTGGCCGTCCGCCGCCCAGGCCAGCGAGTCGGCCAGCGGCGGCGGGACGGCGACCGGATCGGCGGTGGTCACTTCACGGCCCGGGCCACGTTGCGGCACTCGCCGACGCCCTCGACCGCGGTGACGATCTCGCAGCCGTCGGTGAGGTAGCGCGGGGGCGTGCGCGCGTCGCCGACGCCGCCCGGGGTACCGGTCGCGATGACGTCGCCGGGGTTCAGCGTGACGATCGTCGACAGGTAGACGACCAGCTCGACCGCCGAGAAGACCAGCTGCTCGGTGGTCGAGTCTTGCATGACCTCGCCGTCGAGCTCGGAGGAGATCCGCAGCGCGCCGCCGTCGGCCGGGTCGGCCGGGAGCTCGTCGGGGGTGACGAGCTCGGGGCCGAGCGGTGTCGAGTGCTCCCAGGTCTTGCCCTGGAGGAACTGCTTGGTGCGCCGCTGGTAGTCGCGCATGCTGACGTCGTTGAGCACCGTGTAGCCGGCGATCGCGGCCCGCGCCGCGTCGGCGTCGGCGTGCCGGACCGGACGCCCGATGACGATCGTCAGCTCGGCCTCGTAGTCGACCCGGTCGGACTCGGCCGGCAGCTCGATCTCGTCCCGGGCCCCGATGAGCGCGGGCGCGAACTTGGCGAACAGCGTCGGGTACTCGGGCAGCTCGTTGCCCATCTCCTGCACGTGGTCGCGGTAGTTCAGGCCCACGCAGATGATCTTCTCGGGCGCCGGGACCAGCGGCGCGAGGTCCAGCGTGGACGCCTCGTGCACCGGCCCGTCGGCGGCCGCGGCGTGCTCGGCCCAGTCCGGGCGCTCGAGCAGCGCGCGGACGTCGGCCTCCCCCGTCTCGACGGCGTGGTCGCCGTCGATCCGCACCGCCCGGTGCCCGGTCGCCGTCCGGATCGTCGCCAGCCTCATCGTGCGGGTCCCTCCCGTTGTCGCTGTCCGTGTCCGGCGGTGAGTCTGCGCCACCGGGCCCGCCGGGCACAGCCAGGGGTGGGTATCAGATCGCGGCGGTGTCGTCCTCGGCCGCCGCCCCGCCGCGGACGGGAAGGCCGTCGAACACCGCCGGGGGCTCGCGCCACGCGCCGTCCGCGGTCCCGGCGCGGGCCGCGGCGACGGCCCGCCACACCCGCTCCGGGGTGCAGGGCAGGTCGATGTGCCGCACCCCGAGGTCGGCCAGCGCGTCGACCACCGCGTTCTGCACGGCGGGAGTCGAGCCGATCGTCGCGGACTCACCGATCCCCTTGGCGCCCAGCGAGTTCAGTGGCGTCGGGGTCTCGGTGGTCGCGGCCTCGAAGCCGAACAGGTCGGCTGCCGTCGGGATGGTGTAGCCGGCGAGGCTGGAGGTGAGCGGCTGGCCCTCGTCGTCGAACAGGACGTGCTCGTAGAGGGCCTGCGCGATGCCCTGGGCCAGGCCGCCGTGCTGCTGGCCCTCGACGAGCAGCGGGTTGAGGATCCGGCCGCAGTCGTCGACGGCGACGTGCCGCAGCGGCGTGACCCGGCCGGTCTCGGTGTCGACCTCGACGACCGAGACGTGCGCGCCGAACGGGTACGTCGCCCCGCTCTGCTCGGAGTCCAGCCCGACGTGCAGGTCCTCCCCCGTCGCGGCGGCCCTGCGGTGCACCTCGGTCCAGGTCACCGTCGGCCCGGACGGCACCCCGGCGACACCGAACGTGCCCTCCTCGGTGATCGTGACGTCCTCCGCGGAGGCCTCCAGCACCGTGGCGGCGATCTTGCGGGCCCGCTCGTACAGCTCGTGCGCGGCCTCGGACACGGCGGTGCCGCCGAGCTGCAGCGACCGCGACCCGCCGGTGCCGGCGCCGCGCGGCACCCGCGCCGTGTCCGACTGCACGTAGGTGATCTTCTCCAGGGGGATCCCGAGCCGGTCCGAGACGAGCATCGAGAACGACGTCGCGTGCCCCTGCCCGTGCGCGGACGTGCCGGCCGAGACGGTGGCCGTCCCGTCCTCGTGCACGGTCACCGAGCCGTACTCGCCGCCGCCCCCGCCGGCCGTGACCTCGACGTACACCGAGACGCCGATGCCGAGCCGCACCGGGTCCCCTGCCGCCCGGCGGCGGGCCTGCTCGGCGCGGAGCTCGTCGTACCCGACCCGGTGGAGCGCCTCGCGCAGCGGCAGGTCGTAGTCACCGGCGTCGTAGGCCGCGCCGGTCGCGGTGGTGTGCGGGAACGACTCCGGCGGCAGCAGGTTCCGCCGCCGCAGCTCCACCGGGTCGATCCCCAGCTCGGCGGCCGCGACGTCGACGAGGCGCTCCAGGTGCGCGGCGGCCTCGGGCCGGCCGGCGCCGCGGAAGGCGCCCATCGGGGTGGTGTTGGTCAGCGCGGAGGCCGCGTCGAAGCGGACCGCGGGGATGTCGTACACGCCCGGCGCCATCAGGTAGGTCATGTACAGCGGCAGCGCGCCGCCGAAGCCGGCGTAGGCCCCGGCGTCGCCGATCACCCGGGCCCGCAGCCCGGTCATCCGGCCGTCCCGGGTGAGGCCGAGCTCGTAGTAGCCGACCTGGCCGCGGCCGTGCGGCATCGAGACCAGGTTCTCCGAGCGGGTGTCCACCCAGGCGAGCGGGCGCCCGAGCGCGCGGGCGGCGCCGACGGTGGCGGTGTGCTCGGCCAGCACCCCGGCCTTGGCGCCGAAACCGCCGCCGACGTGCGGGGCGATCACCCGGACCGTTCCGGGGTCGAGACCGAGCACCTCGCACATCTGGGCGTGGAAGCCGTGCGGCATCTGGGTCGACACGTGCAGCGTGAGCCCGAAGTCCTCGGTCGTCGGGTCGGCGACGATCGCGTTCCCCTCGAGCGGGACGGCGGCGACCCGCTGGTTCTCCATCCGGGCCCGGACGACGACCTCGGCGCCGTCGAGCGGGTCCCCCTGCCCGCGCAGGCCCGCGGCCAGGTTGCTGCCGTGGTCGGGGAACTGCAGCTCGGCGCCGTAGGCGAGCGCCTCCTCCGGGTCGGTCACGGCGGGCAGCGGGTCGTAGTCGACCTCGACGAGCTCGGCGGCGTCGACGGCCGCGGCCCGGGTCTCGGCCACGACCATCGCGACGGCCTCGCCGGAGAACCGCACCCGGTCGGTCGCCAGCGGCGGGCGCGGCAGGTCCGGGTTGAGCACCATGAGCCCGTGGTGGGCGGGCAGGTCCAGGTCGGCGGCCGTGTAGACGGCCAGCACACCCGGCGCGGACGCCGCCTCGCCGGTCTCGATGCCGGTGATGCGGGCGTGCGCCAGCGGCGAGCGGACGAACACCACGTGGGCCAGGCCGTCGAGCCGGAGGTTGCCGACGTAGGTGCTCGCACCGGTGACCAGGTCGGCGTCCTCGACGCGGCGGACGGAGGTTCCCAGGATCGATCCAGGCATGTGAGCCACGCTACCGCACCAACCGGAGGGTCGTCCGGTTACGGTGCGGGTCACGCGTCGCCTGCGTCTCCACCGGAGGTCACGGCGGTACGGCGCCCGGTAGCGTCCCGGCCATGCCCGACTTCCACCACACCGACGTGCTCCCGCTCGGACCGGACGACACCGAGTACCGCGAGCTCGATCTGCCCGCGGGCTCCGTCGTCGAGGCTGCGGGACGGACCTTCCTGGAGGTCCCGCCGGAGACGCTCACCGGTCTGGTGCGCGCCGCCGTCACCGACATCCAGCACCTGCTCCGGCCGTCCCACCTGAAGCAGCTGCGCGCGATCGTCGACGACCCGGAGGCCTCCGCCAACGACCGGTTCGTCGCCACCGACCTGCTCCGCAACGCCTGCGTGTCGGCCGGTGGCGTGCTGCCGATGTGCCAGGACACCGGCACCGCGATCGTCGTCGGTAAGAAGACCGAGACCGTGCTGACCGGCGGCGACGACGAGGCCGCCGTGTCCCGCGGGGTGTTCGAGGCCTACCAGGAGCTGAACCTGCGCTACTCGCAGATGGCGCCGCTGTCGTTCTGGGAGGAGCGCAACACCGGCACCAACCTGCCGGCCCAGGTCGAGCTGTACGCCAAGCCCGGCCGGGACCCGTACTACGAGTTCCTGGTCATGGCCAAGGGCGGCGGCTCGGCGAACAAGACCTTCCTCTACCAGGAGACGAAGGCGCTGCTGAACCCGAAGCGGCTCGCGGCGTTCCTCGACGAGAAGCTGCGCTCGCTGGGGACGGCGGCCTGCCCGCCGTACCACCTCGCGATCGTGGTCGGCGGCATGTCGGCCGAGTACAACCTCAAGGTCGCCAAGCTCGCCTCGGCCCGCTACCTCGACGGGCTCCCCACCGAGGGCTCGCCGCTCGGCCACGCGATCCGGGACACCGACCTGGAGCAGCAGGTGCTCGAGCTGACCCGCAACTTCGGGATCGGCGCCCAGTTCGGCGGCAAGTACTTCTGCCACGACGTCCGGGTGATCCGGCTGCCCCGGCACGGCGCCTCGCTGCCGGTCGGGGTCGCGGTGTCCTGCTCGGCGGACCGCCAGGCCAAGGCCAAGATCACACCCTCCGGCGTGTACCTGGAGCAGCTCGAACGCGACCCGGCGCAGTACCTGCCCGAGACCACCTCCGAGGACCTGTCCGACGAGGTCGTGCGGATCGACCTCAACCGGCCGATGGACGAGATCCGGGCCCGGCTCTCGCAGCTCCCGGTGAAGACCCGGCTCTCGCTGACCGGGCCGCTGGTCGTGGCCCGCGACATCGCGCACGCGAAGATCGCCGAGCGGCTGGACGCCGGGGAACCGATGCCGCAGTACCTGCGCGACCACGCGGTCTACTACGCGGGGCCGGCCAAGACCCCGGAGGGCTACGCGTCCGGGTCGTTCGGCCCGACGACCGCCGGCCGGATGGACTCCTACGTGCGCCAGTTCCAGGAGGCCGGCGGCTCCCTGGTGATGCTGGCCAAGGGCAACCGTTCGAAGCAGGTCGTGGACTCGTGCGCCGCGAACGGCGGGTTCTACCTGGGCTCCATCGGTGGCCCGGCGGCGCGGCTGGCGCAGGACTGCATCCGCAAGGTCGAGGTGCTCGAGTACCCGGAGCTCGGCATGGAGGCGGTCTGGAAGATCGAGGTCGAGGACTTCCCGGCCTTCGTCGTGATGGACGACAAGGGCAACGACTTCTTCGCCGACACGTCCGCACCGACCCTGCAGGTGACCTTCCGGACCTGAGCCCCTCCGCCCTGCCCGCGCCCACCCAATCCCGCTCCCACCCCCGCCCCCGCGAGCCACTCATGGAGCTTTAGTCCTGTGGCACGGGACTAAAGCTCCATGAGTCCCAGGGGTGGGGCGGGGGCAGGGGGCGGGCGCGGGGTCCGGTCAGGCCAGGCGGCGGGGGCCGGTGTCACGGCGGTTCGGCACCGGGCCGACGGTGACCCGCACCCCGGTGACGAACACGCCCTCCGGTGAGGCCAGCACCGGGTCCAGGGCAAGCGACCGGACCTGCGGGATGTCCTCGGTGAGCCGGCCGACCCGCAGCACGACGTCCTCCAGCGCGTCGGTGTCCACCGGGTCGGCGCCCCGGTAGCCGGTGAGCAGCGGGGCCGCCCGGGGCGACCGGATCAGCCGCTTGGCGTCCTCGGTGGACACCGGCAGCACCCGGTAGGCGCGGTCCTCGAGCAGCTCGGTGGCCAGGCCGGAGAGCCCGAACGCGATCAGCGACCCGAACGACGGGTCGTCCACCACGTCGATCTTGCAGGACGTGCCCTTCGGGGCCATCCGCTGGACGTACACCTCCTCGGAACCGGTGACCCGGACCAGCTCGGCGTGCGCCCGGCGGACCGCGTCCGGCGACACCAGGTCCAGGCGGACACCGACGAAGTCCCCGCGGTGCCGCCACCGCTCACCGGTCGTCTTGAGCACGACCGGGTACCCGACCTTCTCCGCGGCCGTGACCGCGGCCTCGGCGCCGGTCACCCGCTCGAACTCGGTGACCTCCAGGCCGTAGCAGGCCATCAGCTCGACCGCCTCGGAGTCGGTCAGCTCGTGCTCGCCGGGGCCGAAGGAGGCGACGAGCCGGCGGGCGCGTTCGGTGTCGATCCCCTCGGGGACGACGAACTCGCCGACCGGGGTGTTCCGCCACTCCGCGTAGCGCACGACGCGGCCGAGCGCGGTCGCGGCCCGCTCCGGGCTCGCGTAGCTGGGCACCGACCCGCGGCCCGGTGTGCCGTCGACCGGGGCCACCGTCAGCTCGGCCGGGATGCCCTCCGCGGCCAGGAACACCGCGAGCACCGGGACGCCGGCGTCCCGGGCGGCGTCCCGCAGGGCGTGGGCGTGCGCCGTGCCCTCGACGGCCACCGGCGGCACGAACACGGCGATGAGCGCGTCCGGCCGGTCGGGGCCGTCGAGTGCGGCGTGGACGGCGTCGGCGAACTGCTCCGGCGACGCCTGCGTACCGACGTCGACGGTGTCCCCCACGGGTTCCAGGCCCTCGTCGAGCAGGCCGTCGACGACGAGCAGGTTGACCGCCCGCGAGTTCCCGACGACCGCGACCCGCCGCCCGGTCGGGAGCGGCTGGTAGGCCAGCAGCAGCGCGGTGTCGAACAGCTGGGGCAGCGTCTGGACCCGGATGACACCGGACTGCTCGAACAGCGCCTGGACGCTGGACTCGTCGATCTGCGCCCCGACCGACGCCAGCGAGGGCAGCGGGCCGGTGTGCCGCCCCGACTTCACCGCGACGATCGGCTTCGTGCGGGCCAGCCTGCGCGCGACCCGGGCGAACTTGCGCGGGTTGCCGAACGTCTCCAGGTAGAGCAGCACCTGGTCGGTGCCCGGGTCGGTCTGCCAGTACTGCATGAGGTCGTTGCCGGACACGTCGGCCCGGTTGCCGGCCGAGACGAACGACGACAGCCCCAGCCCCCGGGACCGGGCGTTGGCCAGGATCGCGGTGCCCAGCGCGCCGGACTGGCAGAAGAAGCCGGTGCGGCCGGGGCCGGGCAGCGCCGGGGCCAGCGTCGCGTTGAGCCGGACGGCCGGGTCCGGGTTCGCGACCCCGAGCGCGTTCGGTCCCACCACCCGCATGCCGTGGGCGCGGGCCTCGGTCACCAGGCGCCGCTCGGCGACCGTCCCGCCGCCGCCGGCGTCGGCGAACCCGGAGCTGATCACCACCAGCACCTTGACGCCCTTGGCGAGGCAGGAGTCCATGACCTCGTCGATGTTCGCCGCCGGGACGGCGACGACGGCGAGGTCCACCTCGTCCGGAATGTCGATCACCGACGGGTACGCCCGCACGCCCCGCACCGAGCGGGCGTCCGGGTTCACCGGGTAGACGGGCCCGGTGAACCCGGCACGCAGCAGGTTCGCCAGGACCGCGTGCCCGATCTTGGTCTCGTCCGCGGACGCGCCGATCACCGCGACCGAGGTCGGGTGCAGCAGGTTCGCGACGCTGCGGGCCTCGGCCGCCTGCTCGCGGGAGTCCCGCACGGCGATCGACTTCTCGGTCGGGTCGATGTCGAACTCCAGGTGCAGCACGCCCTCCGCGAACGCCCGCTTGACCTGGTAGCCGGCTTCCCGGAACACCCGCACCATGGCGTGGTTCTCGACGAGCACCTCGGCCTCGAACCGGGACAGGCCATTCTCGCGGGCGGCTGCGGCCAGGTGCTCGAGCAGGATCGAGCCCAGGCCGCGGGACTGGTGGTCGTCGCGCACCACGAACGCGACCTCGGCCGAGGTGACCGGCTTGTCGGTGCCGGCGCCCTCCTGGGAGGCGGCGCCGCCGTCCGGGGTGAGCCCCTCGTACCGGCCGACGGCGATGATCTCGTCGCCGAGCAGCGCGAGGAACGCGACCCGGGTGCGGTGGTCGACGACGGTGAAGCGCTCCAGGTCGCGCGGCGAGATCCGCGGGTAGGGGCCGAAGTAGCGCAGGTACCGGGTGCGGTCGGAGAGCCGGGAGTGGA
Source organism: Pseudonocardia sp. C8 (assembly GCF_014267175.1). Taxonomy (NCBI): domain Bacteria; kingdom Bacillati; phylum Actinomycetota; class Actinomycetes; order Pseudonocardiales; family Pseudonocardiaceae; genus Pseudonocardia; species Pseudonocardia sp. C8. Next base: position 3,732,977 of record NZ_JACMTR010000002.1, read on the forward strand.
AGTCCAGCAGGGCGTCGGCGTCGTCGGGGGTGATCGGTCGCAGGTGGACGATCCCGCCGTCGGAGGCGACGACGTCGGCCTCCCAGTGCCGGGGATACGGGTGCTCGGTCCTCTGCTGCCCGGTCCTCGGCTGCTCGGTCGTCGCCTGCTCGGTCTTCTGCGGCTGCTCGTCGGGCATGGGTGTGCTTTTCCTGTCCGCCCGTCAGTCCCGCGGGTCGTCGGGGTCGAGGCCGTGCAGCGGGAACACCGCACGGCGGGTCTCCAGGATCGCGGAGTCCACCCGCTCGCCGAACGACCCACCCCACTTCTCGAACGACGGGTCGGCCTCGTCTGACATCGACACCGGCAACGGTGCCCGGGTGTGGGTGGACGCCGTCGCCATCCAGTCCGCGGGGATCGGGGTGTCCGGGTCGACGTCCCGGTCGAGCGCGACGGCGAGCAGGTGGGTCCACGAGCGGGGCACGACCCGGTAGAGGGCGTACCCGCCGCCGCCGAGCACGAGCCACTTGCCGTCGGCCGTCGTCTCGGCCAGCTCGCGCAGCGTCTGGTAGATGGCCCGGTGTCCGTCCACCGAGAGCTCGAGGTTCGCCAGCGGGTCCTCGGCGTGGGTGTCCGCGCCGCACTCGGTGACCAGGACCTGCGGGCGGAACTTCTCCAGCAGCGACGGGACGACACCGTGGAACGCCCGCAGCCAGCCGGCGTCGCCGATGCCCGGGGGCAGCGCGACGTTCACCGCGTAGCCCTCGCCGTCACCGCGGCCGAGCTCGCCGGCCCAGCCGGTGCCGGGCCACAGGGTCAGCGGATGCTGGTGCATCGAGATCGTCAGGACCCGCGGGTCGTCGTAGAACGACGTCTGGACGCCGTCGCCGTGGTGGACGTCGACGTCGACGTAGGCGATCCGCTCGTAGCCCTGGTCGAGCAGCCAGGCGATCGCGATCGAGCAGTCGTTGTACACGCAGAACCCGGCCGCCCGGTCCGGCATCGCGTGGTGCAGGCCGCCCGCCATGTTCACGGCGCGGTCGGCGCGTCCCTCGGCGATCTCGCGGGCCGCGGCCACCGATCCCCCCGCGATCAGCGCCGCCGCCTCGTGCATCCCGAAGAAGATCGGGTTGTCGGCGGTGCCCAGGCCGTGGCCCACCCCGAACGGCGTCTCCGGGGCCGACCGCACCGCCGTCTGGTAGCCCGGGGTGTGCACGCGGGTGAGCTCCGCGTCGGTCGCCGGCGGCGGCTCGATCAGGTCGACGCCGTCGAGCACCCCGAGCTCGCGGGACAGCTCCATCATCAGATCGAGCCGCACCGGGTTCAGGGGATGGTCGTCGGACAGCTGGTAGGTCAGGAACTCCGGTGTCCACACGACCGACGTGCGCGCGCTCATGGCACGGGACCGTATGCCAGGGGGACGGTCCCGGTCACTCCTCTCACCGGTCCCGGGCGTGGGGACGTTCGCCCACCGCCGCCGGGCGCGCCGGGTCGGCGCTCCACTCCGACCAGGAGCCCGGGTAGAGCGCGGCCGGAGCCTCCGGCGACGTCAGGCCGGACTCCTCCAGCGCCAGGACGAGCGCGCAGGCGTTGATCCCGGAGCCGCAGTAGGCCCCGGCCGGGACGCCGGGACCGACACCGGCGGCGCGGAACCGGTCGGCGAGGACGTCCGCGCCGACCCAGCGGCCGTCCGGGCCGGTGCTGGCCGCGGCGGGCACGTTCCGGGCGCCGGGGACGTGGCCGGCCCGGGGGTCGACCGGCTCGGTCTCGCCGCGGAACCGGGCGGGCGCGCGGGCGTCGAGCAGCACCCCGTCCCGGGCCAGGGCCGCGGCCCCGTCGGCGTCGACGGTCGGCATGCCGCCGGGCCGGACGACGAGGTCCCCCGCGGGCAGCGGCGCCGGCTCGGCCGCGTCTCCCCCGCTGCCCGCGACCGGGAGCCCGGCGGCCTCCCAGGCGGCGAACCCGCCGTCGAGCACCCGGACCCGGTCCGGGGCGACCCCGGCCCAGCGCAGCAGCCACCAGGCACGGGCGGCCACCGAGCCGTCGCGGTCGTCGTAGGCGACCACCGGCTGGCCGGGGTCGTCGTCGCGGACGCCGGCCGCCCGCAGCACCGCCTGCAGCGCGGCCGGGTCCGGGAGAGGGTGCCGGCCGCCGGGTCCCGGGGTGGCGGGTCCCGCCGCCAGCTCGGTGTCGAGGTCGACGAAGACGGCGCCGGGAATACGGCGGGCCGCGTGGTCGTCCCGACCGGGTGGCCCGGTGAGCCGCCACCGCACGTCGAGGAGCACCGGCCGCGCGGCCCCCGCCCGCCCGGGGGTCAGCACATCGGCGAGGGTCTCGGGAGAGATCATGGAGCCGGACACGCGACCCATCCTGCCCCGGATGGGTGCGCCGTGCCCGGGGCTCGCCCTGGGTAGACTGGCCATCGAACGAAGGGGCCCCACGTGAACGACCTCATCGACACCACCGAGATGTACCTCCGGACCATTTACGAGCTCGAAGAGGAGGGCGTCGTCCCGCTGCGCGCGCGGATCGCCGAACGCCTCGGGCAGAGTGGTCCGACCGTCAGCCAGACCGTCGCCCGGATGGAGCGGGACGGTCTGGTCGTCGTGGCCGGGGACCGCCATCTGGAACTGACCGACGACGGCCGCACCCGCGCCGTCGCCGTCATGCGCAAGCACCGCCTCGCCGAGCGCCTGCTGATCGACGTCATCGGCCTCGAATGGGAACTCGTCCACGCCGAGGCGTGCCGCTGGGAGCACGTGATGAGCGAGGACGTCGAGCGGAAGCTGCTCCGCCTGCTGGACAAGCCGACCGTCTCCCCGTACGGCAACCCGATCCCGGGCCTGGAGGAGCTCGAGCGCGGCGGCGACGAGCTGTCGCCGGCCTCCTCGGTCCCGCCCTCGCTGGAGGTCGGCCTGCAGCGGCTCGACGAGCTGGCCCGCCGCGGCGGCGGCCGGGTCGAGGTGCGCCGGATCGCCGAGCACGTGCAGAGCGACGCGGACCTCATGTCGGAGCTGAAGCTCGCCGGCATCGTGCCGGGCCTGGTCGTCGAGGTCGGCGCGATCCCGCGCTTCGGCGACCCGGTCCCGGTGACCTCCGCGGAGGACGAGAAGGCCACGGTCGCGCCGCTGGTGGCGCACGCCGTCCTCGTCAAGTCGCAGTAACGCCGGCCGCGCGTCCCGCCCGGGTGCGCGGCTACCGCCGCGCGGCCCCGTGAGAAGGTCGTGCCGACACCTCGGCGCCGTACGGGACGGTGCCGTACGGATCGGCAGGCGCGGAGGACCGGAGTGAAGCTGCTCGTCACCGGCGGGGCGGGGTACGTCGGCAGCGTGTGCGCAGCACACCTGCTCGAGGCCGGCCACCAGGTCGTCGTGCTCGACGACCTGTCCACCGGCCACCGGGACGCCGTCCCGGACGGGGCGCGGTTCGTCGAGGGCGAGCTGGGCGCCACCGCCCGTGCGGTGCTGGGTGAGGGCGGGTTCGACGGGGTCCTGCACTTCGCGGCACGCTCGCTGGTCGGCGAGTCGGTGGAGGCACCGGAGAAGTACTGGGACGGCAACGTCGTCGCGTCCTTCCGGCTGCTGGAGGCGATCCGCGAGCACGCGGTGCCCCGGCTGGTGTTCTCCTCCACGGCGGCCACCTACGGCGAGCCCGACCAGGTGCCGATCCCGGAGAACGCGCCGGCCCGGCCGACCAACCCGTACGGGGCGAGCAAGCTCGCGATCGACCACATGATCACCTCGTACGCGGCCGCGCACGGCCTGGGCGCCACCAGCCTGCGCTACTTCAACGTGGCCGGCGCGCACGTGACCGGCACCGTGCACCTCGGTGAGCGGCACGCGGTGGAGACCCACCTGATCCCGCTGGTCCTGCAGGTCGCCTCGGGCACCCGGGAGTCGATCTCGATCTTCGGTGACGACTGGCCGACCCCGGACGGCACCTGCGTGCGCGACTACATCCACGTCGACGACCTGGCCGACGCGCACCTGCTGGCCCTGCAGCACGCGAGCGCCGGCCGGCACGACGTCTACAACCTCGGCAGCGGCCACGGCTTCTCGGTGCGGGAGGTCGTGGACGCGTGCCGCACGGTCACCGGGCATCCGATCCCCGCCGTCGTCGCCCCGCGCCGCGCCGGAGATCCCGCGGTGCTGGTGGCCTCCAGCGACCTGGCCGCCTCCCAGCTGGGCTGGAAGCCGTCGCGGACCGAGCTGGAACGGATCGTCGCCGACGCGTGGGAGTTCGCCCGCGGTCGCTGACCCCGCACCCGTCACCGGTCCGCACCCCGCTCGAGCAGCGCGGTGAGCAACCGGCGCAGGCCGGCCGGCCCCGCGTACGAGGCCGGAGCGGTGCCCGGGGCGAGCACGCCCCGCAGCGAGCTGCACACCACGGCCGCGAGGACGTGGTCCGGCCGGTCGCCGAGCGCGCGCTCGACGGCGAGGGTCGCCAGCGCGCCGTCCCCCCGGAGCAGGGCGCAGACCGCCAGCAACGCGGACGGCCCGGCCCGGTCGGGCGCGGGCAGCGCCCGGGTCAGCGCCGCCCACAGCTGCTCGGCGTGCGGGGCCTGCGACCCGAGACACACGCGCAGCGCCTCGTCTCGGAAGTCGGGATCGTCGAAGGCCGCGCAGAACTCGAGCGCGAGCGGGTCGTCGATCACGAGGCGGCCTGCTGCCGCGGCCGACAGGCAGGTGTCGAGCAGGGTGGAGCCCGACCGGCCGGCATCCGGTTCCGGGCGCCCGGTGGCCGGCGACCGGTCCGGTTGACGAGCCCCGGCGCGGAGCCGGGCTCGCCGCTCGTGCGCCGCCGGGTCACCGTCGAGCTGGGCGCGGACGGCGGCACGATCCGGCAGGACCGCCCGGCCGCGCACCGCGGCCGCCACCGCGATCGGGCTCGCCGTGGGATCCGGCACCGTGCCCGCGCACCGGCAGTCCTGCCCCGGCAGCGGGTAGCAGCTCCAGCGGTCACCGGCCCGGGTGCCGGAGGCCCACAGCACCGCCGTCGGCGTGATCCCCGCCCACCGCAACGCCCGCCGGGCGGCGACCGCGACGTCACGGCGGACCCGGCGCTGCATCGCGGCCCCGGGCCGGCCCCGGACGACGACGGCGACCGCCCGCGCCGCACCGCTCCCGGCCAGCGCCGAGACCGCGTCGTCGCACACCGCGCGGACCTGCCGCGCGTACGGCAGGTCGACGCGGACGGTGAGCCCGACCCGGCCGCGGAGCTCCGGCCCGGCCATCCCGACCAGGATCAACGAGTCCTCGGGATGGAAGCCGATCAGCACGGGCACGGCGGCGATCAGCTCCGCCGGCCCGGCGAGCCGGATCCGGGTCACGGCGGTGCCATCCGGGTCGGCCCACGGCCACGGGTCGGCCGGTGTCCCGCCCGGTGGCCAGGGAGGCGCGGCCTGCGGGCCGGGTGGGCCGGCGGTGGAAGCCGGGCGGCCCGCACGGATGCGGGACGGCGAGTCGGGGTCGGGGTCGGGCTGCGGCAGCGCGGTCATGGCGTCGAGCGTGGGGCAGCGGCCCGGCTCCCGGGGCGGTCCCGGGCCGAGCCTGTGGACGGAGCCGGCAGAACCGGCTTTCCGAGGGGGTGTCGTGGACAACTCGCGGCGTGCGAGGGCCGATGCCGCCGGATCGTCGGTCCCCTGTGCTATGGCCGCAACCGGCACCGATGTTCACGGCCGGCCCGGTGCACAGCGGCCCGCGCACCCGGTAGGAAGAGGCCATGCAGGTCTATCTCGGCGTCGACATCGGAACCTCGGGCTCGAAGGGCGTCGTCGTCGACCACGGCGGGCGGGTGCTCGCGCGCGCCGACCGCGCGCACGACACCGCGCAGCCCCGCCCCGGATGGGTGGAACACGACGCGGAGACGATCTGGTGGGGCGACTTCACCGCGATCGTCCGCGAGCTGGCCGCCGCCGTCCCGGACGCCGAACCCGCAGGCCTGGGCGTCTCCGGGATCGGCCCGACCCTGCTGCCCGCGGACGCCGACGGTCGCCCGCTGCGTCCCGCGATCCTCTACGGCGTCGACACCCGGGCCGCCGCGGAGATCGACGAGCTGACCGCCGAGCTGGGCGCCGAGCAGATCCTGCGCCGGGCCGGGACCCCGCTGTCCTCGCAGGCGGTCGGCCCGAAGTGGCGCTGGCTCGAGCGGCACGAGCCCGAGGTGTTCGCGCGGACCTCGCTGTTCCTGATGTGCTCGTCGTACCTGGTCCACCGGCTCACCGGCGAGTACGTGCTCGACCACCACTCGGCCAGCCAGTGCGACCCGATGTACGACCTGGCGGCCGCGGACTGGGCCCGGGACTGGGCCGATGCGGTCGCACCCGGGATCGCGCTGCCGCGGCTGCTGTGGCCGACCGAGATCGCCGGGCACGTCACCGCCGCCGCGGCCGCCGAGACCGGGCTGCCGGAGGGCCTGCCGGTCACCGCCGGGACCGTCGACGCCTGGGCCGAGGCGACCAGCGCCGGCGTCACCGCACCGGGCGAGGTCATGGTCATGTACGGCACCACGATGTTCCTGATCGAGGTCATCGACCGCCCGCGGCCGCACCCGGCGATGTGGACGACCCGCGGGGTCGTCCCCGGCACGTTCACGCTCGCCGCGGGGATGGCGACCTCCGGCGCGATCACGAACTGGCTGCGAGATCTCACCGGCGAGGGGTTCCCGGAGCTGGTCGCCGAGGCGGGCGAGGTCCCGCCGGGCAGCGGCGGCCTGCTGCTGCTCCCCTACTTCGCCGGGGAGCGCACGCCGCTGTTCGACCCGGACGCCCGCGGCGTCCTCGCCGGGATCACCACCGCGCACACCCGCGGCGAGGTGTACCGGGCCGCGTTGGAGGGCATCGCGCACGGCGTCCGGCACAACCTCGAGGTCATGCGCGAGGCGGGCGGCGGGACGAAGCGCCTGGTCGCCGTGGGTGGCGGGGTGCAGGGCGGGCTGTGGACCCGGATCGTCACCGACGTGACCGGTGTGCCGCAGGACGTCCCGGAGCAGACCGTCGGTGCGGCGCTGGGCGACGCGTGGCTGGCCGCCGTCGCCACCGGGGCGGAGCCGGAGCTGCGCCGGTGGAACCCGGTGGCGCGGACCATCGAGCCCGACCCGGTCGCCCGGGAGGTGTACGACCGCTTCCACCGGCACTACCGCTCGCTCTACACCGCGACCCGGGAGACCGCGCACTTCCTCGCCGCGGAGCGCAGGCGCTCCTACGACGCGTGACGCGTCGCCCGGCCGCGGGGCGACCGGCCGCGGCGGCTCGCACGGGCCGGTCGCCGTCCCGCGGACGGTGCGGCGCTGACGGGGATCAGGTGTAGGAGAACCCGTTCGCGTCCAGCCACGGCTTCGGGTTGATCTTCGTCCCGCTCGGGTCGACGACCTCGATGTGCAGGTGCGGCCCGGTGGACTGGCCCTTGTTGCCGACCTCGGCGATCTGCTGTCCGGCCGCGACCTTCTGCCCGACCTTCACCAGCGAGCGGTTGATGTGGCCGTAGACGGTGACCGTGCCGTCGTCGTGCTTGACCCGCACCCACATGCCGAACCCGCTGGCCGGGCCGGAGCTGACCACCGTGCCGGCCAGCGGGACGTGGATCGGCGTGCCGATCGGGGCGGCGATGTCCAGGCCCATGTGCTTGGTGCCCCAGCGGGAGCCGAACCCGGAGGTGACCCGGCCGGACACGATCGAGGTGCCACCACCGGCCGAGGCGGACTGCGCCGGGGCGGACTGCAGCGACCCGGTGGCGCCCGCGGCACGCGCGGCCTCGGCGGCGCGGGCCCGCTCGGCGGCGGCCTGCTGCGCCTTCGTGACCGACGCCGCCGCACCGCGCACCGCGTCGGTGGCACCGGTGTGCGCACCGGAGGCGGTGGTCACGGCGCGCGCGGCGGCCGACCCCCCGGTGGCGGCCGGGGTGGCCAGCGACGCGATGGTCGCCGAGTCGGCGATCGGGGCCGCCGGAGCGGCGTCCGTCGCGGCGGGGACGGCGGCCGCGGCGTGGGTGGTGGCCGCGGTCGTGGCGGTGCCGGTCTCGAACCACGCGGCCGGGGACGGGAGCCCGCCGGAACCGGCGGTGACGTGCGCGGCGCCGGCGATACCGCCGACCGCGACGACCGCCGCCGCGATCCGGGTGGACGCGGAGACGCGGGAACCGTCGTCGGAGGTGCGGGCGTGCCGGACGTGCGGACGGGCGGGGAACGCGTCGACCGTTCCTCCGACTCCTGCCACCGCGAACTGCGATGGCAGGAGCCCGAGGCTCGCGCTTCGGCCCTGGGGGGAGCGATGCCGTGCCACGATGTTTCCTTCCAGATCGCGGAACGGCGGACAAACCCGTGGGGAGCGGGCGGGCCCGTCGGGGATCGGGCCGCGTCCGGTTCGTGACCGTTCCGTGATCCGACGCCACGCTAACCACGGCCCCGGAGCCCGCAAACCCGAACGAGTGATCACGAGACCACCGGAACGCGGCGCGCGGTGAGCGGACGCTCCGTGACCGAACCGGAAGCAACCTGCCGTTCACCGCAGCGACGACCGCCGCTCGACATCCAGGACGAGGCCGTGACCTGGGACGATGCCGGACACTCGTCGACTGGCGAGTGGTTCGGCCATTTGTCGGTATGTGGGCGCGGTCACCCAGGGTGGTCGAGGTCGCTGGTCACGGGGCCGCGGCCCGGTGGTGCCCGCGCCCCGTTCGGCCCACATGACGGTCACACCCCGGTCCACCGGCCCGGTGACCGCTCACCCGGAACCGTGATTGCCCGCGCCCGCGGCGGCCGGGTTGGGTGGACGTCGTGCGCCGACTCCTCGTCCCGCTGCTGGCCTGCGCCCTCGTCGTCGCCCTGGCCCCGGCGGCGGCCGCGGCACCCGTGGCCGGGCAGGCCGCGACCCGGTACGTGGCTCTGGGCGACTCGTACGCCGCCGGCGTCGGCGCCGCCCCCGATCCGGCGACCGGCGCCTGCCGCCGAAGCGACGCCTCCTACCCGGCGCTGTGGTCGGCCCGGAACGCGCCGGCGTCGTTCACCTCGGTCGCGTGCAGCGGCGCGACCAGCGGGGAGGTCGTCGCGCGGCAGGTCCGTGCGGTGGCGCGGGACACGACCCTGGTGACGATCACGGTGGGCGGCAACGACACCGGGTTCGGTCCGGTGCTCGCGACCTGCAGCACCGCGCCCGACGACGAGACCTGCTTCCGCGCGATCCGCGGCGGTGAGCGGATGGCCCGGCTGTTCGCCCCCGGCGGGCTGATCTCGGTGATCGTCGGCGTCCGGTTGCAGGCCCCGCAGGCACGCATCGTCGTCCTCGGCTACCCGCGGCTGTTCGAGCCCGGCGCGTCCTGCGACGTGCCCGGCGTGCCGAACGCGGCCCGCCGCGCCGCGCTGAACCGGGCCGCCGACACCCTCGCCGCCGCGCTCGCCGACGCCGCCCACCGGTTCCGCGGGCAGTTCGTCGACGTCCGGGACGCGTTCGCCGGGCACGGGTTGTGCAGCCCCGACCCGTGGATCCACCCGCCGTCCGCCGGGCGGCCGGCCGCCTACCACCCCGACCCCCGGGGCTACGCCGACGGCTACCTGCCTGCACTCACCGCGGTGACCACGCGTCCCTGACCGGCCGGCACCGCTGTGCCGCCGGTCGTCACCTGATCCCCGTCGGCGTGCCGCGCTGCAGGTCCGTGCTGCGGCGACGCAGATCACGCCGATGGGCCGCAGCGAGCCGGGCGGCCTGTGCGACGATCGGGATGCGGCTGAGACCCGGAACCGATCGACGGGCCCGGACGGCTGCCAGCTCCCCACACACCGGCACGCAGGGTTGCACCGGATCATGTCCGCCCGCCCGGAGGTCCCGTGCGCCCGACGTGCCGCCCGCCCGGCCCGCCGCTCCCCGTCTCCCTCGACCCGGCCGCCCGGTCCGCGGTACCGAGCGTGCACGCGGCACCGGCCGAACCGGAGCGGGCCCGCACCGGTCCCGAGGTCGTCGCGCACCGCGGCGCGTCCGGGGACTCCCCGGAGAACACCCTCGCCGCGGTCGACGAGGCCCTCCGGCAGCGGGCCGACACGATCGAGATCGACGTCCGGCGCACCGCCGACGGTCACCTGGTCGTGCTGCACGACAGCACCCTCACCCGTACCACCGACGTCGAGCGGGTGTTCCCGGGCCGGGCACCCGACCCGGTCGGCACCTTCACCCTCGCCGAGCTCAAGCGGCTCGACGCCGGTTCCTGGTTCGGGCCGGCGTTCGCCGGGGAGCCGGTCCCGACGCTCGCCGAGGTCGTCGCGCACACCGGGGACCGGGCCGGGCTGCTGGTCGAGCTGAAGGACACCGCCCACTACCCGGGCATCGAGCAGGAGGTCGCCGCGGTGCTCGGCGCGCCCCGCGCGGGGGTCGCGGTGCAGTCGTTCGACCACGACACGATGCGCCGCTTCGCTGAAGCCGCACCGGACGTCCCGGCCGGGTGGCTGTTCGACGACCGGCCCGGCCGGGCCCGGCTCGACGAGGCCGCGGCCGCCGGTGCGCACCAGATCACCCCCGGCGTCGAGGGCACCGACGCGAGCCTGGTCGCCGCGGTCCGGATCCGCGGGATGGAGACCGGCGTCTACACCGTCAACACCGGGTCCGACATGCGGCGGCTGCGCGACACCGGCGTCGACCGGATCATCACCGACCACCCCGGCCGCCTGCGCGCGGTGCTCGACGGCTGAACGATTGCCCTCCGACCGCGCCGGCTGGGAGGCTTCCGGCGTGGCCCAGGTGGACGTGACCAGCGACATCAATATCGACCGCCCGCGGGCGGAGGTGGCGGCGTTCGCCGTGGACCCGGACCACGCGACCACCTGGTACCGCAACATCAAGGCGGTCACGTGGGAGACACCGCGACCGCTCGCCGTGGGCTCCCGGCTCGCGTTCGAGGCCGAGTTCCTGGGCCGCCGGCTGGCCTACACCTACGAGGTGCGCGAGCACGACCCGGGCCGCCGGTTCGTGATGAGCACCGCCGAGGGGCCGTTCCCGATGGAGACCACCTACACCTGGGACGACGCCGGGCCGGGCGCGACCCGCATGACGTTGCGCAACCGCGGCGCGCCCTCCGGGTTCGCGAAGGTCGGCGCGCCGCTGATGGCCGCGGCGATGGGCCGGGCGAACCGCAAGGACCTGGCCGAGCTGAAGCGGGTCCTGGAGGGCACGCCGTGATCACCCCTTGACGCAGAGGATCGTCCGGAGCCGGTGCTCGACCCGGACCAGATCGGCCTGCTCGGTCATGACGGTGTCCAGGTCCTTGTAGGCCCCGGGGATCTCGTCGAGCACGCCGGCGTCCTTGCGGCACTCGACCCCCTCGGTCTGCGCCTGCAGGTCCGCCACGGAGAACTGCCGGCGCGCCGCCGCCCGGGACATCCGCCGGCCGGCACCGTGCGCGGCCGAGCAGTACGACTCCGGGTTCGCCAGGCCGGACACGATGAACGACCCGGTCCCCATCGAACCGGGGATGATCCCCTTCCGGCCGCCCTCGGTGGAGATCGCGCCCTTGCGGGTCACGACGAGGTCGACGCCGTCGTAGGTCTCCTCCGACACGTAGTTGTGGTGGCAGGACACCTCCGGCTCGAACGCGACCGGCCTGCCCAGCGCGCGGGCCAGCGCGGCCTTGAACAGCTCCGTCATCACGTGCCGGTTGAGCCGCGCGTACTCCTGCGCCCAGTACAGGTCGGCCCGGTAGGCGGCCATCTCGGGTGTCCCCGACAGGAACACCGCGAGGTCGCGGTCGGGCAGGTCCCGGTTGTGCGGCAGCTCCTTGGCCCGCTCGATGTGCCGGTTCGCGAGGACGTTGCCGATCCCGCGGGACCCGGAGTGGAGCATCAGCCAGACCCGGTCGTCGCCGTCGGTGCACAGCTCGAGGAAGTGGTTGCCGCTGCCCAGCGAGCCGAGCTGCTGGTGCGCCTTGCTGCGCAGCCGGTCCCGACCGGCCCCGGACGCGTCGCGCAGGTGGTGCAGCCGGTCGAAACCCGACCAGAACCCCGCCCAGTCGTAGCCGCGGTCGATGCCGAGCCGCGCCAGGTCCGGGCCCTCGCGGTGACCGGCCCGGCCGACCGGGACGTTCCGCTCGACCTGCGCGCGGACCCGGGACAGTGAGCCCGGCAGGTCGGCCGCGGTGAGGTCGGTACGGACCGCGGACATCCCGCAGCCGATGTCGACGCCGACCGCGCCCGGCGACACGGCGTCGCGCATCGCGACCACCGATCCGACGGTCGCGCCGTAGCCCTGGTGCACGTCCGGCATCACGGCGACACCGTGGGTCCACGGCAGGTTCGCGCAGTTGCGCAGCTGGGCCAGCGCGCCGGGCTCGACGGAGTCCGGGTCCGTCCACAGGCGTACCGGCGCCGTGGTGCCGGTGAGCGTGTGCATGCCTCCTCCTTCTCGATCGTCGAGGCCTGCCGCGGGGCCTCCGGATCGTCCCGCTCCGGGTGACGGGCGTCGGCGGCGTCGGCACCGGGCCGGAACTAGACTTCAGGTACGGAACGGGCACGTGGAGGCGCAATCGATGACGGCTGTTCGGCGGCTCGGGCTGCTCCTCCCGGCGGTACTGCTGGTGCTCGCCGGGTGTGGCGACTCGCTGGCCACCCAGCCCGGATCGTCCCGCCCGCCGACGACAACGCAGGCCCGGGCCACGACGCCGTTCTGCGAGGCGCTGCAGGACAGCGAGGAGGCCGCGGAGCCCGTCAGCGGCATCGCGATCGGCAGGCCGGTGGAGAACATCGGGGAGATCGCGGCGGACGTCCGCCGGGCCAACGAGCAGGTGACCGCGCTGGCCCCGCAGGAGATCCGGCCGGACTTCGACCGGGTCAACCAGCTCGCCGAGCGTCAGCTGGACCTGCTGGAGGCCAACGGGGGCGACACGCTGGCCGTCGCCCGGGACCCGGAGATCGCCCGCGCCCGCGCCGACCCGAGCTACCAGGTGGCGACGCAGCGGATCAACGACTACGTGCGGTCGACCTGCCCGCGGTGAACGCCACCGTCGACGACCATCGGGGTCTCCCGGCGCCAGCCGAGGTACCGGTCGGCCTCGACCAGGAGCGACCCGCCCAGCCACATCGCGACGACCGCGTCGTCGGTCAGCCCGAGGACGGTCAGGAACACCTCCGGCACGACGTCCACCGGGGAGACCAGGTAGGCCAGCGCGAGCAGGAACATCGCCATCCGGCCCTTGGCCAGGTGCGGGTAGCTGCCGCGCCAGGCGTCGCGGACCATCGCCGGCAACGCCCGGACGCGGTCGACGGGGCCGGGCGCACCGGGTCCGCCGCGTCGGGTCAGGGCGCGGACGAGCGTGGCGAGGGCCGCCGTGCGGCCGACCCGGCGGCCACCGGACGAAGCAGGTGCAGCGCTCATGTCCTCCACAACGCCGGCGCCGCCGCCGGCGTTCCCGGCGGGACCGGTCAGTGACTCGCGAGGTAGATGTCGCGCAGGACGCCCGCCTCGGTGCTCATCTCCGCCAGCCGCTGCTTGACGACGTCACCGATACTGATCAGCCCGCAGAGCTTCCCGTTCTCGACGACCGGTAGGTGTCGGTGCCGCCAGCGGTTCATCGTCGCCATGACCTCGGCGATGGAGTCGTCCGGTGAGCAGGTGATGACGTGCCGGGTCATGATGTCGGCGACGGTGAGCTTCACCAGGCCGGCGCCGTCGGACGCGAACCTGCGGACGATGTCGCGTTCGGAGACGATCCCGTCGACGCGCTCGCGGAACCCGTCGTCGGAGACCACCAGTGCGCCGATGGCCGGCGGCCCTGCGAGCCGGGCGGCGGCCTCCGGCACCGTGTTCCACGACAGCACGGTGTGCACCGAATCGCCCTTGAACTGCAGGATGTCGGACACCTTCATGGGACGCTCCCTTCCCCTGGACCCGAACACTCGAAGTGTCCGCCCTCACAGTCGTGTTGTACAAGCGATCGAGCCCCGTGATCGGCGGAGGAACGGGAGGACCCGGGTGAGCAGGACGAATGCGACCGTGGCGGCCGACATCCTCGGCGTGCTCCACCAGTCGGGCGCGACGACCGTGTTCGGCCTGCCGGGGGTGCACAACCTCCCGTTCTTCGGGCCGGGCCCGGGCTCGCCGGTGGTGGTGCGGCACGAGCAGGCGGCCACGTTCGCCGCGGACGGCTGGGCACGCCGGTCCGGCCGGCTCGGTGCGGCCGTCGTCACCACCGGGCCCGGTGCGACCAACGCGCTCACCGGGTTCGGCGAGGCGGCCGCGGCGGGCTCCCCGGTGGTGCTCGTCGCCTCGGAGATCCCGCAGCGGCTGCGCCGCGACGGCCGGCTGCGCGGGGTGCTGCACGAGTCCCGCGACCAGGCGGCGGTGTTCGCGCCGCTGGCGAAGGCGGTGTTCACGCCGCGTACCGCCGCCGAGGCGGCGACGGCGATCCGGGAGGCGGTGGCCCTCGCGACCGCCCCGCCGCGGGGGCCGGTGTACGTCGACGTCCCGGCCGACGTGCTCGGCGCCCCACCCTCGCCACCCGATCCGTGCGGCTCGGGCACGACGAGCGGTGGCCGCACGAGGCCGGACCGCACCGCGGCCGGCGACGTGCGGGCGGTCGCCCCGGTCGTCGGGGGTGCGCGGACCGTCGTCTGGGCCGGGCCGGGCTGCCTCGACGCGCCCGGGCCCGTCGCCGCGCTCGCCCGGCACCTCGGCGCGCCGCTGGTCACCGCGTTCGGCGCCCGCGGGCTCGACGGCGCGCTCGCCGCTCCCCCGCACGAACCGGAGGTCGCCGAGCTGATCGGCGCGGCGGACGTCCTGCTCGCCGTCGGCGGCGGCCTCGACGGCATGAACACCCGCAACTGGACGATGCCCCGCCCGGCCACGCTGGTCACGCTGGATCCGGTGCCGCCGCCCGACCCACCGGAGTGGGCCGACGCGCACGCCCTGACCGGTGACGTCGGCGAGCTGGCCGGGGCACTGCGGGCCGCGACCCCCGCCCGCGCGCCGTGGTGGGACACCGACCTCGCCGTCCGGGTGCGCGACCGGCTGCGGGCCGATCCGGCCACCGCGGAGGCGTTCGCGCTGGTCGAGGCGGTGGAGTCGGTGACGACGGCCGGTGCCGCGCTGGTCTGCGACATGGCCGTCGCCGGCTACTGGACCGGCGGATACGCCCGGCTCGCCGGTCCCCGCGGGCTCGCCTACCCGGTCGGCTGGGGCACGCTCGGGTTCGGGCTGCCCGCGGCGATCGGGGTCGCCGCCACCGGGACACCCACGCTGGCCGTGGTCGGGGACGGCGGGCTCGCGATGGCCGTCGGCGAGCTCGCGACGCTGGTCCAGGAGCGGCTGCCGGTGACCGTGCTGGTCGTCGACGACGGCGGCTACGGGATGCTGCGCTACGACCAGGACCGGGCCGGGGCGCCGCACGCGGGCGTCGACCTGCACACCCCGGATCTCGTCGCGCTGGCCGGGGCGTACGGGCTGGACGCGGTGGACACCGGGATCGACGGGCTCGGGGCCGCGCTGCGCGACGCCGCCGGGTCGGGCCGCCCGCGCCTGGTGCGGGTCGCGGCGGCGCTGCTGCCGCCGCGCACCACGTCCCCACGCTGGCACGACACCTGAGGGCGGTGCCGGGCGACGGCCGGTCGGGGCCGCAGCCGGCGTCCGCTCAGGGAGAGACCTCCTCCAGCTGCCGGTTGCGGGTCTCCGGCCCGAACAGCACGATGAGCGCCCCGAGCGCGGCGACCCCGCCGAGCAGCGCGAACGCGGTCGCGATGCTGCCCGCGGTGACCGCCCCGGCGACCACGATCGGCCCGAGGATGACACCGACCCGGTTGAACGCGGCCCCGATGCTGGTGCCCAGCGCCCGGGAACGGGTCGGGAACAGCTCCGGCGAGTACAGGTACAGCGTGATGTTGGAGGCGAAGCTGCACAGGGCCGCGATCGTGGTGAGCGCCGCGACCTGGGCCACCCCGGACGCGCCGAGCGCGGCCAGCACGATCAGCGTCCCCGCCGTGAGCGCCATGCCGAGCCCGAGGACGGCCCGCCGGCCGATCCGGTCCACGCCCAGCGCGGCCAGCACGCAGCCGAGGAAGCCGGCCGCGGTCGCCAGCAGGGACAGCTGCAGCGCCTGGTCGAGCGGGAGCTTGTAGCTGCCGGTGTAGATCGTGGGCAGCCAGGAGGTCAGGCCGTAGTTGACGAAGAACGCGGTGAACCAGAGCCCGCAGACCAGCAGCAGCCGCCCGCGGTAGCGGCCCGCGACCAGCTCGCGGACCCGGTCCCCCGCCGGCGGTGCGTCCTGCACGGTGACCGTCTCGGCGGCCGCGGGCAGGTCGCGGCCGGTGGAGCGTTCCACCGCGGTCTCGATCCGGTCCAGCTCGGTCTCGGCCTCGGCGTACCGGCCGCGGGCGGCGAGCCAGCGCGGGGACTCCGGAACGTGCCGCTTGATCAGCACCAGCATCACGATCGGCAGCGCACCGACGAGGTAGATCGACCGCCACCCCAGGGTCGGGACCATCCAGGTCGCCAGCAGCGCCGCGAACAGCGTGCCGGCCGGGAACACGAGCTCGTAGAGCAGCACGAACCGGCCGCGGCCGTGGGCCCGGGCCAGCTCGCCGATGTAGGCGGCGGCCACCGGGACCTCACCGCCGATGCCGAGGCCCTGCACGAACCGCAGCAGCACGAATGCCGCGAACGATGGGCTGAAGAACAGCCCGATGCTGGCGAGGACGGTGAGCGCGAGGGCGATCCGGATCGTCCGGACCCGGCCGAGGGTGTCGGCGGCCCACCCGGACATCAGGGCACCGACCAGCATGCCGACCGAGCCGGCGGTGACGGCGAGGGTCATCTGGCCGGGGCCGAGCCCCCACTCCGCGCGGATCGGGGGCAGCGTGTAGGCGACGAGCAGCTGGTCGAAGGCCTCGAAGAAGGTGACCACACCGATGATCAGCCGGACCTTCACGTGCCAGCGGGAGTGCGGGATCCGTTCGAGCCGCGCCATCAGCGAGTGGGCGGCTCCGGTCGAGTGCCGTGCAGAGGTCATCGTGGCGTCCTTGTCACTGTGGCGTCCTTGTCACTGTGCCGTGTCTCTGTGGCGTGTCTGTCGGGGTTGTGTCACCGGGGTGTCAGGTGGTGGTGCCCGTCGACGAGGTCCGGCCCGGGCAGGCCGAGCCGGTCGGCGGCGCGGGCCGCGGCCGGCATCCCGGCACCGGCCCCGGCCAGCCGGATCGCGGCGGGCACGATCCCGAGCCGGCCCGTGAGGTGGTCGACCGCGCCGTCGACGTCGGCGTCGACGTCGGCCGGGTCGAGGCCCGCGTACGCGGCCGCGGCGCGGTCGGGGTGCGGGTAGTCGGGTCCACCGTCGCGGAAGTACAGGTAGGGCACGACGACGAGCGACCCGCCCGCCGCGGTGGCGCGTGCGCGGGCCTCCAGCTCGGCGTCGATGCCCGGCTCGCCGTGCACGATCACGACGGCGCCACCGGGGGCCCGCTCGTCTCCGGTGACGAACAGCGGGGCCGACGTGGTGTGCACGACGCGGCCGCGGTTGGCCGGCCCGTGCGCGTGGTGGTGCTCGCTCACCGGTCG
Organism: Pseudonocardia sp. C8; assembly: GCF_014267175.1. Lineage (NCBI taxonomy): Bacteria > Bacillati > Actinomycetota > Actinomycetes > Pseudonocardiales > Pseudonocardiaceae > Pseudonocardia > Pseudonocardia sp. C8. The sequence goes on from NZ_JACMTR010000002.1 coordinate 3,750,471, forward strand.
TCACCACCGTCGGGCACGTGCACCGGTGGCACGAACGGCACCGCCATCGGCCCGATCGCGGTGAGGTCGACCTCGACGATCGACGGCGCGTGCTCGGCGAGCGCCTTGGCCAGCGCCTCGTCGAACGCGGGGGCGTCGGTCACCAGCCGGTGCTCCAGCCCGACCGACCGGGCCAGGGTGCCGAAGTCCGGGGTGTACAGATCGACCCCGGCCCGCCGGCTGCCGGTGGCCTCCTGCATGGAACGCAGCACGCCGTAGCCGCCGTCGTTGAACACGACCAGCACCAGCCAGGGCCGCTGCTGGGCGAGCGTGGCGATCTCGCCGAGGTGCACGGACAGGCCGCCGTCGCCGGCCATCACCAGCGTGGGGACGTCCGGCCGGGCCTCGGCGGCGCCGAGGCCCATTGCCAGGCCCTGCCCGATCCCGCCGCCGAGCGGGAACACGTTCGTCGCCGGGTCGAGCACTGGCAGCAGCCGGTTCCCCCAGGTGCTGGACGGCACGGTCACGTCGCGGGCGATCACCGACCGCGCGGGCAGCCGCTCGCGCACCGCGTCGCAGACGACGTCGTAGGGGGCGACCGCGGCACGGTGCGCGGCCCGGACGGCGGCCCGGGTCTCGCGGGCCCGGTCGGCCCAGCCCGGTTCGGCCGTGTGGTCACCGGTCCGGTCGAGCAGCCCGGTGAGCACCTCGGCGGCGTCACCGACCACCCCGGCCGTGGCCGGGTAGCTGCGGCCGATCGCGCGCGGGTCGACGTCGATCTGCACCGACCGTGCGGGCAGCAGCAGCGAGAACTGGGCGGTCTCGTTGGACCGGAAGTGCGAGCCGATGCCGATCAGCAGGTCGGCGTCGATGACGAGCTCGCGGGCGGAAGGTGCGGTCCCGTAGTTCCCGACGACGAGCTCGTGCGTCTCCGGCACGGCGCCGCGGCCGGCGTTGCTGGTCAGCAGCGGCGCGCCGAGCCGCTCGACCAGCTCCCGCAGCTGCGGGCCGGCCGCGCGGGCGCCGCCACCGGCCCAGACCAGTGGACGGCGGGCGGAGCGCACCAACTCGGCCGCCGCGTCCAGCGCGGCCGGGTCCGGTGCCGCGGGGCGCCCGGGCGGGACCGGGGTCGCGGGCGCGCCGGCCTGCGCGGCGTACTGCAGGTCGATCGGCCATTCGACGCTGACCGGGCCCTGCGGCGGGGTGAGCGCGCGGGCGGCGGCGTCGCGCAGCGCCGGCCCGGCCGCGGCGGGCGTCCGGATCGTGGCCGCGTGGGCCGAGACCGCGCGGAGCATGCCGGCCTGGTCGGGCGTCTCGTGGATCACGCCGCGGCCCTGGCCGAGGTACTCGCTGTCGATCTGGCCGGTGACGTGCAGGACGCGGCTGCCGGCGGCGAGCGCCTCGATCAGCGCCCCGGCCGCGTTCCCGGCACCGGTGCCGGTGCTGGTGACGGCGACTCCGAGGCCGCCGGAGGCCCGGGCGTAGCCGTCGGCGGCGTTGACGGCGGCGGCCTCGTGCCGCACCGGGACGAACATCCCCGCCGCGTCGAGCGCCTCGACGAGCGGCAGGTTGTGCACGCTGACGACACCGAAGGCGCGGGTCACGCCGTGGTCACGTAGCAGGGCGACGAGCAGGTCGCCGCCGTTCGGGCGGGCCATGGTTCCTCCGTGGTGGGCGGTCGGTTCGGGCCGGTCAGACGTAGCGGGCGACGCCGCCGCCGACGTCGAGCGTCGCGCCGGTGACGTAGGAGCTGCGCGGTGAGAGCAGCGAGACGATCGGGAAGGCGACCTCGTCGGCGGTGCCGAGCCGCCCGAGCGCGACGCCGCGGTCGGCGGCGAGCGCGCCGGCCCAGGTGTCGAAGTCCTGCGCGGAGCCGGATTCGGCGTACCGGCGCCGCCACTGGCCGGTGTCGATCAGGCCGAGGCAGACCGAGTTGACCCGGATGCCGTCCGGGGCGAGCTCGGTGGACAGCGTGGTGGCCAGGTTGAGCAGCGCGGCCCGGGCCGCCGAGGTCGCGGCCAGGCGCGGCTCGGGCTGGCGGGCCAGGATCGCGTTGACCGCGACGACCGCGCCGGCGTCGCTGCGGCGCAGCCAGGGCAGGGCCGCGCGCACCGGGTTCAGGACGCCGGCCAGCTTGAGCCGGACCTCCTCGTCCCACTGGTCGTCGGTGGTCTCCAGCACCCGCGACATCAGCGAGCGCCCGGCGTTGGCGACGATCCCGTCGATGCCGCCGAGGTCCCCGGCTGCCTCGGTCACGAACTCCTCGACCGCGGCCGGGTCGCGGACGTCCGCCGCGGCGGCGAACACCCGGCCGGGGCCGGGCAGCGGGTCGAGCGCGGCGCGGAGCCGGTCGGCGTCGCGAGCGCAGGCCGCCACGTGGGCGCCCTCGGCCCGCAGCAGGCCCGCGACGGCGAGCCCGACACCGGAACTCGCCCCGGTGACGACGACCGTGCGGCCCTTCAGCCCGAGATCCATGGTGTTCCCTTCAGCGTCCTTCAGCGGCAGACGAAGCCGCCGTCGACCAGCAGCGTCTGCCCGGTGACGTAGGCGGCGGAGTCGGAGAGCAGGAACCGGACGGCGCCGGTGACGTCGTCGGGCTGCTGGGTGCGGGTGAGTGCCCGGTTCAGCCGGAACAGCTCGTGGCGTTCCGCGGGGATGCTGCGGGTCGCCTCGGTCTCGGTGATGCCGGGCGCGACCGCGTTGACCGTGATCCCGTCCGGGCCGGCGTCGCGGGCCATCGCCCTGGTCATGCCGACCACGGCGTTCTTCGAGGTCACGTAGTGCAGCAGCCGCGGGGGCCCGTAGAAGGCGACGTCGGAGGCGATGTGCACGATCCGCCCGGCGCCGGCGGCCCGCATGCCCGGGTAGAGCGCGCGGGCGACCAGCCAGGGTCCGCGGACGTTGACCCGCAGCACCCGGTCGAAGTCGTCGGCCGGCAGGTCGGCGAAGTGCTTCCCGCCGACGCCGTCGGCCAGGGCGGCGTTGTTCACCAGACCCCAGGCGCCGCCGAGCCCGTCGACGGCGGCGGCCAGCGCGGCCACCGAGGTCTCGTCGGCGACGTCGGTGTCGTGCCGGTGCACGGTCCCTCCGGCTGCGGTGAGCTCGGCGGTGGCGGACGCGGCCGTGTCCGGGTTCCGCTCGGCCAGCACGATCCGGGCCCCGGCGCGGACCAGCTCGTGGGAGATCGCCAGGCCGAGCCCGCGCCCGCCCCCGGTGACGACCACGACCCGGCCGGCCAGGTCCCCGAACGCCGCGCTCACCGGGACACCCCGGTCCGCACGCCGGCGAGGAACCCGCCGACGATCCGGTCGAACTCGGCCGGCTGCTCCTGGTTCGCGGCGTGCCCGGCGCCGGGGACGAGCGCGAACCCGGCCCCGGGGATCGCCGCGGCCAGCGCCCGGGCCTCCTCGACACCGGTGACCACGTCGTGCTCGCCGACCACGACCAGCGTGGGCACGCCGATCCGGGCCAGGTCGGCGGAGTGGTCGGTGGCCGCCATCGAGGCCGCGGCCAGCGCGTACCCGGCGGGCCGGACCCCGGCCATGATCGCCTCCACCCGGGCGCGGACCGGTGCGGGGGCGTCCGGTGCGACCAGGCGCCCGGCCCGGCGCGCGGCGAACTCCCCGGCGCCGAGCTCGGCGAGCTCCTCGACACGGCGGGCCATCCCGGCCCGGCCCTCGGGGGTGCGGCCGGAACCGCGGGTGGAGTCGGCCAGCACCAGGCTGCGCAGCAGGTCCGGGCGGCGCAGCGCCATCCGGGTCGCCACCACCCCGCCCCAGGAGACGCCGACGACGTGCGCCGGGGTGCCGTCGAGCACGGCCAGCGCGGCGTCGGCGAGCCGGTCCATGACCGTCTCCGGGGGCGTGCCGGGAGGCGGGTCGGGCGAGTCGCCGTAGCCGGGGGCGTCCCAGGCGAGCAGCCGGTAGGTGCCGGCCAGCCCGCCGTCGAGCTGGGGCCGGAACGACTCGGCCGCTCCCCCGATGCCGTGCAGGAGCAGCACGGTGTCCCCGGACCCGGCGGCGCGCACGGCGACCGGGTACCCGCCGGTCACCGGAGCACCGCCGGGGCGCCTGCGAGGTCACCGACCGCACGCAGCACCGCGTACGGGGTGATCGCGCTGGTGGTCGGGGTGCGTTCCGAGGGCCGGTTGGCGATCTCGATCCGGTAGTCGCCGGACGGGCCGGTCGCCTCGATCACGTGCCGGGTCAAGGTCGCCGCCGGGTCCGCGACGACGGCGGCCTCGACGACGTCCCACCGGCCGGTGGCCAGCGCGACCGCGGCGACGACGTTCGTGGAGCGCGGGAAGCGGGCGGCCACCTCGCGGGCCGTGCCGCGGAACAGCTCGACCGGGCCGTCCGGGGCGGGCCGGTCCGGCAGCAACGCGGAGGCGGCCTTGGTGGTGGTCACCGTGACCCGCTCCGGGCCGCCGTCCATCAGCGCGGCCGCCCGCAGCACGTCGAGCCCGCCGATCGCGCCGGTGCACAGGTGCACCCGGCCCGGCCCGGCCGACAGGGCGGCGAGCAGGTCGTCGTCGGTGAGCGCGCCGATCGACACCACCAGCAGGTCACCGCCCGCGGCGATCACCTCCGGCGCGGTCGCGGCCAGCGCGGCGTGCCCGGCGCACTCGACGACCAGGTCTGCCCCGCGCACCGCGGCCGCGGTGTCGATCACCGGCAGGCCGGGCGGGTCTGCCGGGTCGCGGTGCACGACGCCGATCAGGTCGGCGCCGGGCACCGCGCCGCCGGCGAGCGCGCGGGCCACGACCTCGCCGATCGCCCCGCAGCCGAGGACCGCGACCTTCACGAGTGCACCTCCGCGCCGCGGCGGCGGGCGAAGTACCCGGGATCGGGTTCACCGGCCATGTGCGCGCGGACGTCCGCCGACGGCGGCCCGGCCGTGCCCCACAGGTCGGACAGCTCCGGGGTGCGCCGCCACACCCGGCACAGCCAGGCGTCCTCGGTGACCTGGTCGACCTCGGAGGTGTACTCGCACACCAGCCCGGCCGGGTCGGCGAAGTAGGAGAAGGTGTTGTTGCCGGGCCCGTGCCGGCCCGGCCCCCACAGCGGCAGCATCTGGTGGTGCCGCAGCCGCCCGATGCCGCGCATGAAGTGGTCGATCGAGCCCATCTCGTAGGCCACGTGGTTGATCGAGGTCCAGGCGGCCTGGTTGAACGCGATCACGTGGTGGTCGGAGTTGCAGCGCAGGAACGCCATCTGGTGCTCGGACCAGTCGGAGATCCGCATGCCGAGCACCGAGGTGTAGAACGCGCAGGCGGCGTCGATGTCGACGGTGTTGAGCACGACGTGGGCGAGCTTGCGCGGCCGGGCCGCGCGGCCCTCCGGGTCGCCGGGCACCACGGCGTAGGTGTCGCAGGACAGCTCGACCAGTCGGCCCTCCGGGTCGACCAGGCGCAGCCCGTAGCCGCCGCCGGCCTGGTCCAGCGGGCCCGGCCCGGCCACGACCGGGACTCCGCGGCGCTCCAGCTCGCGGGCTGCCGCGTCGATCTCGGCCGGGGTCGCGACCGCGAACGCGATCTTGTCGAGGCCGTTGGCCTCGTCGTCGACCAGCTGCAGGATGTGGTGCTCGGGTCCGGTTCCGCGCAGCCACACGGCGCCGGTGTCGGTGTCGGTGGTCTCCAGCCCCCAGACCTCAGAGTAGAAGTCCGCGGCGTCGCGCAGCGCCGTCGTGCGCAGCGACGCGGAGCGCAGCGCGCGCAGCCGGACCACGGGGCCCTCCGCCGGGGCGGTCACCGGGCCGCTCCCGCGGTCGCGGCCGGGCGGGAGCCGGTGGCCGGCGGGGCGGGTTCCCGGTGCTCGCGCAGGTACCGTTCGGCCCGGTTGCGCAGCAGCCGCCGGACCCGCACCAGGGCGATGTCGTGCTGGTAGAGGCCTTCGCGGACGGTGGCGTCCTCGGGCATGTCCTCGAGCATCACGCGGTCCTGCTCCAGCACGGCCCAGTGCCGCTCCTCGAGCAGGGTCCGGTAGAGGAACCGCCAGGAGTCCCGCTGCCAGCCCTGCACCTTGCGGCAGCGCCAGAAGAACGCGGCGTGCCGGCCGGCCGAGATCGGCGTGACCATCGCGATGATCGCGAACGGGCCACCGGGGCCGGCCGACGGCGGGTAGGGGATGTCGAGGCGGACGGCCTGGAAGCCGTCGTCGATCCACTCCGACCAGTCGAAGTTGACGGCCTTCTGGTCGGTCTTCTCGAACACGAAGCCGGTCGCGGTGTCGCGGACCTGGAACACGGCCTCGCGCTTGCCGCCGAACATCGAGTGCGACTCGCGGTGCAGGAACGCGCCGTGCATCGGGTCCATGAGGTTGTCCAGCGACAGTGCGTACGGCGCGTCCCACTCGACGTAGCAGAGGAAGCTCGACCAGTCCGGCGCGGCGATCTGCTCGGGCAGCGCCAGCGGGGCCGGCGGGGTGCCGTCCTCGGTGATCCAGGCGAACACCGCGCCCGCCCGTTCCTGGGCCGGGAACGTGGTGACCGCTCGGCGGCCCTCCAGCGCGCAGCCGGGGCTGCCCGGTACGGACACGACGGTGCCGCCGGCGTCGACCTGGACGCCGTGGTAGTTGCAGGCCACCCGGTCGCCGAGGTGCACGCCGCGGGACAGCGGGGCGTTGCGGTGCGGGCAGCGGTCGCGCTGGACGTGCACGGTGCCGGCGCCGTCGCGCCACAGCAGCAGGTCGATCCCGGCCCGGTGCAGCCGGACCAGCTCGCCGGACGGCACGGCCGCCGACGGGCACAGCGCGTACCACTGGTCGGGCAGGCCGCGGGCCAGCAGCTCGGCGGCCGTGCCCGGCCGGCCGGCCCGCTCGCCGGCCGGGTCCAGCGCCAGCGGCGCGGGCGGGGCGGCGCCGTCGGCGCCGAGCCGGGCAAGCTCGGCGACGACCGACTCGGCGGTCCAGTCCCCGCCGTCCGGCGGGCGGGTACCGCCGGTGTTGAGCCCGGCCGCGAGCGCGGCGGGATCGGCGGCGCCGGTGGCGTAGACCCGCTCGAGCTCGGCCGCGAACGTGCTCTCGTAGCTCGTCGGCGGGCGGCTGCGGGACTGGTGGATCTGCAGGTGCGACACGGTCGCCTCCGGTGGTGGGTCGGTCGGGGTCAGAGGTCGAGAACGAGCTCGGGGCCGCGGCAGCGGGAGACGCAGACGAACATCGATCCGCCGGCCGCGCGCTCGTCGTCGGTGAGCACGAGGTCGCGGTGCTCGGGCTCGCCCGCGAGGACCTTGACCTCGCAGGTGCCGCAGATGCCCTCCTCGCAGGAGGACGGCACGGAGATCCCGGCACCGCCGAGTGCGGCCAGCACGCTGCAGCCCGGCTCCACCCGCACCCGCACGTCGCTGGCGGCGCAGTGCACGTCGAACCCGGTGTCCGCGGTGGCGCTGGGCGCGACCTCCGGTGCCCGGAACCGCTCGACGTGGACCCGGCCGGGGTCGGGCGCGAGCTCCAGTACGGCGTCGATCATCGAGGTGGGGCCGCAGCAGTGCACCGTGGCCCAGGGCCGCCCGGCCAGGACGGCAGCCAGGTCGGCGGGGCCGCCCGCCTCGTCGTCGAGGTGCACCCGGACCCGGGATCCGTCCGGGTCGAGCGCGGCCAGCTCGTCGAGGTAGGCCAGCGCGGACCGGGTGCGGCCGCAGTAGAGCAGCGACCAGTCCGCGCCCGCGGCGGCGAGCGCGCGGGCCATGGCCAGGATCGGGGTGATGCCGATCCCGCCGGCGACGAGCAGGTTCTCCGCCCCGGCCTCGAGCGGGAAGTCCTGGTGCGGGCCGCCGACGGGGAGGAGGGCGCCGATCCGCACGCCGTCGTGCACGTACGCGCTGCCTCCGCGGCTGTCCGGGGCCCGGTGCACGGCGACCGTCCACCCGGTGCGGTCGGTGGGCGGGCCGCACAGCGAGTACTGGCGGGTCAGCCCGACCGGCAGGTCGAGCGTGAGGTGCGCGCCGGGCTCCCAGCCCGGGAGCTCGCCGCCGGCCGGGTCGGCCAGGCGCACCTCGACGACGTCGTCGGAGAGGCGGGTCAGCCGCTCGACGCGCAGCGTGCGGGTCTCGGACATCGGTGTCCTCCTCGGCTCCGGTCCGGCGTGGCTCAGCGGCGGACGCCGTGCATCGGCGAGGTCGGGGGGTAGGTCGGCAGCTGCGGCTTCGGCGAGCCGATGACCACGCAGAACAGCGCGTCGGTGTCGCCGATGTTGCGCAGGCTGCGCGGGACGCCGGCCGGGACGCGGATCAGGTCGCGGTAGCCGAGGACCCGGCTGGCGGTGCGGGTGCCGTCCTCGACGTCGTGCACGGTGACCTCGAGCTCGCCCTCCAGGACGTAGAAGACCTCCTCGACGTCGTGGTGGGTGTGCTCGGGGCCGATCGCGCCGGCCGGGAGCCGCATGTTCGAGAACGTGAAGTGCTCGGCCGGCAGGATCCGGTTGTCGGTCTCGTGGTTGCCGGTGGCGCCGGATCCGATGTAGCGGATCTGGGCCCGGCGGAACTGGTCACCGGCCGCGGCGGCCTGGAAACCCAGCGTGTCCCAGTCCTCGTGCCGCGAGGCGGCACCTGCGATGCAGCTGTCGATCAGCTGCTCCAGGTCGGTGCGGGCGGGAGCGCTCATCGGGAACCTCGTTTCTCTTAGCCCTAAACCATCGGACGAGGAGATTGATAGCAGCGACCCACGCCACACCACAAGCCTTCCGGGCACGATTCTTTCCGTGTCGACCCAATCACTGCTGGTCAGAGCGTCGAGATTGTTCATCGCTAAACGATCAGGCACACTGCGCCAGGTGACGACCACCGCCGTTGAGCCCCTCGCCCCGCCCGCGCAGATCCCGGCAGACGAGCTCCTCGTCGCCGGCGAGTGGCGCCCCGGAGCCGGCCCGGAGATCACCTGCACCGACCCCGCGACGGGCTGCACGATCACCACCCTGCGCGGCGCGTCGGCGTCCGACGTCGACGCCGCCGCACGGGCCGCCCATGCGGCCGCCGACGCCCCGGCCTGGCGCGACCTGCTGCCGCACCGGCGGGCCCGGCTGCTGCACCGGATCGCCGACGGGATCGACGGGGCCGCCGAGGAGCTGGCCCGGCTCCAGACCCTCGACACCGGCAAGACGCTGGCCGAGACCCGGGCGCTCGCCGCGAGCGCCGCCGGCACCTACCGCTACCTGGCCGCGGCCTGCGAGACGGCCGATGGCGAGCTCCCGACCCCGCGCGGGGAACACCTCGCGATGACCGTCCACGAGCCGGTCGGCGTCGTCGCCGCGATCACCCCGTGGAACTCCCCGATCGCCAGCGACGCCCAGAAGATCGCGCCCGCGCTCGCGGCCGGCAACGCCGTGCTGCTCAAACCCGCCCCGTGGGCGCCGCTGGTGTCACTGGCCGCCGGCCGGATCGTGCACCGCGCGCTCCTCGACGAGGGGCTGCCACCCGCCCTGGTGTCCGTGCTCCCCGGCAGCGGCGCCGAGGCCGGCGAGGCCCTGGTCCGGCACGACGACGTCGGGATCGTCTCGTTCACCGGCGGCACGGCCACCGGGCGGCGGATCGCGGAGATCGCGGGCCGGCGGCTGATCCCGGTGTCGCTGGAGCTCGGCGGCAAGTCACCGGCGATCATCTGCCCGGACGCGGACCTCGACCACGCGGTCGCCGGCACCCTCTACGGGATCTTCTCCTCGAGCGGCCAGAGCTGCGTCGCCGGTTCCCGGATCTTCGTCCCGCGCGACCGGCACGACGAGCTCGTCGCCCGGCTCGCCGACGCGACCCGCCGGCTCCGGGTCGGGCCCGGCACCGACCCCCGCACCCAGGTCGGCCCGCTCGTCCACCACGACCACCGCGACCGGGTCGCCGCCATGGTCGACCGCGCCGTCGCCGCCGGGGCCCGGGTCGTCACCGGCGGCCGGATCCCGGACGACCCCGCGCTCGCCGGCGGCGCCTACTACCTGCCGACCGTCCTCGACCGGGTCGAGCCCGCCTGGGAGATCTGCCGGGAGGAGGTGTTCGGACCGGTCGCCGTCGTGCTGCCCTACGACGACGAGGACGACCTGGTCCGGCAGGCCGACGACACCGCGTACGGCCTGGCCTGCGGGATCTGGACGGCCGACCACCGCAGGGCCTGGCGGATCGCGCGCCGGGTCCGCGCGGGCACGGTCTGGGTCAACACGCACAAGCAGTTCAGCATCTCCACCCCGTTCGGCGGGGTGAAGGACTCCGGCCTGGGCGTGGAGAAGGGACGGCTCGGCCTGCGGACCTACAGCACCACCAAGAGCGTCTACTGGAGCCTGGCCGAGGACCCGATCCCGTGGGCGGCGCCCCGCTGAGCTACTCGCCGGAGCGGGTCGCCGCGTCGTCGAGCGACCGTTCCAGCTTGCGCAGCAGCCGGGCGAGCTGGCGCTGCTCGGCCTCGCCGAGCCCGGCGAGCATCTCCTTCTCGTTCGCGAAGTGCGCCCGCGAGACCCGGTCGATCAGCTCCAGGCCGGCCGGGGTCAGCTGCACGTGCACAACGCGGCCGTCGGCGCCGTCCCGCTCGCGGCGCACCAGGCCGGCCGCCTCCAGCCGGTCCACGCGCTGGGTGAGCCCGCCGGCGGTGACGAGCGTGACCCCACCGAGGTCACGCATCGTCTGCCGGTAGGGCTCGCCGGAGCGCCGCAGCGCCGCCAGGACGTCGAAGGCCGCCATCGAGATGCCGTGCGCCTCGAAGACCGGTGCGAGCTGGGCCTGGTAGCGCAGGAAGCTGCGGTGCAGGCGGCCGAACACGGCCATGGCCGACGGGTCGAGCTCCGGGTCGTGGCGGGCCCACTGCTCCAGGATCCTGTCGACCATGTCCGGTTCACCCGAGCGCCTGCGCGCCGCCATCACTCTCCTCCCACGCGGGCGTTCAGGTTAGTGGAGCGCCGCGACCGCCCGGAGCACCCGTGCGGTCAGGCGGGCCCCGGCCGGCGCGTCCGCCGCACGACCAGCAGCGCCCCGACCCCGGCCGCCACCGCGCCACCGGCGAACGGCGCCGCGGCGCGGGCGATCTCCCCCGCCCGTCCGACCAGCGCGGTCCGCCGCTGCGCGATCCCCGCACCGAGCCGGTCCAGGCTCCTCCGCAGCTCCACCGCCGCGCCGACCACGCGCGCGTCCCGGCCGTCGGAGAGTGCCGCCAGCCGGTCGCGCAGCTCGGCCGCCGACACGGAGGTCAGGTCAAGCTCCTCCGCGGAGTCGTCGACGCCCTCACCGTTCCGCTCGTGCCGCCCCACGCGTCCTCCTCTCGCCCGGCCGGGCACCCTCCCGGACCTGCGGATCAGTCAACGTCATCGGCGTCGGAACGGCCACCGCCGAACGGGACACCGCTCAGCAGATTCTCAGACATATCTCGTTGCTACGGCGACACTTCACGATATATCGTGATGACACGCGAGCCGATCGAAGGGAAGGCTCACGAGGACGAGGAGACCCATCATGATTCCGCGAGACATGCCCTGGGGCCCGCCCGCCGGGCGCCGGGGGCACGGACACCGGCGCCCGCCGTTCGCCCGGCCGGCACACCCCGGCCCCTGCGGCCCCGAGGAGGCAGACATGCACGACGAGAGCAACGAGGAACACGGCCCGCATCGCGGGCACCGGCCGCACCGAGGCCCGCACGGTCGCGGACGCGGGTTCGGGCCCGGCGGCCCGTTCGGTCGCGGCTTCGGGCCGGGCGGCCCGTTCGGCCCGGGGGGCCCGTTCGGGCCCGGCGGGTTCGGCCCGGGCTTCGGGCCGGGCGGGCGCGGGCGGCGCGGCCGCCGGACCGCCCGCGGCGACGTCCGGACGGCGGTGCTCGCCGTCCTCGCCGACGGGCCGCGGCACGGCTACGAGATCATCCAGGAGATCACCACCCGCTCCGGAGGGCAGTGGAAGCCGAGCCCCGGCTCGGTGTATCCGATGCTGTCCCAGCTCGAGGACGAGGGCCTCGTCCGGTCCGAGCAGACCGAGGGCCGCCGCGTCGTCCACCTGACCGAGGAGGGCACCCGGCACGTCGCGGAGAACCGTGCCGCGCTCGACGCGGTCTGGGCCCCGTTCTCCGAGGAGGGCGCCGCCTCCTCCGACGACCCGGCCGACGTGCTCGGCGAGGAGCTGTCGAAGCTGCTCGCCGCCGCCCAGCAGGTCGCCGCGGCGGGCACGGCCGAGCAGGTCGCCGCGGCGACCGAGGCGCTGGCCGAGGCCCGCAAGGCGCTCTACCGGCTGCTGGCCGAGTGAGCCGCGGCTGACCCGGATCAGGACCCGTCGCGCCGCCGCTGCCGGGACCGGCGCAGCACCTCCCGCAGCGGCGGGACGACGACGCCCTCCTGCGCCATCACCCGGCGGGCCTTGCGCCGGGCCACGACCACCCCGACCGTGGTCACCGCCCAGATCGGGAACTGCACCAGCCAGGCCGTCCGGAACGCGTCCGGGGTGTACCCGCCCGCGGCCCCGAGGACCGCGCCGACGAGCAGCGTCGTGAGCAGCGACGCTGTGAACCCGCCGACGTTGACGATGCCGACCGCGGTCCCGCGCCGGTGCTCCGGGTTGAACGTGCGGGCGAAGTCGAAGCCGACCGCCGAGCACGGGCCGTTCGCGGCGAGCACCAGGACCAGCAGCACCAGCAGCCACAGCGGCACCGGCGGGGGCACCAGCAGCACGACGGTCCACATCAGCGCGGTCGCCGCGATCACGAACAGCACCAACCAGGACCGGCGCAGCGGGTGCCGGGCGGTGAACTCGCCGAACACCGGCCCGACCACGCCGCCGGCCAGCACCAGCACGGTGAGCATCACCGACGCGCCGGACGGGCTCATCCCCTGGCCCGCGACCAGGTACGGCACGCCCCACAACAGGGCGAAGACCAGGCCGGAGAACTGCGTCCCGGCGTGCGACCACAACCCGAGCCGGGTACCCGGGTGCCGCCACGCGCCCTTCAGGCCGTCGAGGACCTCGCGCGGGCTCGCCACCGTGGTGGGAGCGGGCGTCCCCGGTGGCCGGTCCCGGAACACCGCGAGCACCGCGATCCCGGCGACCGCGCCGGCAGCGGCGGCGGCGAGGAACGCCGTCGTCCAGCCGTAGCCGTGCAGCAGGGTCGCGAGCGGCACCGCGGACAGCACCTGCCCGAACTGGCCGAGCAAGGCGGTCAGCTGCGTCATCAGCGGCACCCGGCGGGCCGGGAACCACACCGACACCACCGACAGCACCGAGATGAAGGTCAGCGCGTCCCCGATGCCGACCAGCACCCGGGCCGCGATCGCCAGCGGCAGCGCGGTCGCCAGCGCCACCAGGATCTGCGCGGCCGTCATCGTCACCGCCCCGGCCAGCACCATCGTCCGGGCACCGAACCGGTCCAGCAGCAGCCCCACCGGGATCTGCAGCGCGGCGTAGACCAGCAGCTGCAGGACCAGGAAGCCACCGAGCACGGTCGGGGACGCGCCGAACCGGTCGGCCGCGTCCAGCCCGGCGACGCCGAACGAGCTGCGCTGCAGCACCGCCACCACGTAGGCGAGCAGACCGGCGGACCAGACCAGGTAGGCGCGTGACGGTGAGTGCATGACGACTCGCAGTCTGGTCCATCCCGGCGCCGGGTACCCGCCCGGACGGCCGGTTTCACACCACCGTCCGCGAGCCCACCACCCGCCGGGGCCGGATAGGGTCGGCCGCGCACGCCACGACACGGAGGACGCCGGTGCTCGATCCCGCCCAGCTCTACCAGGTCGATCCGGCCGCGCCGCAGCTCGACGAGCCCGTCCTGATCGTCGTGCTGGACGGGTTCGTGGACGCCGGGAACGCCGGCGCGCTCGCGGTCGGCGCGCTCACCGACGATCGCGAGACCACCACGGTGGCCACCTTCGACGTCGACCAGCTCGTCGACTACCGCTCCCGCCGCCCGCCCCTGCGGTTCGAGACCGACCACTGGGCCGACTACGACGCCCCGTCGCTCGACGTCGTCGCGGTCACCGACACCGCCGACACCCGGTACCTGCTGCTGTCCGGCCCCGAGCCGGACGCCCAGTGGGAGCGGTTCGTCGCCGCGGTCGGGCTGCTCGTCGAGCAGCTCGGGGTCCGGCTCGTCATCACCCTGCAGGGCATCCCGATGGCGGTCCCGCACACCCGGCCGATCGGGGTCACCGCGCACGCGACCCGGCAGGAGCTGGTCGAGGGCCACACCCCGTGGTTCGCGACGGCGGACGTCCCGGGCAGCGCGGTCGCGCTGATGGAGTACCGGCTCGGCCAAGCCGGGCAGGACGCGATGGGCTTCGCCGTGCACGTCCCGCACTACCTGGCGCGCTCGGCGTACCCGCAGGCCGCGCGGGTGCTGCTGGACCACGCGGGGCTCGCGGGCGGCCTGTACCTGCCGACCGAGACGCTGACCCGCGCCGCCGAGCAGGCCGATGCCGAGATCGCCGAGCAGATGGCGGAGTCGGACGAGGTCGTCCAGGTCGTGAAGGCCCTCGAGGAGCAGTACGACCAGGTCGCGGCCGCCCGCGAGTCCGGGGAACCCGGCAGCGGGCCGGACCTGGGCGACCTGCCCAGCGGGGACGAGCTGGCGGCCGAGTTCGAGCGCTTCCTCGCCGAGGGCGACAAGTCCGACGGCGACAAGAGCGGTGGCGACGACCCGCCGCAGGAGCCCCCGGCGCCGCCGTCGCCGTCCTGACTACGGTGCGGGAGCGTGCCCGTACTGCTCCCCACCACCCAGCGCACCCTGCTCGCCCGCGTCGCCCGCGCCCAGCGCGATGGCCGCGTGCCCTCCCTCGTCGCCGGGGTCGTCCGCGACGGCGAGCTGGCCTGGCACGCCGGCCGGGGCGCGCTGCCCGGCGGCGCGGACGCCGACGACGTCCAGTACCGGATCGGGTCGATCACCAAGACGGTCTGCGCGGTCACCGTGCTGCGGTTGCGCGACGAGGGCCTGCTCGACCTCGACGACCCCCTCGACACGCACCTGCCCGGCACCCCGTTCGGCGACCGGACGGTCGGCCAGCTGCTCGCGCACCTCGCCGGCGCCGGCGCGGAGAGCCCGGGGCTGTGGTGGGAGCGCACGCCCGGCGGCCCGCTGGCGGAGCTGGGCCTCTCCGACGACGACCGGGTACTGCCCGCGGCGCGCCGCTTCCACTACTCCAACCTCGGCTTCGGCCTGCTCGGTGAGCTGGTCGCGCGCCGTCGCGGGCGGTGCTGGACCGAGGTCGCCCGCGACGAGGTCCTGCTCCCGCTGGGAATGACCCGTACCTCGACCCGGCCGCAGGACCCCGCGGCGGCGGGACACGCCGTCCACCCGTGGGCGGATCTCGTCCTCGCCGAGCCGGAGCACGACGCCGGGGTGATGGCCCCGGCCGGGCAGCTGTGGTGCACCGCGCGGGACCTCGCCCGGCTCGGCGCGTTCCTGCTCGGGGACACCGGCGGGGTGCTGTCCCCCGCGACGGTCGAGGAGATGACGGTCCCGGCCGGCATCGACGCGTCGTCGCCGGTGTGGGCGGCGTACGGCCTCGGCGTGCAGGTGCACCGCGTGGAGGGCGCCACCCTGGTCGGGCACGGCGGCTCGATGCCCGGCTTCCTGGCCGGGCTCTGGGTCGACCGGGAGGAGGGCACCGGCGCGCTCGCCCTGGGCAACACGACCGCGGGAATGGACCCGGGGCTCGGCGCCGGGCTGCTCGCCGACCTGCGCGCGGCCGAGCCCCGCATCGTCGACGAGTGGTCGCCGGAGCCGTCGCCGGTGGACCCGGCGCTGCTCGGCCCGTGGTTCTGGGGACCGTCGCCGTACGTGCTGCGCGCGGTCCCGGGCGGGCTGCTGCACCTGAGCGGGCTGGGCCGTCCCGGACGGACGTCGCGGTTCCGCCCGGGCCCGGACGGGACGTGGGTCGGCCTGGACGGCTACTTCGCGGGCGAGACGCTGCGGATCGCCGACGGCCATCTGTGGCTGGCCACGTTCGTCTTCACCCGGACGCCGTACGACCCGGCGGCGCCGGTACCCGGCGGTGTCCACGAGTCGGGCTGGCACCACCGAACCGGATGAAACCGGACAAACAGGACGGCTATATCGAATCGCAACAGTCGGCCGCGGGCCCATGACCAGGAACGACCCGCACGGGCGGCCTGTAGTGCAACGACACCGCCCGGTTGGGTCCCTACACTTGCCCGGCCACGACTTGTGCACGTTTCATCGTTTTCAACTGGGAGGGGGGACGCGCCCGAGGGGCGTTACCTGTCATGACACAGGCGGAACCACGCACGGACGCCGGCACTGCCGGGTCCGGTGAAGGTCGGTCACGCACCGACTGGACGATTTTCGGGGTGGGCGCGGCGCTCGCCCTGATCTTCGTCGCCTGGGGGATCGTCGCCCCCGACAGCCTGGCGAACACCGCGACCACCCTGCTGAGCGGTGTGATGCGGGGCGGCGGCTGGGGGTTCATCCTCGCCGCGACGGGCTTCGTCGCGTTCTCGCTGTTCCTGGCGTTCAGCAAGTTCGGCCGGATCAAGCTGGGGACCGACACCGAGGAGCCGGAGTTCCGGACGGTCTCCTGGATCGCGATGATGTTCTCGGCCGGCATGGGCATCGGACTGATGTTCTTCGGCGTGAACGAGCCGCTGTCGTTCTTCACCACCTCCACCCCGCCGGGGACGGCAGCGCCGGGCAGCACCGAGGCCATGCAGGTCGCCATGGCGACCTCGCTGTTCCACTGGACCCTGCACCCGTGGGCCATCTACGCCGTGGTCGGCCTGGCGATCGCCTACTCGACCTTCCGCAAGGGCCGCAAGCAGCTGATCAGCCAGGCGTTCATCCCGCTGATCGGCAAGCGCGCCGCCGAGGGCCCGATCGGCAAGGTCATCGACATCCTCGCGATCTTCGCGACGCTGTTCGGTTCCGCGGCCTCGCTGGGTATCGGCGCGTTCCAGATCGGTGGCGGCATGCAGAGTGCCGGCTGGACCGAGGGCGCGGTCGGGCCGGGCGTGCTGGCGGCGATCGTCGTGGTGCTCACCGCGGCGTTCATCCTCTCGGCGGTCTCCGGGATCGCCCGCGGCATCCAGTGGCTGTCCAACATCAACATGGTGCTGGCCGCGCTGCTGGCCCTGTTCGTGTTCGTGTTCGGCCCGACGGTGATCATCCTCGACCTGATCCCGACCTCGATCGGCGCCTACTTCTCCGACTTCTTCGAGATGGTCGGCCGCACCGAGGCCGTCGGCGGTGAGCCGATGCTGGAGTGGCTGTCGAGCTGGACGGTCTTCTACTGGGCCTGGTGGATCTCCTGGACCCCGTTCGTCGGCATGTTCCTGGCCCGCATCTCGCGCGGGCGCACCATCCGCGAGTTCGTCGGCGGGGTCATCCTGGCTCCCAGCCTGGTCTCGCTGGTCTGGTTCTCCGTGTTCGGCGGTACCGCGATCACCCAGTCCCAGCAGGGCGTGCAGTTCTCCGACGACTCCAACGTCCAGCTGTTCGAGCTGCTCAACGCCTACCCGTGGGCGGCCGCGACCGGGTTCCTGGTGATGCTGCTGGTCGGCATCTTCTTCGTCTCCGGTGCCGACGCCGCCTCCATCGTGATGGGGACGCTGTCGCAGCGCGGCACGATCGAGCCGAGCCGCTGGGTGGTCATCTTCTGGGGTTCGGTCATGGGCGCGGTCGCCGTGCTCATGCTGGTCACCGGCGGCGAGGACGCCCTGTCCGGCATCCAGAACCTCACCATCCTGGTCGCCGCCCCGTTCGTGGTCATCATGGTCATGCTCTGCATGGCCCTGTACCGCGACCTGCGCCGTGACCCGCTGATCCTGCGGGAGAAGAAGGGCGCGGAGGTCCTGGAGCAGGCCGTGGACTGGGCCACCGACCGGCACGGCGACGACTTCTACGTCAAGGTCGGCGCGTTCCCGCCGGACTACAAGGAGGAGCCGCCGGAGGGCGGCTGGGTCAACGGACCCGGCACCGGCCCCGGGTACACGATGCTCGAGCCCGGTGAGGGCCCGATCGCACCCGACGACCCGGACACCGGATCCGACCGGAAGGACAGCCCGGTCGGCGGCGACTGAGTACCTCGTCGGCGCACGGACACGGCGGCCGGACACCCTCTGCGGGTGTCCGGCCGCCGCCGTCCGTGGCAGCGTCCCGAACGGGTCCGGTGAACGGCCGGGGAGTCACCGGCGCCGCACCCGCTCGTTGCACGGGTAGCACCCTCCGGGCCGCGGGTCCCGTGTGCGCCGGAGAGCATCGGCCGCGGTGCGCCGCAGCCGGAGTGGATCATCGACCACCCCGCGACGGAACGGATGGAGGGACCTGACACAGTGGGCCGGATGCGTCTCGTGTTCACCCCCGGGGACGACCAGGGGTATGCCGAGGCCCGGAGCAGGCTCCTGGAGCAGTTCCTCGTGTGGGCGCGCCGGCGCCGGGTCGAGGTGGACACCGCGCTGGTCGCGGCGGCCGTCGACTACAAGTACGCGCGCGACCGGCGACTGGGCCGGTGGACCCGCGCGCACATCGCGGACGCGCTCGGCATGTGGTTCCCGCGCAAGGTGACGGTCCTGGAACCCGACGACGTCGCCCCCGCGTTCCACGCCCTGATCGACTTCCTGGACGACCACGACTGGTTCGACCCGCAGTCGTCCCCGGTCGACGCCCTGCACCGCCAGGTGGTCGACTCCACCCCCGCGCTGCACGACGGCCTCGCCGACGAGCGCAACTACGACCTCGGCAAGTTCTGGGGCGTCCAGCTGCACCGCAACGGCGTCGACCCGGCCGACCCGGTCGCCGTCCAGCGGTTCCTGGACCGGGCCGGCGCCGGGGAGGCCGACGTCGACCGGCACGCGCTCGCCGAGATCATGCGCCGGGACGCGGCCCGTCCCGAGCGGCCCGAGTGGAACCCGGAGCTGCCGCCGGTCCCGATGCCGAGCGCGGCGACCCTGGTCGAGGCCGCGGAACGCTCCGAGGGCCTCGACCTGCTGCGCAAGCTGACCGTGTGGGTGCGGGCGGGCCGCAGGCTCACCTCGGACGGCCGGCTGGGCCGCGCGGACGCCCTCGACCTCGCCGCGCACCTGCAGCTCGACCACCTCTACCGGGAGACCGCCCGCACCAGCGACGACCTGCCGGAGGTCTCGCTGCTCCTGCGCTGGGCGCGGGCCGCCCGGCTGGTCCGGGTCGTCCGCGGCCGGCTGCTGCCGGTCAAGAGCGCGGGCCCGCTGCTGAACCGCCCGATCGAGCTGTGGCGGCGGGTGTTCGAGTCGGTCGGCCGGCTGGGCGACAACCTGGGCGGCACCGACGTGTTCGGGGCCCCGTCGCTGTTCGGGATGTCGATGTCCGAGGCGTTCCCGATGCTGTGGGTGGGCCTCTACGGCACGGGCGGCGGCCCGGTCCCGCTCGAGCACTTCCACCGCCAGGTCCGCGACACCGTCAACGACGAGGCCGGCTGCGTGGTCGACGACCTCGCCGGGGACGTCGAGCAGCGGCTGTGGCGGCGGGACGTGACCGCGCTGCTGGACGCCTGCGAGCTGCTCGGGGCGATCGAGCTGACCGAGACCCTGGACGCCGACGAGCTCGACGAGCTCGCCCGGATCGCGCACCGGGACGACCCGGACCCGACGGTCGTCACCCTGACCCCGATGGGCCTGTGGGCGGTCCACGAGTACCTGCTGGAGCAGGGCGTGCACGTCCCCGCGCCCGGCGAGCTCGCCGACGAGGACCTCGAGTACGTCTGCGTCCGGATGAGCGGGGTGCGCCAGGAGGTCGCCGAGGCCGAGCTGGCCGCCTGGGCCCGCGCCCGGGCCACCGGGGACGCGGTGCGTGAGCTGGACCGGTTCCTGCGCCGCTGCGAGGTTCCCGCGCACCGGGCGCTCGCCCTGCACGCGCTCGGCGAGACCGGGCCTGCGGGCCGGGCCGTGGCCGCCCGGCACCGGCTGCACGTCGCCGAGCCGGTCGTGGCCGCACCCGGGCCCCGGCCGCACTGGTCGGGCCCGGCCCCCGCCCCGCGCGACCCGGCGGCCGGCCGGCCCCCGGAGACCCCGCACCCGCGAACCCCGGTGCGGCAGAACCTGGAACCGGCCGGCTGAGGCCCGTCAGGTTTCGAGGACGACCTTTCCGGTCACGACCCGGTCGTCGATCCGGGCCAGCGCGTCACCCGCCCGCTCCAGCGGGAAGCGTTCGCTGATCAGGGGGTCCAGCGCGCCGGAGCGCAGGTGCGGCAGGAGCGCCTCCCACTCGGAGCGGAGGAAGTCCGGCCGGCCCAGCGCGTAGGCGCCCCAGCCGACGCCCCGGACGTCGATGTTGTTCAGCAGCAGCCGGTTGACCTTGACGGTCGGGATCTCCCCCGCGGTGAACCCGATGACCAGCAGCCGGCCGAGCGGGGCCAGGCAGCGCAGCGAGTCGGTGAACCGGTCACCACCCACCGGGTCGACGACCATGTCGACGCCGGCCCCGCCGGTGATCTCCTTGACGGCGTCCTTGAACCCGTCGGCAGCGACCGTGTGCGCGGCACCGGCCCGCTTCGCCACCTCCGCCTTGGCCTCGGTGGAGGTCACCGCGATCGCGGTGGCGCCGAGCGCCGTGGCCAGCTGGATCACCGCGGTCCCGATGCCCCCGG
Source organism: Pseudonocardia sp. C8 (assembly GCF_014267175.1). Lineage (NCBI taxonomy): Bacteria > Bacillati > Actinomycetota > Actinomycetes > Pseudonocardiales > Pseudonocardiaceae > Pseudonocardia > Pseudonocardia sp. C8. The sequence goes on from NZ_JACMTR010000002.1 coordinate 3,770,961, forward strand.
CCGCACCCTGCACCAGCACGGTCTCCCCGGCCCGCAGCCCGCCCCGGACCTCCAGGGTGAAGTGCGCGGTCAGGTAGTTCATCGGCAGGCAGGCGCCCGCCGCGAACCCGACCTCGTCGGGCAGCGGGAGCACCATCTGCTCCGGCACCGACACGACCTCGGCGAACACGCCGGACATCGTGAACGCGACGACCCGGTCCCCCGGCGCGAACCGGCTGTCCGGTGCGGCCTGGCGCACCGTCCCGGCGCACTCCGAGCCGAGCGTGAACGGCGGCTCCGGCTTGTACTGGTACAGGCCCTTGGTGAGCAGGACGTCCGGGAAGTTCACCCCGGCCGCCGCCACGTCGATCAGGACCTCGCTGTCCCCACGCACCGGCGGGTCGACCTCACCGACCCGGACCGACGACGGCCCTCCCAGCTCGACGACCTGTACTGCGCGCACGTGCTCTCCCCGTGGTTCGACGGCGGTCTCGCCGCCATCGAACCACGGCCGGTGCGGGTGTGTGGATGATCTACAGCGGCTGCGCGTCGCCGTAGCGCGGGACCGCCGGCTCGGTCAGCGACTCGCACAGCTCGGACAGCCGCTGGTCGATGCGGTCCTGCACGCGCTCCAGCGCGTCCAGCTCCAGCATCAGGTCCAGCGCGTCGGCGCCGCCCTCGCCGCCGGCGAGGATCCGTTCCAGGTCGGCGCGACGCTCCAGGGTGCGCCGCCGGCACGCGTCAGCCGTCGCCTTGTGCGCGGCGAGCCGGGCGCGGGCCGGGTCGGCCAGGCCGGTACGGCTGACGGTCGCGACTCGCTCCTCCAGCAGATGCGGGTTCACTCGGGGTCCTCCGATGCGTCGGCGTGCGGTGGGTCCGCCTCGGTTCGGGCGTGACGGGTGACCGTCACCACACCCACGCTAGAGGATCAGCATGTGCCGTGCATCACACCAGGCTTTCGTCAAGCGTGACGACGCCCCGCGCCGGGCGGGCGCGGACACTGTGCGGATCACGTTGGGCGCGCCGCGGAGGAGGCTCCCGTGACGATCAAGCTGTTCCCGGGGCAGCCCCCGATCACCGGCGACGCCCCCGGTCTCGCCTTCCACGAGAAGGCCAGCTACCGGGCCGCGGCCGGGCACGCCCGCCGCGCACTCCCGGGACCGGTGGGCGAGCTGGTGCACCGCGAGCTCACCGCCTACGCCGAGTTCGGCCACCGTTTCGGGGACGGGCTGATCCCCCGCCTGATGGCCGCGGTGCTGGCCATGCCCTCCGACGGACGGCCGGACGCGACCAGGGGGCTCAGTCGCCGCGACGCGGACGCGGGATGAGCTCGGCCGGGGTCCGCCGGCGCTCGGCGACCTGGTCGGTCGTCAGGTGGAAGTGCCCGCGCTTCGAGCGCCGGCACAGGTAGGCCCGCTGCGGGCGTCCACCGAGCGCCTCCAGCTCGCGGGCCGCGCACTCGGCGGCGGCCCGGTCCGGGTAGATGACCTTGCCGTCGCTGCCGGCGAGACCACCCGCACCGAGCCGCTCGCGTTCCTCGATCTCCCGGCGCCCCGGGCGGCACACCTCGGGTCGCCCGGACCGCATGAGCCGCGCGTACCGGGCCAGCACCCGGCCCCGCTCGGCGTCGACGACGCCACGACCCGACGGCAGGTCCTCCACCGGGCGCCGGGCCGCCGGGACGAGCCCGGGGTGCACCGCCGCCGTCCTGTTCCACTGGCCGTCCATGTCGCCTCCACGTCGCCGTCACTTGTGGATCGCTGGCCACATCCTGCCTCGTTACCGGACCCGGCGGGGTCGCACGATCGTGTCACGCGCCACCGACCGCCACCCGATCCGGTGGCGGACCGTCACCCGGACGCCCGCACCGGCGCGGTCCGTCGGCGATCCGTCGGCGGTTCGCGGTCGCCCCTCACCTCAGTGGGTACAGCCGTTCGCGCTGGCCTGCGCACCCGTTCGGCGGCACGTATCCTGGAAACCCGGCCCGCGCGTGACCTGCGTCACGCCACGTGGGCGTGCGTGGCCCGGCCGGACTCGCGAGCGGCCCCGGGGGACGAGATGGCGATCCAGCCCGAGACAGGTGTCGGGGGTCCGCGCTGGGACGAGGTGTTCGTCCCGTCGGACCTCGGGAGCGGGGTGTTCGAGGTCCGCTGGGACCTCCGCCCGCGGCTGCGCCGCTGGCTCTCCGCGCAGGACCTGCCCGCCGCGTCCGGCCGCGAGACCCACCGGCCCGCGATCGACGCCTGGGCGTTGCTCGACGGTGGCGTGATCGCGGTGTCCGCGGTGACGCTGCCCGGCGCGCCGCCCGGCGCCGTCCCGCTGCCGGGCCGCCCGGCCACCGCGGGGCTGGTGCCGGGGCCGCCCTCTCCCCTGCTGACACCGGGCATGCGGGTGATCGGCTTCCGGGCGCTGCGGCTGCTGATCGCCCGGCTGCGGCTGCCCGGCCCGGAGCAGGCGCTGCGTGGTGAGCACCTGGACGTCCCGGGAGTTGTCGAGGACCTGTTCGACGCCCGCCGCCACGACACCGCGGCCGTCGAGCAGGCCGAGCTGCTCGCCACCTGCACCGACCGCTCCACGCTGCGCTGGGTCGTCACCGCGCTGCGGCCCTGACCGCCGGCCCGGTCCGGCATCCTCGCACCGTGAGCCGCCGGATCCTGCACGCCGACCTCGACCAGTTCCTGGCCGCGGCCGAGCTGCTGCGCCACCCGGAGCTCGCCGGGCGGCCGCTGGTCGTCGGCGGGGAGCCGGAGCAGCTCGACGACCCCGAGGCACGCACGGTCGTCGCGACGGCGTCGTACGAGGCCCGCGCCCACGGCGTCCGGTCCGGCATGCCGATGCGGCTGGCCCGCCGCCGGCTCGCCGGGGCCGACGCGGTGTTCCTCCCCTCGGACAAGGCGTACTACGAGCAGGTCTCCGACGAGGTGATGCGCCTGCTGCGTGACCTCGGCGAGCCGGTCGAGGTGATCGGCTGGGACGAGGCGTTCGTCGGCACCGACGGCGAGCCGTGGGCGCTCGCCCGCCGCATCCGGGAGACGGTGGCGAGCACCGGACTGTCCTGCGCCGTCGAGATCGGGGACAACACGCTGCGGGCGAAGACCGCGACCGGCTACGCGAAGCCCGGCGGCATCCACGAGCTCACCGCCGCGAACTGGTTCGCCACCCTCGGCTCCGACCCGCCCGAGGCGCTGCCGGGGATCGGCCGCGCCACCGCGCGGGCGCTCGCCGAGCTGGGGATCACCACGGTCACCGCGCTCGCCGAGGCCCGCCCCGGCGACGTCGCGGCCCGGCTGGGGCCGAACCGCGGGCCGTACTACGTCTCGCTCGGCCGCGGGATGGGCCGCACCGAGCTGGACACCGGTCCGTGGGTGCCGCGCTCCCGCAGCCGGGAGACGACCTTCCCCGCCGACCTCACCGAGCGGTCCGCACTGCACGCCGAGCTGCACACGCTGGCCCACCGGGTCGCGGCCGACGTCGTCGCCGAGGACCGGGACTGCGTCCGGGTCGGCATCCGGGTCCGGACCCGCCACTTCCGCACGACCACCCGCAGCCGGGCGCTCGACCCGCCCGGGCGGGACGCCGGCGCGATCGCGGCCGTCGCCGCGGCGCTGCTCGACGAGCTGGACCCGGATCGCCCGGTGCGGCTGCTCGGGGTGCGGGCGGAGCTGGGACCGCCGCCCCCGGCAGGTGCCGCGGCTCGCGCCGGATCGACGCCGGCCTGACCGCCGGGGAGCCACGGCTCGCGGCGACCCGGGCGACTCGCACGGTCCCGCCCCGCACCAGGCGAACACGTGCAGATCAACACCTAATGCCCCGGGCGACTCGCACGGTCCCGACCCTCTCCCGGCGAGAACGTGCTGATCGACTCCGTGTCGACCGACGAGTCGCACGTTCCCGCCCCGCCCGGGACGAGAACGTGCAGATCGACTCCCTACGCCACGGCGACACGCACGGTCCCGCCCTCCGCCCGGCAAGAACGTGCAACTCGACTCCTTGCCACCGCGTGAGTCGCACACTCCCGCCCACCGCCAGGCGAAAACGCGCAGATCGACTCCATGAGCCCGGGTGACTCGCACACTCCCGCCCTCCGCACGAGAAGACCGTGCTGATCGACTCCCCACGCCAGGGCGACTCGCACGGTCCCGCCCTCCGCGGCGAGTACGTGCAAATCGAGTCCATGAGCCCGGGTGAGTCGCACGCTCCGGCCCCACGCGGGGCGAGAACGTGCAGATCGATTCCTTGCCACCGGGCGACTCGCACGTTCCCGCCCTCCCACCGACGAGAACGTGCTGATCAGCTCTCCACCCCTAGGGTGAGCTGCACGTTCTCGCCCGCCCGGGCGCGAACGCGCCGACCAGCCGCCGCGACCCTCTGCAGACGTCCTCGAGGACCGAGAACCGCGGCTCTGCGACGCTGTCCCCCGTGACGACGTGGACCAGCGACGAGTGCGCCGCGCACTGGGGCGTGCAGGTGGGCACCTGGAACTCCTACGTCAGCCGCGGGCAGGCGCCCGCGCCCCTGCCGGACCCCGGCCCGGACGGCCGCAAGGTGTGGGACGCCGGCGAGGTCCGGTCGTGGCCGCGGCCCGGCGCCGGGCGGAAGCGCACCTCCGGCGACGCCGAGGCGCTGCTCACCCGGATGCACGAGACCGGGGCCGAGCTCGCGGCGCTGCGGGACCGGCAGCGGGAGCTGCTGCGCGCGGGTCGCGCGGCGGGCTGCGAGATCAGCGCGATGGCCGCGGCGCTGGGGATCTCCCGGCAGACCGCGTACGCCTGGTTGAAGGACTGACTGCTCGGCAGCCCGGCCCAGCGGCCCAGGGCCACCCGGCCGTACACCGTCGAGGTTGATCGTCAACCGTGACGATTCCGGAACGGAGTTGCGATACCCGGACGTAATCTCGGAGATCGGTCGGCAGGACGCCGACGGTGCCGGGGGGGCGGGCGACACATGGCTGCATTCGTGATGGCTGCTGCCGCACAGGGCGGCGGCAACGGCGGACAGACCCTGCTGATCATCGTGGGGCTCCTGCTCCTGGGCTACATCGCCTCGCTGTACCTGCACCCGTACTCGAGGTGCGGCCGGTGCAAGGGAAGCCCGCGGCAGTACGGGGCGGTCTACACGAAGTCGTGGCGACACTGCGGCCGATGCGGAGGATCGGGCCGCGAGACGCGACTCGGAGCCCGCATTCTCGGAATCGGCGACTGACGGGAAGAGGTGGCACGCTCGCCGGAGCGATCCACCCGGCACACCTGCCGACACGGAACCCGTCGCGCCGGCTGGGGCCGGCTCCCTCGGTGATCGAACCGCGTCAGCCGCGGTGGGGCGCGACCGGCTCGCGCGCAGCCGCACCGCGGCCCGCCAGCAGGTGGTCGACGGAGAACCGGCCCGGCCCGGCGGCGGCGAGCGCGAGCGCACCGGCCGCGATCACCCCGACCAGCTCCCACCCGCCGTCGGCGACGAACACGGTCGTGCCGAAGTGCGCGAACAGGAACGCCCCTGCCATCGCGACGACCGTCGCGAGCCCGGCCGCGGTCGTCGCGGCACCGGCGACGAGCAGGACGCCACCGACGTTCTCGACGACCATGACGAACAGGGCCGAGACGGTCGGCAGCGGGACGCCCATGCCCGCGAAGCCGTCGGCGACCCCGCCGACACCGCGACCGAGCTTCTGCAGGCCGTGCGCGACGAGCACGGCGCCGATCAGGAGCCGGGCGGCCAGCAGGGCGGCGTCGGCGACGGGAGCGGGGAGCGCACGCATCGGAAACCCCCCTCAGTAGTTGAATGCTCAATCTGGCGGCGCCGACGATACCGGGCGCCCCGCCCCGTGCCACGACCGGCCGCGATCATCGGGCACCCTGTACGCGTGCCCCGCCTGCGACCCGCCGCCGAGCCATCGCCCGCCCCGCTGTCGCGGTACTGGAGGAGCTACGTGGCCGACTGCACAGAGCAGGTCAACCGGTACCACCGGATCACCGCGGTGATCACCGCCGTGCAGATCCGGTCCTGGCTGGCCGAGATAGGGAAGCGGCTCGACACCGAGCTGGAGGCCGTGCACCGGCTCGCCGCGGTCGGCGACTCGATCGAGCCGGCCCGGTACCGGATCACCGAGCCGCCTGCGAAGCGGATCGCCAACCGGCTCGACAAGGCGAAGGCGTCCCTCAAGCGCTCGGTCGACCAGGCCGCCGAGATCGCCGAGCAGGCGGTGCTGGACCCGACGCACGACGACGTCCGCGTCCACCTCCAGGTGCTCGGCGAGCAGGTCGGCCGGCTGGCGATCGCCGCGCCGCTGGAGGACGACCCGGAACCGGAACCCCGCCGGCGCCCGTGGCGGCGCACGGCCCGGTAGCCCGCGAGGGCTCCTCGAAACCGTCGGACCCGGCAGGCAGGATGGGCGCCATGACGACCACCGAGCCGAAGCACTCCGGCCTCGACCTGGCCTGGGTCGACCCGGACATCCGCCCGCAGGACGACCTGTTCGCCCACGTCAACGGCCGGTGGCTGGCGACCCACGAGATCCCCGAGGACCGCTCGCAGGACGGGGCGTTCCGGGTGCTGCGCGACCGCGCAGAGGAGCAGGTGCGCGAGATCGTCCAGGAGTGTGCGGCGGGTGCACCCGGTTCCGGCCCGGACGCCCGCAAGGTCGGCGACCTCTACACGTCCTTCATGGACACCGAGCGGGTCGAGCAGCTCGGCGTCGATCCGCTGCGCCCGCTGCTGGACGAGATCCACGCCGCGACCGGCAAGGCGGAACTCGCGGCCGTGCTGGGCCGGCGCCAGCGTGACGGGCGGGCCGCCCTGTTCGGCGAGTTCATCGCCACCGACGCCAAGGACTCGTCCCGCTACCTGGTCAACCTCAACCAGGCCGGGCTGGGCCTTCCCGACGAGGCGTACTACCGGGAGGAGAGCTCCGCGGAGATCCGCGCGGCCTACGTCGAGCACCTGCGGCGGCTCGCCGGGCTGGTGGGCCTGGCCGAGCCGGAGCGGGTCGCCGAGCAGGTGATGGACCTGGAGACGGCGCTCGCCGCGGCATCCTGGGACCGGGTCACCAACCGTGACGCCGAGAAGACCTACACGCTCATGACCCGCGAGGAGCTCCGCGCGGGCGCGCCCGGGTTCGACTGGGCGGAGTGGGAGACCGCGCTCGGGGTGCCGGCCCACGCCTACGACGAGGTGATCGTCCGGCAGCCGAGCTTCGTCACCGCCGCCGCGGCGCTGTGGGCGGACCGCCCGCTCGAGCAGTGGCAGGCCTGGCTGGCGCTGCAGGTCGCGTCGTCCTGCGCCGAGTACCTGTCCTCGGACCTGGTCGAGGAGGACTTCGACTTCCACGGCCGCACCCTGTCCGGCACCCCGGAGCTGCGCGAGCGGTGGAAGCGCGGCGTGTCGCTGGTCGAGGGTGCGCTCGGCGAGGCCGTCGGCAAGCTGTACGTCGAGCGGCACTTCCCCCCGCGGGCGAAGGACCGGATGGAGGAGCTGGTCGCCAACCTCGTCGAGGCGTACCGGCAGTCGATCTCCACGCTGGACTGGATGAGCCCGGCCACCCGCGAGCGGGCCCTCGACAAGCTCGGCAAGTTCACGCCGAAGATCGGGTACCCGGCGAAGTGGAAGGACTACTCGACCCTCGAGATCGACCCGGCCGACCTGCTCGGCAACGCGGGCCGGGCAGCCGAGTGGCGGCACGACTTCGAGTACGCGAAGCTCGGCGGCCCGGTCGACCGCGACGAGTGGCTGATGACCCCGCAGACGGTCAACGCCTACTACCACCCGCGGCTCAACGAGATCGTCTTTCCGGCCGCGATCCTGCAGCCGCCGTTCTTCGACGCCGACGCCGACGACGCCGCGAACTACGGCGGCATCGGCGCGGTGATCGGCCACGAGATCGGGCACGGCTTCGACGACCAGGGCTCCCGCTACGACGGCGACGGCAACCTCACCGACTGGTGGGAGGAGGCCGACCGCAAGGAGTTCGACTCGCGCGCGCAGATGCTGATCGACCAGTACAGCGCGCTGTCCCCGATGGGGCTGCCCGACCACAAGGTCAACGGCGCGCTCACGGTCGGCGAGAACATCGGCGATCTCGGCGGGCTCACCATCGCGCTGAAGGCCTACCGGATCGCGAACGAGGGCGCCGAACCGCCGGTGCTGGACGGCCTGACCGGCGAGCAGCGGGTCCTGTTCGGCTGGGCGCAGGTGTGGCGGGCCGTCACCCGGGACGCGGAGGCGATCCGCCGGCTCGCGACCGACCCGCACTCGCCGCCGGACCTGCGTTGCAACGCGGTCGTGACGAACCTCGACACCTTCCACGAGGCGTTCGGGGTCACCGAGACCGACGCGCTGTTCACCGAGCCGGGCCGGCGGGTCCGGATCTGGTGAGCCGCCCGGCGCCGGTTTCGCTCGTCCGGTCGGCCGCTACCGGACGCGGTTGCCCGGGGCCGCCCCGTCCACGTGCGGCAGGTGGTGGCCGAGCCGGTCCCGCTTCGCGGACAGGTACCGCGCGTTGTGCTCGGTCACCGGTGCCAGCAGCGGCACGCGCTCGGCCACCCGGATCCCGTGCCGGGTGAGCGCCGCGGCCTTGTCCGGGTTGTTGGTCAGCAGCCGGACCGCGCCGACCCCCAGGTACCGCAGCACGGCGGCCGCCGCGCCGAAGTCGCGCACGTCGACCGGCAGCCCGAGCGCCAGCGCGGAGTCCACGGTGTCGAGGCCGTCGCCGTCCTGCAGCACGTGGGTCCGGATCTTCGCCAGCAGCCCGATGCCACGGCCCTCGTGCCCGCGCAGGTACACGATCACCCCGCAGCCCTCGGCGACGACGGCGTCCAGTGCGGCGGCCAGCTGGTCACCGCACTCGCAGCGCAGCGCCGCGAAGACGTCGCCGGTCAGGCACTCGGAGTGCACCCGGACCAGCGCGGCGGCGGCCGCCGCCGGCTCGCCGTGTACCAGGGCGAGGTGTTCGGGCCCGTCGTCGTCCTCGCGGAACGCGACCGCACGGAACCGTCCGTGCCGCGTCGTCAGCTGCGACTCGGCGACCTCCAGCAGACCGCCCCGATCCGGTTCGTCCACCGTTCCTCCTCCGTCACCGGGCGGGCGAGTGGCAACCTCGCCGGCATGGATCCCCTCCCGACCGACACCACACTGGACGTCCGCGGCCGTCCCGTCACGGCCGCCGTGCTCCCGGTGGGGAGCTTCGAGCAGCACGGCCCGCACCTGCCGCTGACCACCGACACCCTGGTCGCGTGCGCCGTCGCCGGTGGTGTCGCACGGGCGTACCCGGTCCGGCTGCTGCCCCCGGTGACGATCTCGTGCTCGCACGAGCACGCCGCCTGGCCCGGCACCGTGAGCATCTCGGCGGCCACGCTGACCGCCGTCGTCACCGACGTCGCCGCCTCGCTGCGCGCCGCGGGCGTGCCCGCGCTGGTGCTGGTCAACGGCCACGGCGGCAACCACGTCCTGCGCAACGTCGTGCAGGAGGCCTCGGTCGGCCCGCTGCCGATGGCGCTGTTCCCCGGCGGCGAGGACTGGGTGGCGGCGCGGGCGGCCGCCGGGATCGTCACCTCGCACGCCGCCGACATGCACGCCGGCGAGCTGGAGACCTCGATCCTGCTGCACACCCACCCCGACCAGGTGCGGCCGGGGTTCGCCGGGGCCGACCACGACGCCGACGAGCGACCGCACCTGCTCAGCCGCGGGCTGCAGGCGTACACGGACTCCGGGGTGGTCGGCAGGCCCTCGCTGGCCACGGCCGGCAAGGGACGCGCGGTACTCGACGCCCTGGTCGCGGCGTTCGCGGGTCACCTGCGAGCGCTCGCTCCCGGCTGAGCCCCCGGCCGTGCTGCGGGCGCGCCGCAGCAGCACCAACCCGCCCGGCGCGCACGCGACCAGGCCGAGCACGCCGTAGATCACGGCGGTGGCCAGGCCCTCGGCGGCCGGGAGCCCGACCGCGGCGAAGCCGGAGGCCGCCGCCGCCTCCCGCGGGCCCCAGCCACCGACGTTGAGCGGCAACGTCATCGCCACCATCGCCAGCACCAGCAGCGGGAGCAGCTCGACGAGCCCGGTGACCGATCCGGCCGCCCGGGCCGCCAGCACGAACATCGCCAGGTAGCAGCCCAGCCCGGCCGCGGACGCCACCAACACCGCGGCCGCGGGCCCGGCCCGGAGCAGGGCACGGACCTCGGCGGCGACGCCGGCCAGCCGCCGCCGGAGGGACCATCCGGCCGCGGCCACCGCCACCACCAGCGCGAGCAGCAGCGGGCCGGCCCCGCCGGGCACCAGCGCGCCGGCCGCACGCAGCAGGGCCGGCTGCCCGGCGAGCACGGCCACCGCGACGGCCGCGAGCACCAGCTGACCGGCGAGCCGCTCCAGCACCACCGCGCGGACCCCGCCGCCGACCTGCCCGACCCGCCGGCCGTGCCCGAGCGCCCGGTGCACGTCACCGAGGACGCCGACCGGCAGCACCGAGTTGAGGAAGGCCGCCCGGTAGCACTCGCCGACCGCCTCGCCCCAGCGCAACGGCAGCCCCAGCGCCCGGGCCACCGCGCACCACCGCCACGCGGTACACGCCGTGCCCAGCGCGCCCAGCACGAGCGCGGCCAGCACGGTCGTGATCTCCACGGCCGCCAGCCGCTCCAGCACCGCACCGGCGCCGACCTGCGCGGCCAGCAGCACGAGCAGCGCGATCCCGGCGGCCGGGCGCAGCACCCGCCAGGCGCGCCGCCACCCGCGCGACCGCGGTGCCGCGGTCACGCCCGCTCCCCCGCCGGGCCACCCGCGCGACCGCGGTACCGCGGTCATGTCCGCTCCCCCGCCGGTCCGGCGGCGCCGGGCAGCGCCAGCAGGTCCGCGTGCCCGACCGAGACGGTGAGCCGGCCCTCCGCCAGCTGACGGTGCCGCCGCTCCCGGTACCCGGCGGCCGGCCCGCGCAGCTCCGGCCGCTGCGCGCACGCCGCGTCCAGCCAGCCCGCCAGCCACTCGCGCAGCAGCGCGGCCCGGTCCGGACCCAGCCGCCACGGCGTCGGCGCCGACCGGACCCGCGCGCCGTGCCGGGCGAACGCGGCGTTCGCGACCGGCACCGCGTCCGGGCCGAGCAGGCGCCGCCCGCCGGTCCGCCGCCGCTGGTGGTCGTCGAACGCGGCCGCCAGGTCGCGGTCCAGCGGATCGGGCGGGTCGAGGCGCACCTGCCCGGTCACGGTCAGGGTCAGCAGTGCCGGGCAGCCGGCCCCGGCGCAGGCCCGGGCGAGCTGCTCGACCTCCGCCGCCGTCAGCAGGTCGAGCAGAGCCGACGCGGTGACCAGCGACGTCCCGGCCAGTGCGGCGGCGTCCAGCCGGGCCACGTCCCCGCAGCGGGTCTCACCGGTGACCCCGACCGGCAGCCCGGCGACGGCGTGCCCGAGCAGGCCGGGGTCGCGGTCGTGCAGGATCCAGTGCTGGGTCGCGGGAAGCCGCGGCGCCAGCCAGCGGGCCATCGCCCCGGTCCCGCAGCCGAGGTCCCGCACGGTCAGCGGCGCGCGGAGGTCGCGCAGCTCGCCGGCGAGTGCGGTGGACCGGGCGTCGGCGTCCGCCGGTTCCCGTAACGCCAGCCAGGCCGGTGGGCACGCCGGCGAGCCGGCCGGACCCTGCAGGGGCGCCGTCACGCCAGCACCCGGTCCATCCGGCGCGCCGTCTCCGCCCAACCGGTGAGCGCGGTCCGGCGCTCGTGGGCGGCCGTGCGCGCGGCCGCCCGGACCGCCGGGTCGGTCAGCCAGGTCCGCAGCCCGTCCGCGAGGGCGGCCGGGTCCCCGGGCTCGACGAGCAGGCCGGGCAGGTCGCCGTCGCCCCCGAGCGTCTCCGGCACCCCGCCGACCGCGGTCGCCAGCACCGGCACGGCCCGGGCCAGCGCCTCGGTGACGACCATGCCGTACGACTCGGCCCGTGACGGCAGCACCAGCAGGTCCGCGCCGGCGTAGGCGTCCCGGAGGGCGCGCCCGGTGCACGGCCCGTCCACGCTGATCCGCCCGGCCAGGCCGTGCCGGTCGACGGCGGCGCGGACCGCGGCGGCGTGCGCCGGGTCGCGGTCGTCCGGGCCGACGAACCGGGCCGTCCAGTCCAGGTCGGTGCACCGGGCGAGCGCGGCCACGAGGAGGTCGTGGCCCTTGGTCGGGGTGAGCGCGCCGACGGACAGCAGCCGGGTCCCGGCCGGGCCGGCGGCGGTGACCGGGGCCGGGTCCGCCCCGGGCGGCACGACGTGCAGCCGGCCGGGTGGCAGGCCGTGCTCGGCGACGAGCCGCCGCGCCGTCCACGGCCCGGTGGCGACCACGGCCGCGGCGAGGTGCAGCGCGGCGCGCTCGCGGTCGCGGCGCCCGGCCGCGACGCCGGCGGGCAGGCCGCGCTCGTCGCCGAGCGGGAGGTGGACGAGCACGACCGTCCGGACCCGCCCGGCGTGCCGGGCGAGCACGTCCGGCAGGCCGCAGATCACCAGGCCGTCGAGCAGCACGTCGGCACCGTCGGGGACGCCGGCGAGCAGCCGGTCCAACCGCTCGCGCGCGGCCGGGTCCGGGTCCGGCCAGTCGCCCGCGGCCACCAGCTCGTGCACGGGACGGCCGAGGGCTGCCAGCCCGGCGCAGAGCCGCCGGTCGTAGACGTTGCCGCCGCTGGGCGAGCGGGGGTCGTCGATCCCGGCCGGGACGACCACGTGCACGGCGGTCCTGCCGGGTTCCGCGCAGGGCGCGGTCACAGCGACCGCTCGTAGTTCGCCCATGCGACGTGCGACTCGTGCAGGGTCACGACCAGCCCGGTCAGGCCGGCGGCGCCCGCGCCGAGGGCCCCGGCCCCGATCCGGTCGGCGAGCCGGTCGGCGATCAGGCGGGCCAGGAACTCGGTGGTGGTGTTGACGCCGGCGAGCTCGGGGTGCTCGTCGAGGTCGCGGTACCGCAGGTCGGCCAGCACCTCGCCCAGCTGCGCGGTGGCCAGCCCGATGTCGACGACGATCCCGTCCGCGTCGAGGTCGGGGCGCCGGAACGTGGCGTCGACCAGGAACGTGGCCCCGTGGCGCTGCTGTGCCGGACCGAACACCTCCCCGCGCAGGCTGTGCGCGATCATGACGTGGTCCCGGACGGTGATGCTGAACAACGCGGCTCCCGGTGCGGTGACGGCTCTCGGTGTCGGACGTCCCGGTGGCGGGCGTCCTCGTGGAGTACACGGACGCAGAGCGCCGGCGGTTCACCGGCCGCCATCCGCGCCAGCACCGCCGGCAGCTCCTCGAGCCGGCACTCGTCGCCGACCAGGGCGTCGAACCGCGGGTCGGCGAGCAGTCGCAACGCCAGCTTCATCCGGTCGGCGTAGCCGCGGCGGGCGCGGCGCGGCGAGACCGTCCCGACCTGGCTGGCCCGCACCGCGAGCCGGCGGCTGTGGAACGACCCGCCGAGCGCGAGGTCGACCCGGCGGGTCCCGTACCAGCTGAGGTCGATCACCTCGCCCTCCGGCCCCAGCAGGTCCAGCGCGGTCTGCAGGCCGGCGCCGGTGGCGCTGGCGTGCAGCACGACGTCCCGGTCGCCGGCCGCGTCGTCGGGTGCGGCGAACCCGACGCCGAGCGCGGCCGCCACCGCCGCCCGCCCGGGGTCCGGGTCGACGAGCTCGACCCGGGCGCCGGGCAGCCCGGCGAGGACGGCGGCCACGCACGAGCCGACCATCCCGGCCCCGACGACGGAGATCCGGTCCCCGATCAGCGGCGCGGCGTCCCACACGGCGTTCACCGCGGTCTCCACCGTCCCGGCGAGCACGGCGCGGCCCGCCGGGACGTCGTCCGGGACGGGGGTCACCGCGGCGGCGGGCACGACGAACCGGCTCTGGTGGGGGTACAGGCAGAACACGGTGCGGCCGACCAGCTCCGCCGGGCCGTGCTCGACGTCGCCGACGGCCAGGTAGCCGTACTTCACCGGGGCCGGGAACTCGCCCTCCTGGAACGGGGCACGCATGGTGGCGTGCTCGCTCGCCGGCACCTCGCCGCGGAACACGAGCGTCTCGGTGCCGCGGCTCACCCCCGTGCAGCGGGTGCGGACGAGCACGTCGTCCGGGCCGGGGTCGGGCACCGCGACCGTCCGGATCTCGCCGTGGCCGGGGGCGGCCAGCCAGAAGGCGCGTGCCGTACCGGCCATGCCGACCTCCCGGGTGAACCGGACCGGGGCGGCGTCCGTGTTCCGGGCATGGCCCCGTCCTCGGCGAGCACCCTATCCACCCGGCCGCACCGGTGGGACGTGCCGCGCGGTGCCCCGCCGGAGTCGCGGATGGCGCTGCGGGGTGCGGCCACGGGACGGCCGGGGCGCGTAGCGTCATCCGGCGTGACCCGCACGGTGCCGGCCGATCACCTCGAGCAGGTGTACGCCGAGCACGGCCGGGCGATGCACCTCTACGCGGCCCGGCTGCTCGGGGACGCCGTGGCCGCCGAGGACGTCGTGCAGGAGGCGCTGATCCGGCTGTGGCGCCGGCCGGAGGTGCTGGAGAACGACCGCGGCTCGGTGCGCGGCTGGCTGCTGACCGTGGTGCGCAACCTGGTCGTGGACCGGGCCCGGGGCCGCCGGGCCCGCCCCGCCGAGGTGCCCGCCGACGGGGGCCGGGAACCGGCGGGGCCCGACCACGCCGACGCGGTGTCGGCCTCGATCACCGTGCACCGGGCGCTGGGCGCGCTCTCGCCCGAGCACCGGGCCGTGCTGGAGCAGATCTTCCTGCACGGCCAGGACCTGGCCGGCGCGGCCCTGGCGCTGAACATCCCGAAGGGGACGGTCAAGTCGCGCTCGTTCTACGCCCTGCGTGCTCTGCGGGAGCTGCTCGCGCACGACCGGACGACCGAGGGCGGTGGCCGATGACCGGGCACGATCCGCAGCTGCTGGCCGCGCACGCGCTCGGCCTGCTCACCCCGGCCGAGGCCGAGACCGTCGATCGGCACCTGCGTACCTGCGCCGCGTGCCGGGCCGAGTGGGCGCGGTCGCGGGAGACCGCGGACCTGGTCGCCGGCGTCCCCCCGGAGACGCTGGTCGACGGCCCGCCACCCCGTGATCTCCCGCTGCGGCGGGCGTTGCGCGAGATCGGCGGGTCGCCGGCCGGCGACCACCGGTTGCCCGAGGCCGGCGGTCACCCGCGGCGGCGGGCCCGGCGCCGGTCCGGTGGTGGAACGCCGAACCGGCGGGTGGGACGGTGGGCGGCGGCCGCGGCCGCGGTGCTGGCCCTGGTCGGCGGCGGCGTGGTCGCCGGGCGGCTCACCGCGCCCGGCCCGGCCGGGGCGGTGCTCGCCGCGGCACCGGGTGCCCGCACCGTCACCGGGGAGCAGGGGGCTGTCCGGATGACGGCGAGCCTCGCCCCCGCCGACGGCTGGGTCCGGGTGGAGGCTGCTCTCCGCGGGGTCCCGCCTGGGCGGGACTGCACGCTGGTCGTCGTCGGTGCCGACGGGACCGCGCGCCCCGCCGCGCACTGGCGGACGGCCCCGCCCCGGGATCCGCCCGCGCCGCCGGTCGCCGGGTCCGCCCTGATCGAACCCGCACTGGTCCGTGCCGTGGCGGTGCGCGACGACGCCACCGGGGCGACACTGGTCGAGACACCGGTCGCGCTCGGGTGAGGTGCATGCCGACGGAGGGACGGAACGGCCGGCCGTTCGTGCTGGCGTCGGTGGCGATGTCGCTGGACGGCTACATCGACGACGCCGGCCCCCGCACGCTGACGCTGTCCGACGCCGACGACCTGGACCGGGTGGACGGCGTGCGCGCGGAGGTCGACGCGATCCTCGTCGGCGCCGGCACGGTCCGCGCGGACGACCCGCGCCTGCGGGTCCGCTCCCCCCGCCGGCGCGACGAGCGGGTCGCCGCCGGGCGTCCGCCGACACCGCTGCGGGTGATCCTCTCGGCCCGCGGGGACCTGGACCCGGCGGCGGCGGTGTTCACCCCCGGCGCGGGCCCCGTCGTGG
Source organism: Pseudonocardia sp. C8 (assembly GCF_014267175.1). Lineage (NCBI taxonomy): Bacteria > Bacillati > Actinomycetota > Actinomycetes > Pseudonocardiales > Pseudonocardiaceae > Pseudonocardia > Pseudonocardia sp. C8. Next base: position 3,786,856 of record NZ_JACMTR010000002.1, read on the forward strand.
TCTACACGGCGGGCTCGGCGGCGGCCCGGTTGCAGCAGCAGCTCGGGGACGCCGCCGAGGTCGTGGACCCCTGCCCGGTCACCGGTGGCCGGCCCGGTCCGGCGGACGTGCTCGCCGACCTCGCCCGGCGCGGCGTCACCCGGGTGCTCGTCGAGGGCGGCGGCACCGTGCACACGGCGTTCCTCACCGCCGGGCTGGTGGACGAGCTGCACGTGGTTGTCGCGCCGTTCTTCGTCGGGGACTCGCGGGCACCCCGCTTCGTCCGCGACGGCGGGTTCCCGCAGCGCCCGGACCACCGCATGGTGCTGGTCGAGGCGCGCCCGATGGGTGATCTGGTGCTGCTGCGGTACCGGATGCGTGGCTGAGCCTCGGCACCACATCGCAGTCTTCCGTCCGGCCGGCCCGGTGTGCACCGGCCATGAGACGTCCCCACGTCGCAGGTCAGTGCCCGGACGTCGCCGTCGACGGCGTGGCGGCCTCGTGCTCCGCGTCCCGGGCGCGCCGGCGCGAGACTGCGAGAAGCGCATGGGTCCCGGCCAAGGACAGGAGGACCGTGATCATCGCGTAGACGACGACCGGCGTGATCGTCCCGAAACCGGTCAGCAACGCCTGCCCGAGAACGGGCGCGGTCCCCCCGAGCAGCGTTCCGGCCAGCCCGTAGGCCAACGAGATCGCCGTGTATCGGACCGGGGCCGGGAACGCCTGCGCCAGCAGGCCGGCCAGGAGCGCGTAGAACATGACGTGCGGGAGCGTCGCCAGGACCATTCCCACCACGGCGAGCCAGTAGTCACCGGTGCTGATCAGCCAGAACATGAGCGGCAGCAACGGCAACTCGGCGAGCAGCAACACCGTCGCCGTCCGTCGGATCCCCCAGCGATGGGCGATGATCGCACCGAACGGCTGGACCGCGAACTGTGTGAGGGTGGCGATCAGTACCACGCTCAGGAACGTGTCCTTGGTGAATCCGACCTCGTTGGTGGCCCAGGACAGGGCGAAGGTGTTCTTGAAGTAGCCCGCGGTGAAGGCGATGGATGCCGCACACACCGCGAGCAGGACGGTGCCGATGTGGTTGCGCAGCACCTCGAGGACCGGTACCCGGGCGGCCTTGTTCCCTGCCTTGACCGCGGCCATGGCCGGGGTCTCCTCGATGCGCAGTCGGATGATCAACCCGACGACCACGAGGACCGCCGAGGCCAGGAAGGGCAGTCGCCAGCCCCACGCGTGGAGGTCACCGTGCGGCAGCTGCGTGACCAGGAGGAACGACAGGGTCGCCAGGATCTGTCCGGTCGGTGATCCTTGCTGCGCGAAAGCTCCGAACAGCACTCCACGGTCCTTCCTGGCGTGCTCGGTGGCGATCAGCACTGCCCCGCCCCACTCGCCACCGACGGCGACACCCTGGAGCGCCCGCAGCAGGGTGAGCAGGATCGGGGCCGTGACGCCGATCTGACCGTAGGTCGGCAGCAGGCCGATGCCACAGGTCGCAGCCCCCATCAGCAGGAGGGTGACGATGAGGGCGTGCTTGCGCCCGACCCGGTCACCCAGATGACCGAAGACGATGCCGCCGACCGGTCGCGCCAGGAAGCCGACCCAGAACGTGGCGAACGACAGCAGGACACCGATCGCGGGTGACACGTTCGAGAAGAACAACGGGGCGAAGACCAGCGCCGAGGCGGTTCCGTAGAGGTAGAAGTCGTACCATTCCACCGTCGTTCCCACGAACGATGCCACGCCCGCCTTCCGGGCCATCTTCTCGTCGTCGGGAAGTTTCCTTGACCGCATCTGCGAGCTCCTCTGCGGGAGAAGTGATCGACTGCCGGTGCCACGCGTACCGCTCGTCGGATCGCGGCGAGAATCCTCTCGACAGGGTCGAGCACGTGCCGCCGTGTGATGCGGCGCACGCTATATCGACGGCCGTGTGGGGTCTAACACCAACGGTCGTACGCATTGATAATCGTGGTGGGCATAATGCCCGCTGATCTGGGCCGGTCGACCTGCATGCGGGCGCTCAGGCGAGCTCCTCGCTCTCCTGTGCGATCCGGTCCAGCAGGTCGGTCAGTGCGCGCAGGGCGGGATTGTGCGTGTCCTGGCGCCAGACCATGCCCAGTGTGGTCGGGGGAAGATCGTCGACCGGCACGAGCACGACCCCCGGTGCGGCCAGACAGCTCACCGACATCGGCACGAAACCGATCCCCGCGCCGGCACCGACGAGCAGCATCAGCGTGAAGGTGTCCGGGGCCTCCTGCACGACATTCGGCGCGAGTCCCCGCTGCACGAAGGCGGCGCGAACGGCCCCCGAGAACACCACGCCACGCTGAGACGGATAGTCGATCAGAGGCTGGTCGGCGAGTTGCCGCAGGTCCACCCGCGAGGCCGTCGCGAGCGCATGGGATTGGGGAAGGGCCACGCAGATGGCTCCCGTTGCGATCGTGCGTACTGCCAGCCCGGTGGTATCGAGCGGGAGCCGCACCAGCGCGATGTCGATCTCGGCCTTGCGTACGGCCTCGACGAGCTCACCGCTGAATGCGGGCTGCCCGATCTCCAGCCGAACGCCCGGACGGTGCTGACGGAAGGTCTCGGCCACCACCGTCAGGACCTCGTACGAGGCCGGCCCGGTGAATCCGAGCCGGACGGACCCGAGATGTCCCTGGGCGGCCTGCTTGCCCACCCGGAACATCGCCGACGCCGCATCGAGCGCGTTGCGGGCCTCGACAAGACACGCTTCACCGGCCGAGGTCAGGACGACCTGGCGGGTGGTGCGACGGAACAGTGGTACACCCAGGTCCCGCTCGAGGCGCTTGATCTGCTGCGACAGCGGGGGCTGAGCCATCTGCAGACGCTCCGCCGCCCGCCTGAAGTTCAGCTCCTCGGCGACGGCGACGAACGCCTGCAGGTGCCTGAGCTCCATTGCTTCCGCTCCGTGCCGTCATGCCTCGTAGGTCGCCCCCGCCCGTACCGTCGCCGACGGTAGGACGAATCGAGTCGCTCACCGTGGCACGACTCCGAGGAACTGTGTCATCCAGAGATATCAAAGGGTGGCCCACTTCGTGTTGGACGGCAAGAACCTCCCGCCCTAGCGTCGCTCTCACACGCCGCCGGGTCGCGTTCGCCACCTGCCGAGGGCCACGTCCCCACCGGATTCTCCCGATGCGATGGCGGCCGTAGCGGCACCGGCGCGAGCCAGCCCGCGCCGGGCCCGACCAGGCGCGGGCGTCAGAGCAGGAGGACCGACGAGATGACCCAGCTCCAGTCCGCGGTGGCGGTCGACCGGGAGGACTCGCCCCGGATGGACCGGCTCCTCGCTCCCCGGTCGATCGCTGTGATCGGTGCGTCGAGCGACCCCCACAAGATCTCCGGTCGCCCCATCGCCTACCTCCGGCGGTTCGGCTACTCCGGACGAATCATTCCGGTCAACCCGCACAACGACGAGATCCAAGGTCTGCGGGCGTACCCCGAGATCGCGGCCGTCGACGGTCCGGTCGACCTCGCATTGATCATGGTCCCGGCCGAGCGGGCCGCCGGAGCAGTACGCGCGTGCGGTCGGGCAGGCGTCCCGTTCGTGATCGTGGTGGCGTCCGGGTTCGCGGAGGTCGGGACGAGGGGGGCCGCGCTGGAGGCAGATCTGCGGGCGGCGGTCGCCGAGACCGGAGTCCGACTGCTCGGACCCAACTGTCTCGGAATGATCTCGTTGCGCGACGGTGCGGTGCCGACCTTCTCCCCCGTTCTCGAATCGGCCGCCGATCTCCGTCCCGGGCCGGTCGCATTCGTCAGCCAGAGCGGCGCGTTCGGGTCGTTCCTCTTCGGCGAGCTCCACGACCTCCGGATCGGACTCTCGCACTACATCACCACCGGCAACGAGATGGACGTGTCGGGACCGGATCTGCTCGCCGGACTGGTGGCAGACGGTGGTGTCCGGGTCCTGCTCACCTACCTGGAGGGGGTGACATCCGGTACGCAGTTGTTGCAGGTCGCGCGGGACGCGCACGTCGCGGACAAGCCGATCGTGATGGTCAAGGCCGGCCGGTCGACGACCGGGGCGGCGGCGGCCCGGTCACACACGGCTTCCCTGGCCGGTGACGACCGGGTGTTCGACGCCCTGATGCGCGGACACGGCGTCGTGCGCGTCGACAGCCAGGAGGAGCTGCTCGACGCCGCCCAGGTGTTCGGCGCATCGCGGCGTACCAGCGGCCGTCGCCTGACCATCCTGTCCGAGTCCGGCGGAGCGGCTGTGATGATGACCGACACCGCGGTCGACGTGGGCCTGGAGGTGCCCGCCTGGGAGGATGCGTGGCAGGCCCGGCTCGACGAGTTCGTGCCGGCGTACGGCTCCACCCGCAACCCGGTCGACTTCACCGCGGCGCTGTTGACCGATCCCGGCATGCTTCGCGCCGGCCTGTCCACGGCGATCGCGCACCCCGGTACCGACATGATCGCGGTACTGGTCGGCAACGCCGACCACTTCGCCGACCCGCTGCTCGAGGCCATCGAGGATCTCTACGCCGCCACCGACCTCCCGATCGTCGTCGTGTGGACCGGCGGGAGCGGCAGGCCGCGGAGCCGGCTGCGCGAGTGCGGCATCCCGTGCTTCACCGATCCGGTCCGAGCAGCCCGCGCCCTCGGCCGGCTCGCCGACCACAGCCTGCGCCCGCCGCTCCCCACGCCCCTGCGTCCGGATGACGTCGACCCGGCCGCTGCCGCCCGGATCGTCGGGCACGCCCGGGCCGAGGGCCGGACGGCACTCGACGAGCAGGAGTCCGCGGCGCTGGTACGCGCCTACCGGATCCCGGTCACCGACTCCGCGGTCGCCCGGACGGCCGCCGAAGCCGTCACGTCCGCGCACCGGTTCGCGGCTCCGGTCGCGGTCAAGGTGCTCAGCTCCCGGATCGCGCACAAGAGCGAGATCGGTGGGGTCCGGCTCGGCCTGGCGACGCCCGACGAGGTCGCCGCGGCCGCCGCCGAGCTGCTCGACGTCGCGCGGGCACACGGCGAGCACGACCCCCGCCTGCTGGTCCAGCCGATGTGGTCCGGTCCCGCCGAGATGATCCTCGGTGCCCGCCACGACCCGGCTCTCGGCCCGGTGGTGCTGGCCGGGTTCGGCGGCATCCTGGTCGAGCTGCTGCGCGACAGCTGCGTGGCCGCGGCCCCGACCGACCACGAGACGGCGGCGCGAATGCTGCACGGCCTCACGGGCGCCCCGCTGCTCTCCGGTATCCGCGGGGGCCCGGCGCTCGACGTCGAGGTCGTCGTCGACAGCCTGGTGCGGTTGTCCTGGCTCGTGTCCGATCTCGGCGACGAGATCGCCGAGATCGATCTCAATCCGCTGCTCGTGGACGCCGTCGGCGCCGGGGCCTGCGCCGTCGACGCGCTCGTCCTGCTCCGTGAGCGCCGGTAGCGCATCCGTGAGAGAGGAGACGGAGTCCATGGACCGTACCGAGCGAACGACCTTCGACCGTGCCGTACAGGGCATCCTCGCCGACGTCTGGGGTGGACCCGGCTCGGCGGCCACGGGGTGCCTGGACCCGCTGTGGGCTGCGGCCGTCGACGCCGGCTGGCTCGACCTGGCCGGCTCCGGAGCGTTGGGCGCGCTCGTCCGTGCGGCACGCGGCATGGGACGGGTCGCCTGCCCGCTCCCCCTTGCCGACTCCTATGTGGCCGTCGAGCTGCTGGGCGAGCAGCACCCGGCGCTGGGTGCGCGGATCCGGGACGCGGTGGTGCGCCCGCTCGTCGTGTCCGGGCCGGACGTGCTGCGGACGCTCGACGCCGTACCCACTGCGACACATGTCGTCGAGCTACCGCCCACCGGGCCGGCCCGGGTCGTACCGATCGAGTCCTACCGGGTCCGGCCGGGCGTGCCCGTTCCGGCCCTGGCAGAGGCGCAGGTCGGGGAACCGGAGCTCGAGGCCGAGGTCTCCGATGCGCAGCGCCGGCACGCGTTCGCCGTCCTGCGTCTGGCGCTCGCCGCCCGGGCGATCGCGGCCGCCGAGCGGAGCCTCGAGCTTGCGACGGAGCACGCCATGGTCCGCCACCAGTTCGGCCGTCCGATCGGCAGCTTCGGCGCAGTACAGCAGCGGATCGCCGACTCGCACATCGACGCCAGGGCCGCGGGCCTGCTGATCGAGGAAGCGATCCGTCTGTCCCCCTCCGGGCATGGCGCAGGGAGCGGCGACGCCGGCGTGGACGCGTCCGAACGGTGGCTGCTCGCTGTCGCTCTCGCGGTCGAGCACGCCCGGACGGCGGCCTCGCACGTGCAGTTCGGCGCCCAGCACACGTTGGGCGCCATCGGGTTCTTCGACGAGCACGAAGCCCCCTGGCTGTTCCGGCGGGTCCACACCGACATCGCCCGCCTCCTCGACCTTCCGGCCGAGTCGGTGGCGGACCGGCTTCTCGGCGCCGACCGGTCACTGCCGCCGGTCGACCTCGACGCCGGCGCCGCGGAGTTCCGGCACCAGTTGCGCACGTTCCTGTCCGAGTCCGGACTCCGCCGGCACGCACCACAGCCCTTCATCGACGATCCGGACACGGTCCGGACCCTCGCCGATGCGAACCTGTTCGGCCTGGCGTGGCCACCTGAGCACGGAGGTCGCGGGCTGCGCGGGGCCGAGCAGGCCGTCCTGATGGAGGAGGTCGGCTACGGCCGGGTGGCGGCCTCCGCCGCCCTCAACGCAGTGATGTTCCTCGGCGACGCGATCATCCGGTTCGGCTCCGCGGCCCAACGTGACACGTTCCTGCCGCTCATCCGTCAGGGACGGCTCCGCTTCTGCCTGGGCTACAGCGAGCCGGAAACCGGCTCGGACCTCGGCGGGCTCGTGACCCGGGCGGTCCGTGACGGGGACGGCTGGGTGGTGAACGGCCAGAAGACATGGACCACCCGGGCCCACGAGTCGGACTGGATCTGGCTCGCGGTGCGTACCGACCCGGACCGCTCCAAGCGGCATGCGGGAATCAGCGTCTTCCTCGTCCCCCTCAGCACCCCGGGCATCACCGTCAAGCAGCACCGCTCGCAGGCCGGCGAGGTCTCCTGCAGCGTGTTCCTCGACGAGGTCCGCGTCGCCGACGACGCCCGGATCGGTGACGTGTCGGCCGGCTGGTCCGTCATCACGACCGCCCTGGCCGGTGAACGCGTCGCGATGGGGGCCGTCACCGGATCGCTGCACGCCCTGCTGGACGAGCTGCTCACCCTCCTTCGTCGCGAACCGGAACTCGCGGGACCGCCCGGATCGGTGAAGCGGGCCCACGTCACGACCCTCGCGACCCGGCTCCAAGCAGCACGTCTCCTGGTACGCGACGCCGTGGAGGCGATCACCGCCGGCACCGGGAGCCGGATCGAGGCACCCATGGCCGGCGTGATGGGCGGGGAGCTCGCCGAGCAGTTCGGCCGGACGGTTCCTGAGCTCCTCGGCCCGCAAGCGCTGCTGGAGGACGCGCCGGGGAACGGCACATTCGGCCACAACCTGCTGCTGTCCGTCAAGTATGTGGTGGGCGGTGGCACGAACGACGTCCTCCGGGGGCTCATCGCCCGCGGTCTCGGACTGCCGCGCTAGCACGGGAGGAACGTCCATGCCGTCACACCGGCACGCCGCCATCTCCGGGGTCGGGCAGACCGAGTTCTCCTCGTCCAGCGGCCGGAGCACGGTCCGGCTCGCCTACGAGGCGATCAGCGCGGCCGCCCGGGACGCGGGGATCTCCACCTCGCAGATCGACGGGATCGTGCCGTTCCCCATGGGGCCCACGAGCGAGGACCTCATGCCGCTGCTGGGCACCGTCGACGTCAGGTTCACCGCGGTGCCGCACCTGGGCGGCGCCAGCAGCACGGCGGGCCTGCGGCTTGCCGCGCTCGCCGTCGAGAACGGGACCGCCGAGAACGTCGCCGTGTTCGTCGCGCGCAACGGCCGCTCCGGCGAGCGCATCGACCAGCGCGTACGCCAGCTCACCGGGCAGCTCTACCGCCAGCAGCTGGAGTACGTCCACGGGATGAACACCCCCGCCCAGTGGTACTCGCTGCTCTGCCGACGCCACATGCACGAGTTCGGCACGACCCGCGAGGCACTCGGGACCGTCGCCCTGACGATGCGCCGGCACGCCCAGCTCAACGAGCACGCGCAGATGCACGGTCGTGAGCTGACCTGGGAGCAGTACCTGTCCGCCCCGGTGATCGCCGACCCCTACCTGAGGTACGACTGCTGCCTGGAGACGGACGGTGCCGCGGCGGTGATCGTCAGCTCGGTCGCGCGGGCACGCGACGCCGTGCACGCGCCGGTCCGGATCGCTTCGGTGGTCGAGGGGCACCCGGACTCGGCCGACGACCTCGCGAACCGGCGCGACTTCTTCAACACCGGCCTCACCAAGGCCGCGCCCCGCGGGTTCGGCATCGCCGGCCTCACGCCCGCCGACGTCGACGTCGCGCTCGTGTACGACTGCTTCACCTTCGAGGTGATCCAGCAGCTGGAGGAGGCCGGATTCTGCGACCGCGGTGAGGGTGGGCCGTTCGTCACCGAGGGCAACATCGCGCTGGACGGATCCCTGCCGGTGAACCCGCACGGCGGGCTGCTCTCCGAGGGGCACGTGGCCGGGATGAACCACGTCGTCGAGGCCGTGCACCAGTTGCGGAACGGCTGCGGCGCCCGGCAGGTACCGGGCGCACGCGTCGCCGCCGTGACCGGCTGGGGCGATCTGGGCGACGGCGCACTCGCCCTCCTGACCTCCGACTGAGGGAGAAGCATGACGACCGACAGCGAACTCGCGGGCTACCACGCCGGTCTCGCCGCCGGTGAGCTCCGCGCACCGTGGTGCCTGGCCTGCGAGCGGTTCTCCTGGCCACCGCGCCCCGTCTGCCCCCACTGCACGGCCGGCCACGTCGAGTGGCGACCGCTGGAACGCTCCGCGAGCCTGTTCACCTGGACCGTGGTCGGGCGTTCCACCCTGCCCGAGTTCCACGGCACCGAGCCGTACGCGGTCGGTGTCCTGGACTTCGAGGACGCCGGCATCCGCGTGGTCGGCTACATCGACGCGTCCCCCGACGAGCTCTACATCGGCGCGCCGATGACTCTGCAGGTCCGGCCACGCGGCTCGCTCGGACCGCAGGCCTGCTGGCGCATCGAGGAGGACGGATGAGCCTCCTGGCACCGGAGGCGCACGACTGGGTCGGGCGCTCCGAGACCTACGCCCCGTACCCGGTGACCCGCACCGACATCGCCCGGTACTGCCACGTCCTCGGCCTGGACGACGCGGTGTACCTCGACCCCGGGGCCGCGCGCGCGGCCGGCCATCCGGACGTCGTCGCCCCACCGGGCTACCACATGGTCATCCGGCACGCGATGCCGAACGTGCGGCCGCTGGCCGACCTGGCTCCGGACGGCGGCAGCCCCGACCTCACCCCGCCCAGCTCGGCGACCCGGCGGATGGCCGGCGAGACCACCACCGACTTCCTGTCCGACATCCACGCCGGGAACGAGATCACCCTGACCAAGACCCTGACCGCGGTGACCGAGAAGGCCGGGCGTTCCGGCCCGCTCGGCCTCGTCACCTACCAGCTGGACTACCGGACCGCCGCGGGCGAGCTCACGGTCCGCGAGACCTACGTCCGGATCCTCCGATGACGGCCCCCGCACCCGGGGTCGGGGACCCGCTTCCCTCGTTCAGCGTCGTCGCCGACGAGGTCCGCCTCTTCTGCTACTCGGCGCTCACCTGGAACCCGCACCGGATCCACTACGACGCTCCGTACGCGGTCGAGCGGGAGGGGTACCCCGGCCTGGTCGTTCACGGGCCGTTCATGAGCGGGCTGCTCCTCCGCGGAGCACAGCAGTGGGTCGCCGGCCGAGGCCGGATCACCGGTGCCCGCAGCCGGTCGTCGGTTCCGGCATTCAGCGGCGAGTCGCTCACCTTCGTCGGGGAGGTCACCGGTGTCGACGGGGATCTCGCCGAGCTGAGCGTGCGGCTGCTGCGTTCCGACGGCGCGGCGGCGTGCGAGGGCACGGTGCACGTCCGTCTCACCTGTCCCTCCTCGTCGACTCCCGGGAGCACACCATGCACACCGCCTTCAGGACGATGATCGGGCGCGAGTACCCGATCGTGGCCTTCAGCCACTGCCGCGACGTCGTGGCGGCCGTGTCGCGCGCCGGAGGGCTCGGCGTGCTCGGAGCCTCCCGGTACACGCCCGAGGAGCTGGAGGCCGAGCTCGACTGGCTGGACCGGGAGGCCGGCGACGCCGGCTACGGCCTCGACTTCCTGCTGCCCGCACGGTTCGACACCGATCCGCCGCCGCCCGACGAGCTGCCGGTGGAGCACCGGGAGTTCGTCGACACGTTGCTGGAGCGGTACGAGGTACCCGAGCTCACCGACTGGCAACGCGCCGAGGTCGTCGCCGAGCAGGAGAAACGGCGCACCATGGTGTCCGCGGCCCGGGAGATGTGGGAGCTCGCCGCGGGACGTCCGATCCGGCTCTACGCCAGCGCACTCGGCGCCCCGCCACCGGAGTTCGTCGCCGCCGCCCACGAGCGCGGCGCGATCATCGGGGGGCTGGCCGGGTCGGTACGGCATGCCGAGCGGCAGAAGGCCGCGGGGGTCGACTTCGTCGTCGCCGCGGGTACCGAGGCGGGCGGCCACTGCGGCGAGATCGCGACCATGGTCCTGACCCCCGACGTCGTGGACGTCATGGGGTCGACTCCGGTGCTGGCGGCCGGTGGCATCGGGACCGGCCGTCAGATGGCGGCGGCGCTCGCGCTGGGCGCCCAGGGGGTGTGGACGGGGTCGATCTGGCTGAGCACGCGCGAGGCCGAGACCCATCCGGTGGTCCTGGACAAGATGCTCCGCGCCGGCGCCGGCGACGCCGTGCGGTCCCGGGCGAGCACCGGCAAGTTCGCCCGTCAGCTCCGCTCGGCCTGGACCGACGAGTGGGCCGATCCGGCCGGCCCCGAACCGCTCGGTATGCCCGACCAGTTCCGGCTGATCGCCGAGGCCAAGGCCCGGATCGACCGGTCCGCCCACCGGTCCCCCGGGGCCGAGAAGCTGGTGAACTACTACGTCGGCCAGCTCGTGGGCCGCATGACGCGGACGACGACCGTGCGGGAGGTCGTCGAGGGATTCGTACACGAGTACGTCGAGGCCGTGGAACGCCTCGGGTCGATCAGCGGACTCGACCCGGGGTGAGACGGCACCGGTGACGTCAGCGTCTCGCGTGCCCGGGACCGGCCCCCGGGTGGGCGGTCGGCGGCAGCACGTCGGTCAGGAACTCCCCGATGACCGCGAGGCCGTCGGTGTGCCAGCTCTCGGTCGGCATCTGCAGGAAGCCGTGGGGCGCATCCTCGACCTCGACGTAGGAGTGCACGACGCCGCGGTCCGTCAGCTGCTTCGCCAGGGCCCGGCTCTCCCCCACCAGCGGGTCACGCCGACCGACGAGCACCAGTGTCGGGGGGAACCCGGCGCAGTGCCGTTCCGGGTGGAGTCGGGGATCGTCGACGAGCCGGCGGGCGTCGACCGGGTCGAGATAGAGCTGCGAGTCGGGGTCCGGCCCGCCCACGAGGCCGGAGAGCAGCGGGAGCGCGCGGTGGACGTCGTAGATCCCGTACGCCAGGACCGCGGCCGAGCAGCCCTCGGCACCGAGTGCCAGCGCCGCCGCGGCGAGGTTGGCTCCGGCCGAGTCCCCGGCCACCACCATGCGGTCCGGGTCCCCTCCCCACGTCGAGGCGTGACGCCGGGCCCACTCGATCGCATCCGTCGTGTCGTCGACGGCGGCGGGGAACCGGTGCCGCGGAGCGCGCCGGTAGTCGACGACGACCACCACCAGGCCCAGCCCGGCGATGTCACGGGCGAGTCGCCGGTGGGTGCTCGGTGCCCCGAGCACCCACCCGCCCCCGTGCAGGTACACCAGCACCGGGAGTGGTCCGGCGGTGGCGGGCCGGTAGACGTCCGCGGTGACGTCCCACCCGGCGACCTGCCGGATCGGGACACGGCGGCCGACGAGGAGGCCGGCGTCGGCGTTCTGGTTCGTGTACGGGTCCGCGGCCGCCAGCACGTCGAGCGCCGTGCGGCCTGCCGGTGGGGCCAGGGTGGTCTGGAACCGGAGCAGGTCCGCCGGGAGCAGGATGTCGTCGGGAGCGGCCATCAGCGGGTCATCGCTTGTCGGGGACACCGCGGTAGGTCCGCCACGTCGGCGCGACGAGCCACCCCGCGTCGACGGGGAGGTTGATGCCCGTGATCGCCGAGGCCGCGTCGGAGGCCAGGAAGCACACGGCGTCCGCGACCTCCTCGGTCTGCACCATGCGTCCGAGCGCGGACGACTCCATCAGGTTCGACGGGTCCCGCTGCCCGTCGTCGATCTGCTCCTGCAGGAGCGGGGTGAGCACGTACCCGGGTGACACCGAGTTCACCCGGACGCCGGAGCGTCCCCACTCGGTCGCCAGGTCCGCGGACATCGCGATGACGGCGGCCTTCGCGGGCGTGTAGGAGTGCAGCGGCATCGACCGCATGCCGGCGATGGAGGCGATCGTCACGATGCTCCCGCCGCCCCGCACCGCCATCCTGCGGCCCACGGCGACCGCGCAGAGCCACGTCCCCCGCAGGTCCACGTCCTGGACCCGGTCCCAGACCGACTGCTCCAGCTCCTCCGGCGGGTGCGGGGGCTGGGTGATCCCGGCCGAGGTCACCAGCACGTCGACCGGACCGGCAGCCTCCTCGGCCGCCGCGACCCCGGCCGACACCGACGCCTCCGAGGTCACATCGAGCTCGAGCGCGTGCCCCCCGACCTCACCCGCGATCTCGCGGGCCTTCGGCACGTCGATGTCGGCGACGACCACCGATGCCCCGGTCGCGGCCGCTCGGCGGCAGACGGCCGCTCCGATGCCGCTCGCGCCACCGGTGACGAGCACGACGCGCCCGGCCAATGTGGAGTTCATGAGACCGCTCCGATCCGTTCGCGGGAGCCGACGTGGAACTCGGCGAGGTCCGGCTCCCTGGTCATGTACCAGTAATCGATCAAGCGCCACGGGGTGTTGGTCACGACCCGCCCGGCCGCGTTGCGGTACCAGGTCGACATGCCCGGGTGCGTCCAGATCATCCGGGAGTGGGCCTCGTCGACGCGCTCGTTGTACGCGGTGCAGACGTCCGCGCGGACCTCGACGCTGTCCAGCCCGGACTCGATCATCCGGACGAGCAGGCGGGTGATGTACCCGACCTGGCACTCGGTGTGGAAGATGACGCTCCCCCCGTGCCCGAGGTTGGTGTTGGGCCCGTAGAGGAGGAAGAAGTTCGGGAAGTCGGGCACCGAGATACCGAGGTGGGCGTAGGCGTCGTCGTCGCCCCAGATCTCGCGGAGCGAGCGACCCGATCGGCCGCGGACGTCCATCGGGTAGAGCATCCGCCGGCTCTGGAAGCCGGTCGCCAGGACGAGCACGTCGGCCTCGTGCCGGCTGCCGTCGGCGAGGACCAGGGTGTTGCCCTCGATCTCCTGCACCCCGGCCGTCTCCAGGGAGACGTCGTCGCGGCGGAGGGTCTCGAACCAGCGGTTGTCGATGAGGATCCGCTTGCCGTAGGGCGGATAGGTCGGCAGCACCTTGTCGAGCAGCTCGTCCTCGTGCCCCACGATCTCGCTCATCAGGTGCTTCACCAGGAAGGCCCGGTGCTTGTCGTTCGTCCTGTTCACCGCCCGATCCGGATGCGGCCAGTCCGGATCGATCTGCAGGGTCGGGTGGAGCTTGTCCTGGTACATCCACAGCAGACGGAGCCGGTACCACGCTGCGTACCAGGGCACCTGGTCCATGAGCAGCTGCGTGGCGGGGCTGAGCTCGCGGAGGTAGTTGTCGTTCGGGACGGCCCACTGCGCGGAGCGTTGAAAGATCGTCGTGTGCGCGGGTGTGCCGGCGATGGCGGGGACGATCTGCATCGCGCTGGCACCGGTACCGAGCACCGCCACGCGCTTGCCCGTCAGGTCGACCTCGTGGTCCCACCGGGCACTGTGGAACACCGGTCCGGGGAAGTCCGCGAGCCCGGGGATGTCGGGCCGGGCCGGCCGGTTGAGCTGACCGACCGCGCTGATCACCACGTCGGCACGGATCTCCTCGCCGGCGTGAGGATCGTCGGCCGGACCGTCGCCCTCCGCGGCGGGTCGCACCGTGACCCGCCAGTTCCGGGCCTCGTCGTCCCAGACGGCGGCCGTGACCTCCGTCCGGAACCGGATGTGCTCCAGCAGGCCCCGGTCCCGTGCACATCGCCGGAGGTACTCGAGGATCTCGGGCTGTTTCGCGAAGTAGCGGCTCCAGCCGTACTGCTGGGCCCAGGAGTACGAGTACAGGTGACTCGGGGTGTCGACGCCCGCTCCCGGGTAGGAGTTCTCCAGCCACACCCCGCCGACCCGGTCGTGCCGTTCGATCACGGTGAACGGGATGCCGAGTGCCTTCAGGGCGGCCGCGGCGCAGACACCTCCTTCGCCGGCACCGATGACGACCACGTGGAGATCCTCGCGGCGAGCCGGTGGCTCGTCGCCCGGCCAGGACGCGGAACGATCGACGAACCCGCCCTCCTCGGCCAGTGCCGGACCGTACTCCGGCGGCACGGTCTCACCGAGGGACAAGGACAACCAGTCGACGATCTCGTCCTGCCCGGGCGGTGCACCGGGTTCCAGAGCGCCGTCCCGCACCGCGGTGAGGACGTCGAAGGCACGCTCACGCACCTCGCGCCGGCGTTCCTCGGGCAACCCGGCCGAGTCGTTGTCGTTGGTCGCCACCGTGCGGCTGGGGCGGTAGGGGCCGTCCAGCCACGACCGGTCACCGGTCAGGTGCGCCAGCACGAGGAGCAGTGTCGGGATGTTGGCGTCCTCGAGCGCCGCTCGCAGCTCACCGTCCTGCGCCGAGATCGTGCGCGTCGTTGCCGTCATGTCGCTCCCTGTCTTGTGAACCACCGCGGCCCGGGCCTAGGCTCGGCATGATTTCATAGAACGATTGGTACACGAAACCCCGCGGCGGTCACAAGCGCGCGGCCGCCACCCGCACAGGGAGGTGCGATGCCCACGCCCGTCCACCGCGAGTACGGCCGATGACCGACCCGGTCCTCAACCTCGCCACCGTCCTGGACCACAACACCGCGCGACGACCTCGGCAGGTCGTCCTCACCGATGGCGACCGCCGGCTGACCAACGAGGAGCTGAGCGAGCGGGTCCACGCCCTCGCGGCCGGGCTCGGTGCGGCCGGGATCGGCCGGGGCGACGTCGTCGCGGTCCTGCTGTACAACCACGTCGAGTTCCTCGAGACCGTGATCGCCGTCAGCCGGCTCGGCGCCGTGCTGCTCCCCCTCAACTACAGGTTGGCCGCCCAGGAGTGGTCGTACATCCTCGGCAACGCGGAGGCCGCCTGCCTGGTGACCGAAGCGGAGTTCCTGCCCGCCGTCGAACCGGTCCTCGGCGGCCTTCCGGCCCTGCGGACGAGGGTGCTGCTCGACGCGGCACGCGACGGCTGGCCGGCCTATCGCGATCTCGTCGACGCGCACCGCGGCGCCCGCGTCCCGATCGCGGAGACGCGCGCCGACGACCTGCACCGGCTGATGTACACCTCCGGGACCACCTCGCGCCCCAAGGGGGTGCAGATCACCCACGGGAACGTGGCGTGGAAGAACTTCGCCCACATCATCGAGTTCGGCCTGAACCGCGACGACCGGACGCTGGTGTGCGGCCCGCTCTACCACGTGGGGGGCCTCGACCTGCCGGGGACGGGAACCTGGCACGCCGGCGGCGCGATCGTCCTGCTCCGGCGCTTCGACGCCGCCGAGGTGGTCGACACGATCGAACGCGAACGTCCGACGGTCGTGTGGCTCGCGCCGGCGATGATGATCGCGATCCTGCAGCTTCCCGGCGTCGCCGCACGGGACCTGAGCTCGGTCCGACTGATCATCGGCGGCGGCGAGAAGATGCCGGAACCCCTCGTCCGGCACGTGCTCGACACCTTCCCCGGCGTGTGGTTCGCCGATGCCTACGGGCTCACCGAGACCGTGTCCGGGGACACCGTCAACGACGCCGGCCACATGCTCGACAAGGTCGGGTCGGTCGGTCGGCCGGTTCCGCACCTGGAGGTCCGGATCGTCGCCGACGACGGCACGGAGGCCGGGCCGGGCGAGGTCGGCGAGATCGCCCTGCGCGGCCCGAAGGTCACCTCGGGCTACTGGCGCGACCCGGAGGCAACCGCACGGTCGTGGCGTGACGGGTGGTTCCACACCGGGGACGTGGGCCGACTCGACGACGACGGCTACCTCTACGTGGAGGACCGCAAGAAGGACATGATCGTCTCGGGCGGCGAGAACATCGCCACCCCGGAGGTCGAACGCGTGCTGTTCGAGCACGCCGACGTCGTCGAGGCCGCGGTCGTCGGCATGCCGCACGAACGCTGGGGCGAGGTCCCGCGCGCCTTCGTCGTCCTGCGGCCCGGAGCCGCTCCCGACCCGGCCGGTCTCCGCACCTTCTGCCGCGAGCACCTGGCGCGGTTCAAGGTGCCGGCCGAGTTCGTCGTCGTGCCCGAACTCCCGCGGACACCGTCGGGCAAGGTCCTCAAACGGGACCTGCGGGCCGTCCCGTCCGCGCAGCGGACCGACGCCACCGGCCCGTGACGGCTGTGGGCGGGAACCCCACCGTCGCGCGGTCAGGAGTGGGTGATCTCCACGTGGTCGCCCGCCGACCGTGCGGCCTATGGTCCCGATCACACGGCCGCCCCAGGGGGCTGTCGTCTTTCCCACCGGATGTCCACGCAGCGACGCGTGCGGAGGAGGTACTCGTGAGCGAAGCCCGATCAGCACCCGCCCCGGGAATCGACGTCGAGCGTGAGTCGGTCACCGCGGACGAGCTCGCGGAGCTCGGCGTCGACCTCGCCGACCACCCCGGTTCGACCGCGGCCGACTTCAAGCGCTACCCGGTTCTCAGCGAGGGTGGCTGGTACGTCGTGGTCAAGCACCAGCCGACGCTGACCACGGTCGACAAGCGGAAGTGGACCCTGCTGGGTCCGGTGAAACTCGTCTCCGAGGGCCTCCACTTCTCCTGAGCCACACGGTCGAGAGGACGACACAGCATGAGCATGATCGGAGTCGACGTCGGCGGGACCTTCACCGACGTGGTGGTCATCGAGGACGGTCGGATCACGACCGTCAAGGTCTCCACCGACGTGCACAACACCCACCTCGGCGTGCTGCAGGGGGCCGAGGAAGCCGGTGCCGGCCGGGCGACCGTCTTCAACCACGCCAGCACGCACGGCCTCAACGCCGTCATCACCCGCAAGCTCCCCAAGATCGCGTTCCTGACCACGCTGGGACACCGCGACATCATCGACATCGGTTCGAACTATCGCCCTCTGACCGCGCTCACCGACGCCGGCTGGCGACGGGGCTTCGGGGACGCGGCCCGGCCGCTGGTGCCGCGCTACCTGCGGCGGGGGATCCGGGAGCGGCTGACCGCCGACGGCGGCGTGCTCATCCCCCTCGACGAGGAGCACGCCCGGGCCGAGCTGGCGGTGCTGCGCCGCTGCGACGTCCAGGGCGTTGCCATCTGCCTGATCAACAGCTATGTCAACCCCCACCACGAGGAGCGGCTGCGCGAGCTGGTGCGCGACGAGCTCGGCGACATCCCGGTGTCGATCTCCAGCGAGACCTCGCCGCTGGCCAAGGAGTGGGCCCGCGCGTCGACCACCACGATCGACGTGTTCATGAAGCTGATCTACGGCGACTACACCCGCAAGCTCGGCGACGGACTCCGTGACCTGGGCTTCTCCGGCAGCTTCAACTACGCGAACTGCGCGGCCCAGCTCATGGACGCCGACATCGCGATGGAGCAGCCCTTCGAGATCGTGTTCGCGGGCCCGGCGGCGGGCACCGTGGCGAGCGCGCACTTCGGCACCCTCATCGACCGCGGCAACCTGCTCTGCGCCGACGTGGGCGGGACGTCGTGCGACATCAGCATGGTCTCCGGCGGCAAGCCCTACGTGAACTCCACCTTCGTCCTCGAGGACGACCTGATCGTCAATGCACTGTCCAACGAGGTCGACAGCATCGGCGCCGGCGGCGGCAGCCTGGTCACCATCAGCCCGCGCGGCGGCGAGGTCCTCGTCGGCCCGGGCAGCGCGGGCGCCGACCCCGGTCCGGCGTGCTACGGGAAGGGCGGTACGCAGCCGGCCACGACCGACACGCTGGTCATGATGGGCGTGATCGACCCGGCGTCCTTCGCCGGTGGCCGCCTCACCCTCGACCCGGCCCTGTCCCGGCGGGCGTTCGAGGACCTCGACACCCCGCTCGGGTTCGACCAGCGTGTCCGGTACGCGTTCAACATCGGGGTCAACAACGTCGCCGAGGGCATCACCAACATCGCGATCAAGCACGGGATCGATCCGCGCGACTACAGCCTCGTCGCGTTCGGGGCGGCAGGCCCGATGCTGCTCCCGGCCTGCCTGGACCTGGTCCACGCCCGCGAGGTCATCGTGCCCCCTCACCCCGGGCTGTTCTCCGCACTGGGCCTGGTCAGCACCGACCAGGTCTACGGCGACAGCCGCAGCTCCTACCTGATCCTCGACGACTCCGCGGCCGAGGCGGTGAACAAGGTGTACGGGCAGATGGAGGACGAGCTCCGTGCCCGCTTCGCCGACCGCGGCGTCGACGTGGAGTTCGTGCGCAGCATGGACGCCCGGCTGGCCGGACAGACCTGGGAGACCCCGTTCGTCTCGGTACCCTCCGGAGAGATCACCCCGGAGAAGGTCTGCGAGATGATCGAGAACTTCCACCAGGTCTACGAGTCGCGCGCCGGTAACCGCTTCGACGGCCTCCCGGTCCAGGGCGTGACCTACCGGGTGGAGGCGGTCATCACGGCCGACAAGGTCGACTACCCCAGGGTCCCCGCCGGCGACGGTGGCGTGGTGGCCCCGGAGTCGACGTTCGTTCTCCGCTACCTCACCGACGAGCCGATCACCGCCGGCCGCCACCGGCGCGAGTCGCTGCGTGCCGGCGACCGGGTCGAGGGGCCGGCCGTGATCCACGAGGCGCTCTCCACCACGTTCATGCTGCCCGGCCAGGTCGCCGTCGTCGGCGAGTACGGCGAGCTCCGGATCACCAGGGCCTGAGGAGGACAACCATGACCGACAACGGCGAGACCCGGATCCGCGATCTCTCCGACGCCGAGTTCCATGCGCGCTACTCGTGCGACCGCTACACCGCGACGGTGCTGTCCAACCGGATGCGCTACATCGTCGAGCACATGTGCACCAACCTGCTGCACCACGCCTTCTCCGGCATCCTGCGGGACTGGTACGACTTCGCCGCCACGATCTCCGGGCCGAAGTCGACCAACTACTCGATGTCCACGGTGTCCAACAGCCTGGTGCTCTTCTCCGGCGCCATGGAACACGCGGTGCGCAACGCCGTGGAGGAGTTCGGCATCGACAAGCTCCGCCAGGGTGACGTGCTGATGGTCAACGATCCCTACCGGGCCGGCAACCACGTCAACGACATCTGCTTCATCCGCCCGGTCTTCCACGACGGCGAGATCGTGACATTCGTGGCACTGCGCGCCCACCAGCTCGACATGGGCGGCGTCGTGCCCGCCGGCTTCTCCGCGGTCAAGAAGGACGTCTACGAGAACGGGCTCGTCATCCCGCCGATGCTCATCTACCGGGACGACGAGCCCATCGACCACGGCTTCCACCTGATCTTCGACAACGCCAGGTACGCCGCGCTCCTGCTCCCGGACATGATCACGATCTACCAGAACCTGCTGCTCGGCGAGCGGCTGATGCGCGAGAGCATCGAGCGCTACGGCGTCGAGGCCTGGCTCGGCGGCATCCGCTACAGCGTCGACGTGCCGGCCGAGTCGATGGCCGAGGCGATCGCCGCAATCCCGGACGGCGTATACACCGGCGGTGACCTGGTCGACGCGGACGGGATCGACGACACCCGCGAGTACGAGATCAAGGTGACGATCACCAAGATCGGCTCGCACATGGAGCTCGACTTCAGCGGGACCTCGGAACAGGCGCGGACCAGCATCAACTGCGGCATGTTCGACACGCTGACCGCCGTGGGTATCGCCCTGAAGTACATGCTCGACCCGACCACGCCGTTCAACTCCGGCGTCTACCGCAACGTCGACGTCGTCGTGCCGCCCGGCACCCTGATCGGTGCGACCCCGCCCGACGGTGCTGTCTTCATCTACTGGGAGGCCTCGCAGCCGGTGCTGCTCTCGGTGTTCCGAGCGCTGCAGGCGGCGGTCGGGGAGGACGCCGTCGCCGGCGACTACGGCTCGCTGTCGATCCACAACGGTCACGGGGTCACCGAGGACGGCACGCCCTGGGTCACGGTGGCGCAGTGCGGCGGCGAGCACGGCCCGTGGGGTGCCACCAAGCACGGCGACGCCGACTCCTACAACGCCATCTACCTGGCCAACAACCTCGACCCGGCGACCGAGGCCATCGAGTCGGACCTGCCGATCGTCGTCCTCCGCAAGGAGTACGTGATCGACTCGGCCGGGATCGGCTACCACCGTGGCGGCGCGGCCGCGTTGCGGGACAGCATGTTCCTGACCCCGGCGAACCACACGTCGAGCCCGGTGCACACCAAGCGGAGCAGCGGTACCGGCGTGGTCGGCGGCGGTGACGGCCGGCCCGGTGCCGTGTGGCTGCTGCCGGCCGAGCACTACGACGTCGCGGAGCGCAAGGATCTCGTCCCGCTCGAGGACCCGGAGGTCTACCGCACGTCCACGCCGATCAGCGGGCTGCTCGACCCCGAGACCAAGGCACCCGACCCCGAGAAGGGCGAGTACTTCTGGTTCGGCACCCAGCCACTCTGGCGCACCCAACCCCGGGACGTCTTCCGCTACATCACCAACGGCGGAGGGGGCTGGGGCAATCCCCTGGAGCGGGAGCCCGAGCGGGTGCTGCGTGACGTCCGCGACGAGTACTTCTCGATCGAGGCGGCGGCGCGCGACTTCGGTGTGGTGATCAGCGGCGACCCGCACACGGACCCGGAGGGCCTCGTCGTCGACGAGGAGGCCACCCGCCGGCGGCGGGCGGACCTGCTCACCCGGCAGGCCTGATCGGACGTACTCATGCCCGGCCCTCCCCCACGCGTCCACGAAGGAGCTCCGTGCTCGCCACCGGAAACCTGACCCTGAACCACCTGCTCGCCCACCGCGCCGAGACCGACGGTGACCGCATCGGCCTGATCTGGGAGTCCGCCGACGGCCGGTGGGCCGAGATGTCCTACGGCGACCTCGCCGAGCGCGCCGGACGGCTCGCCGGCGGTCTCCGGGAACACGGGGTGGGCGCCGGGGACCACGTCGTCCTGCACATGACGAACCGGCTCGAGTTCGTCGTCGGCCTCTTCGCGATCAGCCACCTGGGCGCGATCGCGACCCCGACGATCGCCTCCTACGCCGTCGACGAGCTGCACTACGTGCTCGACCACGCCGAGGTGAAGGTCGTGATCTGCGACCCGGACCGTCGTGGCACCGCCACCGAGGCGGCGGCGCTGTGCTCGGCGACCCCACCGGTCGTGGTCGGCACCGACGAGCTGGAGTCGTGGCTCACCGCGCAACCACCGCCCGCCGCCGACGTCGCCGCCTCGGACACCGCGGTGCTCATGTACTCGTCCGGCACGACCGCGCGTCCGAAAGGCGTGGTGCTCAGCCAGCAGGCGCTGGTCCTGTCCGGCGAGATGAACGCGCAGCACCAGCGGTTGCGGCCCGAGGACCGCAGCCTCTGCGTCCTTCCGCTCTTCCACATCAACGCCCTCACGATCTCGCTGCTCAACACGATGGCCACCGGCAGCGTCCTCGTCGTCACCGAGGTGTTCGACGCGGCGCGCTACTGGAGCCAGGTCCGCACCTACGGGATCACCGTCGGGAGCCTGGTCGCCAACCCGATCCGGCAGCTCATGCAGCTGCCCGAGCGAGCACCGGACGCGCGGCACTCCCTCCGCATGATGATCTTCGGTATGGCGCTCTCGGACACCGAGATCAGCGAGTTCGAACGCCGGTACGACGTGCCGCTGATCAACATCTGGGGCATGACGGAGAACGGGACGATCGGCACGCGGTGCCCGCCGTACCTGCCGCGGAACCCGACGTCGGTCGGCCTGCCGATGCCCGGCATCGACCTCGGGATCTTCGACGCCGAGGACCGGGAGCTCGGCCCGAACATCCCGGGCGAGGCCAGGTACGTCGGGAGCCCCCGCCTCGACGGCTACTACAGGAACGACGAGATCACCCGGGCCACCAACCGGGACGGGCGCTTCTGCACCGGTGACACGATGAGCGTCGACGAGCTCGGCTACTTCTCCTTCCTCGACCGGTCGAAGGACGTCATCAAGGTCAAGGCCGAGAACGTGGCGTCGGCCGAGGTGGAACGGGTCCTCGCGACCCATCCGGCGGTCGCGGACGCCGCGGTCGTGGGCGCCCCGGACGCCTGGCGCGACGAGCGGATCGTGGCCTTCCTCCAGCCGGTACCGGGCCTGTCGATCGACGCGGAGGAGGTACGGGAGCACTGCCTGCGCCACCTCGCCCGGTTCAAGGTTCCGCACGAGATCCATGTCGTCGACGAGTTCCCACGCACGTCGATCGGCAAGATCCGCAAGAACGAGCTCCGGGACAAGGCGCGCGGGAACACCTGAGTCACGGAGCGGCGTATCCGCCGTCCACCACGAGTGCCGATCCGGTCGTCCATCGGGAGTCCGGTCCGGCGAGGTACGAGAACGCTCCGACGAGGTCCTGCGGTGTGCCGACGCCGAGCGGGTGCCGGGCGGTCAGCCCGGGCCGGGCGGCGTCGGGGATGTCCGCGCTCATGGCGGACTCGAACATCCCGGGACAGACGCAGTTGACCCGGATCCGCTCCGTGGCGTACTCGACCGCCGCCACCTTGGTCAGCTGGACCACGGCCGCCTTCGCCGCGCAGTACGGCGCCGCGTACGGCCAGGCCGTCAGTCCGGCCACCGACGCGGTGTTGATGATCGAACCGCCGCCGTCCTGACCGCGCATCACGCGCACCGCCGAGGTCGTTCCGTGGACGGCCCCCAGGAACGTGACCTCGAGCTGCCGGCTCCACTCCTCCGGTGCCAGGTTGTGGATGCGGCCGTTGGACGAGAGCACCGCCGCATTGTTGATCATGACATCGAGGCGGCCGAACCGGTCGACCGCGCCGGAGACCGCGGCATCGACCGCCTCCGGGTCGGCGACATCGGCCACCCGGGTGACGGTCCGGCCACCGACGTGCTCGAGCGTCGCCGCGGTCCGTTCGAGCCGCTCGGCCGACAGGTCGCAGAGGACCAGATCGGTGGGCGCCTCCCCCGCCAGGCGCTGCGCCACCGCCGTGCCGAGCGCACCGGCCGCCCCGGTGATCACCACGACGCGCGGGCGGCCGTCCAGGGCGGCCTTGCTGCTGGTCGGCATACCTGACTCCCCTCGGGAGGACGGGACGTGGCCCTTCACGCCGCTGTCCCTTCTCCGGAGTTTCTTGTACCGTTCGTTCTGCAAAACTAGCGTCCGTGGGCGCCCCGGTCGAGGTGATGGTGTGGGACGCGACGAGGAGGCGATGGTGCCGGACCCGATCGACGCCACGGAACCGTCGCGCGCGGGTCACGGCTCGCTGCTGCTCGACGGCGCCTCGGCCGGAACCCCGGTGGGTGGCACCGTGTGCGCCCACGCCGTCGTGGCACTGCTCGATCTCCTCGACGAGGAGCGGGTGACGGGCCCGGACGACCTCACCGCGCTCCTGGACGGTGCGGGCGTCGACCGCGAGACGCGGGACGCGATCGAACGCCGGGTGCAGCGGCTCCAGGCCCACCTCAGCCGCGCCGGCCGCCGTCGCGACGAACTTGCGGCCCTGTTCGCGTGCAGCCGGGAGCTCGCCGAGCAGCGCGACGTCGAGGCGCTGCTCCGGAGCCTCGTGCACCGGGCGAACGACCTGCTCGGAGCAGACCTGACCTGGCTCGCGGAGTTCGACCCCGCGACCGGCGAGCTGGAGGTGCGGACGGCGTGCGGAGCGGTCTCCGCGCAGCTGGAAGGCGTCCGGGTACCGGCCGGGGAAGGCATGGCCGGTTTCGTCGCCACCCGGCGCAGACCGCACTGCTCCACCCGCTACCACGTCGATCCCGGCTTCACCCACGACCTGGGTGCCGACTCTGCGCTCCTGGCGGAAGGCGTCGTGTCCGCACTCGCGGTACCTCTCGTCGCCGGGGACGACGTCATCGGGACGCTGTTCGTCGCCACCCGGACCGAGACGCAGTTCCACCCGGACCAGATCGGGTTGCTGACCGCGTTCGCCGACCACGGCGCGGTCATCCTCCAGGGCGCGCGCCTGCTGGAACAGGCACGCACGCTCGCCGAGGCCGCCGACGACAGCCGCGACCGCCTGGCGCAGCACGTCGACGAGATGGAGCGGGCGCACCACGACCACGCCGAGCTGACCGAGTGCGTCCTGCGGGGCGAGAGCACGATCCGGGTCGCGGTCACCCTCGCCCGCGCGATGCAGCGCGAGGTCATCGTCCTCGACGAGTTCGGAGCGCCGATCGCGCAGTCGTCCGATCGACTCCCCGTGGACGGCTGCTGGCGCCACCCGGACGTCGCCGGGGCGATCGCCGAGAGCCGCCGGACGGCACGCTTCGTGTCCACCTCCTGCCCGGGAGTCGCGGGGGTGGTGGCCGTCGTCGCCGGGCCGGCGTCGCTGGGCGCGCTCCTGGTGGCACGCAGCGCCACGAGGCCGTCCGCCCGCGAGCAGAAGACGTTGGAGGACGCGGCACGGATCGTCGCGCTGCTCCGGCTCAAGCAGGACGCGCTGGCGGACGCCGAGGACCGCGTGCGCGGGGAGCTGCTGGGTGACCTCGTCGAACCCGGATCCCGGACCACCGACGAGATGCGGGCGCGCGCCCGCGGACTCGACCTCGACGCGCTGAGGCGGATCTTCGTCCTGTCCGTGGGCGACCACCGGCGGGACGCCGTGCGCGCGCTCGCGCGCATGACACCGCGGCCGGTGTTGTCGGCCGAGCACGCCGGCGTCGTCGTCGCCATCTTCGCCGAGTCGCGCTCGGTGGACGCCGATCGTGTCCGCAACCAGGTGCGCCCGCGCATCGGGAGCCCGACCCTGGTCGTCGAAGGGCCCTCCCTGTCGTCCTGCGACGACGTCCCGGGGAGCTACCGGGAAGCGCGACGCTGCCTGTCGCTGCTGCCTGCACTCGGCATCCGCGACCGGGCGGTGACCACGGCGCCCTACAGCCTGTACCTGCGCCTGTTCGAGCCGGAGGCCCGGGACATCGACGACTTCGTGAGGGCGGTGATCGGGCCGGTCCTCGACAGCGACGCCGAGCGCGGGACCGACCTTCTGAACACGGTGAGCGCGTTCGCCGAGTGCAACGCCAGCACCGCACGGGCCGCGCGAGCGCTGCACCTGCACCCCAACACGGTGGTGCAGCGGCTGGACCGCATCACCAAGCTGCTGGGGTCCCGCTGGCGCGAACCGGACGAATTCTTCCGCATCCAGGTGGCCGTTCGGCTCCACGCCCTGCGCCGGCACGCGACCACCTGCTGACTCCGGGCGACCTCACGCGGGAGCGGCGGCGCCCGAGAGATCCGGCGTGAAATCCAGTTCCGGATGCTCACTCCGGAACCGTCCAACCTGAGCCTCGATCCCCGACGGATCGAAATCGGCGCTCGCGAACCCACGGAACAGCGTGCCGCAGTACTCGGCCGCGAGATGGGCGACCGGCCACTTCTCGTCGCCCGGACGCGCCCATTGGTAGGTGTGGTTGTGCAGGTTGAGGAACTGCAACATCCCGAGCTGCAGGTCCATCGGCCGGAACTGGCCTTCACCGACCGCGGCCGCGAGCAGATCGATCACGATCGCCTCGAACTCGTGACGTTGCGCCACGACCACCTCACGATTCCTCGCCGACAGCTGCCGGTAGTCGTGCTCGTACACCCAGATGTGGTCGAGACGCTGGAAGATGATGTCGAGCAGCACCTCCGACAGCAGGCGGAGCCGCACCGCCGGCGACGCCGGCGCCTCGACGATCCGCCGCGCGACGGCAAGAAGCGGCCCGAGCACGGCAGCCTGGATCTCGACGAGCAGGTTCTCCTTGGAGCCGATGTAGTAGTACAGGGCTCCGCGCGCGAGACCGACCGCCCGGCAGATGTCGGTGATGCCGGTGGCCGCGTACCCGCGACGCGCGAACAGGGACGCCGATATGGAGATGATCTCCTGACGGCGCGGCTCGAATCCGCTTCCGTGACCCGGTGGCCGGGGCATTGCTCCCTCCCGGCTCGTCGAGTGGACGTCGCTCCCGCGGATCGAGTTTACGCACGACGGGCGACGCCACGGGCACCGCGTGTCCGCCGTGGGCGGCGGGGCGGCACGCCGACGCCGGGCCCTCACGAGATCCCGTCGTTCATCACCGCTCCGGATTCACCGATCGAGCAGCTGATCCACCTCGCCCTCGGTGAAACCGCAGTCCGCCAGCACGTCACGGGTGGCCGAACCGACGGGACGGGTGTCACCCGGCTCGTCGACGGGTGAGGACCGGAAGCGCGGCGCCGGCATCGGATGGATGCTGTCACCCGCGACGTGGAAGGTGCGGCGACACACGTTGTGCGGGTGAACCGCCGCCTCACGCATCGACAGGACCGGTGTCACGCACGCCTGCGAGCCGGCGAAGTGGGTCTCCCAGTCCGCACGTGACCTGGTCAGGAAGATCGCTTCCAGCCGGGCCGCGATCCGCGGCCACCGGGCGCGCTCCTCGCGCCTGTCGAAGTCCGGGTCGGAATCCGTGCCGAGCAGACGGCGGAACTCGGCCCAGAACTGCGGTTCCACGCAGCCCACCGCGACGTGCGCGCCGTCCGCACAGCGGTAGGTGCGGTACCAGGGGGCGCCGCCGTCGAGGAGGTTGGACGCGCGCTCGTCCTGCCAGACGCCCTCGTTCAGCAGGCCCAGCGTCATGGCGTTGAGCAGCGCTGCGCCGTCGACCATCGCGCAGTCGATCACGTCGCCGCACCCGGTGCGACGGGCCTGAAGGATACCGCTGAGCACACCCAGAGCGAGCAGCATCCCGCCGCCACCGAAGTCACCCACGAGGTTGAGTGGCGGTACCGGCCCGCTGTCGGCGGTGCCGATCGTGTGCAGCACCCCGGACAGGGCGATGTAGTTGATGTCGTGTCCGGGCGTCCGGGCTTCGGGACCGCTGTTGCCGAAGCCGGTCATCCGCCCGTGGACCAGCGCCGGATCGGACGTCCTCAGGTCCGCCGGGCCCAGGCCGAGGCGCTCGACGACGCCGGGCCGGAAGCCCTCGACGACGGCGTCGCAGGTTGCGGCGATCCTGCGCGCCGCATCGCGTCCGGCCGGGGACTTCAGGTCGAGCACGACCGACCTGCGACCCCGATGGAGCACGGTGTGGACCTTCTGCTCGGGCCGGTCGACACGGATGACGTCGGCCCCCAGATCCGACAGGAGCATCCCGCAGAAGGGGGTCGGCCCGATACCACCGAGTTCGAGAATCCGTGTCCCGGTCAGGGGGCCGTGTGATCGGGTCATCAGAGGAAAACACTCCGTCTCGCGTTCACGGGCGCCGGGTGACGGCCGCCGCAGGAATCCTGATATCATCTACACAAGTCAATGATCGTTAACTTTGGTGTGCCGAAGCAGGCGCTCGCCGAGTCGGCGGGTGGAGGTTCCGATGACGACAGCTCCGCAGGTGAGAGATCTGACGGACAGGGAGCTCGAAATCCTGTCGGTGACTGCGAACCTGTTCCGCCACCGTGGGTACGCGGGAGTCGGAATCGACGACATCGGTGAGGCACTCGGTGTCACCGGACCGGCACTCTACCGCTACTTCCCCACCAAGCAGTCGTTGCTCGGGGCCATCGTCGAGGACTTCGTCCACTCGGTCGAGAAGGAACGTGGGATACAGGCCGCCAGGGTGGGGACCGAGCACGGCGCACATGTGGTCGAGGCCGCCTTGACCGTCGGGTTCGCGAAGGCGGACGCCCTCCTCGTCTATCTCCGTCAGTTGCGCCGGCTCGACGAACCGATGCGCACCGAGATGCGGGTACGGGCCCGGAGGCTCGAGGAGGGCTGGGACGCGACGCTCTCCCGCCGAGGTGGCGATCACGCACGATCCGATCACGGGGTGCGGACACACGCGATCGGTGGCGCGATCGCCCATCTGTCGCTCACTAAGCACCTCACATCGACCGCTCGGCGCGCCATGGCACGCGACGTCGTCGACGCGATCCTCGAGACGGATCTCGGCGACGGCCCCGCGGGACCTGACCCCGTCGGGCACGGCGACGGCCCGCCACTCATCGCCAAGAATCGGCGTGAAGCAATTCTGCAGGTGGCGACGCGCCTCTTCCGCGAGCGCGGATACAATGGTGTCTCCCTGCGGGAGATCGGCCAGGAGGTCGGAATCGGTCCGTCCGCTGTCAGTCGCCAGTTCGACAGCAAGGACAGGATCCTCGCAGTGGCGTTCGACCGGGCCAGCGCACAGATCATGGGTGGCATCATTGCCGCGATCAATCGCTCCGCAACGGCGGAGGAGGCTGCCCTGAACACCATCCATACCTACGCTCGCACCGCGATGGAATGTCGTGACCTCATCGCGATCAGCGCGACCGAACGCCACTTCCTGCCGGACGCCGAGCAGCGCCGGAGGAGTCAGGGCGCGTACATCGTCGAGTTGGCGCACCTGCTCCGACAGGCGCATCGGGACACCGACGAGACGCGGTCCCGCGCCCGGGCGGGCTGTCTCTTCAGTGTGATCAACGAGGTGATCCTCGACGACCGACTCGTCCGGCGACCGGCCCTCCTTCACGAGCTCACCCGGCTCGGCGCGGCCATCGTCGGTCTCCCGGTGACACGACAGGGCACGGCCCTCATCCCGGGGTGTGCAGTTCGAGGAACCGGGTGCGGGCGACCGAGCGATTGACCTTTCCCGATTCCATCCGGGGGACCTCGTCGACGAAGTGGAGATACCGGGGGCGTTTGAAGGACGCGATGCTCGTCCGGAGATGGCGGTCGAGCTCCTCGTGAGCCTCCTGATCGGCGGCGCGCCCCCGCCAGGCGACGAGAGCGGACACGACGGCGCCCCATTCCTCGTCGGGCACACCGAACACGACCGCGTCCGTCACCGCAGGATGGCTGAGCAGCGCCGCCTCGACCTCTGCCGGATAGATGTTGACACCGCCGCTGAGGATGAGGTCTGCGCGCCGGTCCAGCACGAAGAGAAATCCCGCCTCGTCGACCCGGCCGATGTCGCCGAGCAGGCAGTAGCCGTCGACGACGGCCGCGGCCGTCTTCTCGGGGTCCCCCAGGTAGCAGAAGGCCGGCCCGCCCTTGATCGCAATTTGTCCTTCGGTCCCAGGTGGCAACGACTCTCCCGCCGAATCGACGATCTTGACGTCATACCCGGCTCGGGCCCGTCCCACCGTCCCCGGCGCCTCCAACCAGGTCCGGCTGTCGACGATCGTCGCGATGCCGGTCTCCGTGCCGCCGTAGAACTCCACGAACACCGACCCCCACCAGTCGAGCATGGCCCGCTTCGTGGCCACCGGGCAGCCGGCGCCGGAGTGGACGACCGTATCCAGGCGGGAGGGATCGAAGGCCGCTCTGGCGTCATCGGGTGCCCGCAGGAAGCGGTGGAACATCGTCGGGACCATGAACGTGTCGGTCACGCCATGGGTCGTCATCGTCGCGAGGACCGCTTCGGCGTCGAAGGGACGATGTGGCGTCAGGAGCACCTGGTGTCCACGGTGCAGCGCCTGGAGCATCATCGAGTTCGGACCGGAGTGGTAGAGCGGGGCGACGGCGTAGTGCACGCCCGCTCCGGGGCGCAGGCCGAGTTGCTCGCCCGTGGTCCGCAGCGCCTCGGCCACCACTTCGGGGGTGGCCCCGGGGAGCGGTTGGAGGATCCCTTTCGGCCGCCCCGTCGTGCCCGAACTGTAGAACAGCCGTGCTCCGGCAGTGCGGTCGTCCGGAGCGGAAGCGGGTTGCCGCGTCCACAGGGCCTCGAAGGACTCACGACCGAAGGCGGATGTCGTCGTCGAGAAGGCCCGTACGGTACCGGCGGGGGTCAACGCCTGCTCGGCGACCTCGACGAGATCGGGGCCGACCACCAGCACGCTCGCCGCCGAGTTCTCCAGCACGTAGGCGACCTCGCCCGGGGCGAGATGCCGGTTGATCGCCGTGAAGTAGAGGCCGATCTGGCTCGCGGCGAGCTGGAGCCCGGTGAACTCCCAGGTGTTGGTCATCATGGCCGCGACACGATCGCCACGCACGACGCGGAGCTCCCGGAGGGCGTGGCAGATCTTGTTCACCCGCTCGGCCAGCTCGCCGTAGGTGAGCGCCACCCGACCGGCCTCGACCACGGCCGGCCGGTCGGGGTGCGAGCGAGCGCGGTCCCAGAAGTTCCACGGTTCCCGGTCAGCGGCCACGGCGCGCCCCGATCCCGGCAACGTAGTTCTCGACGGAGGCCCGGGCCCCCGGGGTGTGGAAGGCCGACGTCTGGGCAACCACCTCCGCCGCGACGCCCGCCGCGAAGTCCGTGGTGCTCGATAGGTGCGCGAGCCGCTTCGTCTCGGCGACCCCGAAGGAGGGCACCCCGGAGATCGAGGTCGCCAGGTCGAGCGCCTCACCGACCGGGTCCCCGACCAGCCGTGAGACGAGTCCCAGCCGCAGCGCCTCCCCCGCCGCCACCGCGCGGGTGGAGATCGAGATGTCCAGTGCCGCCGACGCACCGACGGTCTGCGGCAGCAACCAGCTGGCGCCGTAGTCGGGAACGAGCCCCATCCGGACGAAGGGGGCCTTGAAGAAGACGTCGAACGAGCCCAGTCGGATGTCGCAGGCCAGCGCCAGCCCCATGGCGCCGCCGACCACGCCGCCGGTGAGGGCACCGATGACCGGCTTGCGCATCTCACGCAGCGTCAATGACGCCCGGAAGCAGGAGGTGAATCGTTCCTCGAGTTGCCGGGCCGTCATCCGGGGCAGTGATCGGATCACGTCCACGTCACCTCCGGCGCTGAAGTGGCCGTGCTCACCGGAGATCACGACGGAGCGGACGGTATGGTCGTCGGCCAGTTCGCGGAAGAGGCCGGCCAAATGCCGTCCCGCATCCCGAGCCAGGGCGTTTCGTTTCCCCGGTCGGTTCAGTACGACCCAGGCGACGCCGGGTGCCGGTCGGCGGATCTCGATGCCCGCGCCCGTATCGGGGCGCGGGTCGCCATCGGGGAGGGCCTCGTCCCGGATTCCGTCAGTCATGCGTCCCCCTCCCACAGGTCGGTGCCCGTCCCCCGGCGGCAGTTCGACGTACGGCAGGTGGCGATGCTCATCGTGCTGTCGCCGGCGGAGCCGGGGCGGCCCGGAGCTGCTCCCGGATGGTCCGCTTGAGGATCTTGCCCACGGGCGAGCGGGGCAGGTCGTCGACCATCTCGATCGAACGCGGTGCCTTGTAGCGGGCGATGCGCTCGGCCACGAACTCGCGAACCTCCTCGAGCTCCGGTGAGTGTCCGGGCCGGCTGACGAGGACCGCATGGACCCGTTCCCCCCACGCCGGGTCGGGGACGCCGACGACGGCGCAGCTGTCGATTCCCGGGTGCTGGTGGAGGACGTTCTCGACCTCGACGCTGTAGACGTTCTCGCCGCCGGTCACGATCATGTCCTTCAGCCGGTCGACGACGTAGAGATAGCCGTGTTCGTCGAAGTACCCGACGTCGCCGGTGTGCATCCAGCCGTTCCGGAGTGCGTCCGCCGTCGCGTCCGGCTTGTTCCAGTAGCCGAGCATCATGTTGCCGCCCTTGACGACGATCTCGCCGACCGCGCCGGTGGGGAGCTCGGCGTCGTTCTCGTCGACGACCCTCACCTCGGCGTGCAGGGCAGCGCGACCGGCGGATCGCAACCGCTCCGGATGAGCCGGGTCCCGGTGGTCCTCGTCGCGGAGAACCGTCGCGACCGGGCCGAGCTCGGTCATGCCGTAACGCTGCGTCAGCCGGACCGCCGGCAACATGGCGATCGCCTTCTCCAGCACCGCCGTGCTGATCGGAGACGCGCCGTAGCCGAGCTGGGTCAGGCTCGTCAGGTCGGCGCCGGTCCGCTCGGCGTGGTCGAGCATGCGCTGGATCATGGTCGGGACCAGCGTCGTCGACGTGATGCGCTCCGTCTCGATCATCTCCACCAGTGCCTCGGGGGTGAACCGCGGCAACAGGTAGTGGGTCGATCCGAGCATGACCTGCTGGAACGCCGACCCCAGCGCGGCCAGGTGGTAGAGCGGGGCCGCGTGCAGGAACCTCTCGGAGCGGTTGGGCCCTCCGGCGCCGGCCAGCGCCCCGAGCATCGAGGTCTGCAGCTGGCCGCCGCTGAGCATGACGCCCTTCGGCTCACCGGTGGTGCCGCCGGTGTAGAGGAGGCCGACCATCCGCGTGCCCGGAACCCGCACGTCGTCGACGGGCGTTCCGGCACCGACGAGCTCCTCGTAGGACCGGAACCCGGCAGGCACCTCGCCCTCGCCGCAGTACACCAGCTCGCGCAGGCACGGCGACACCGCCTGCAGCGCACGCGCGTCCTCGACCCCGTCGCCGTCGACGACGACGACCTCGATGCCGGCGTCCGTGACCTGATACGCCATCTCCGCAGGGCTCCAGCGATTGTTGATCGGGGCGAAGACGTAGCCGCCCCAGGCGCAGGCCAGTGCGTACTCGATGTACTCGACGGAGTTCGCCGCGAGCATCCCGACGCGGTCGCCCTCGTCCAGGCCGAGCGCACCGAATGCCCCGGCCAGGCGCGCGACCCGGTCGGCGAGTTCACGGAAGGTGCGGCGCACGGAGCGGTCGACGACGGCGACGGCGTCCGGGTCGGTCTGCAGGCTCCGGTGGAGTCCTTGGGTCAGGTACATGCTGGTCCCCTCTGGTCACAGCGAGCGGGCGACGAGCTCCTTCTGGATCTCGTTCGTGCCGCCGTAGATCCGTTGCGCACGTGCGTCGGCCCAGAGCCGGGCGATCGGGTACTCCTCCATGTAGCCGTAGCCACCGAACAGCTGAAGGCACTGGTCGACGACCTTGTTCTGGGTGTCGGTGAGCCACCACTTGCACATGGCCGCGGTCGGGGTGTCGAGCCCTTCCGTCATGTGTCGCCGGATGCAGTCGTCCAGGAAGATCCGGCCGACCCGCGCCGACGTCGCGGCCTCGGCGAGCTGGAAGCGGGTGTTCTGCAGTGTGATCAGGGGGCTGCCGAAGGCCGTCCGCTCCTTGACGTAGTCGGTGGTGAGCCGGACGGCGAGTTCCATGGCCGCGACGGCGGTGATGCCGATGATCAGCCGCTCCTGCGGGAGCTGGCTCATCATGATCGTGAAGCCGGATCCCTCCGCACCGAGCAGGTTCGTGGCCGGGACCCGTGCGTTCTCGTAGAAGAGCTCCGAGGTGTCCGCACCGTGCTGTCCCACCTTGCGGAGCACCCTGCCGCGGACGAACCCGTCGGTCGCGGCGGCCTCCACCATGATCAGTGAGATGCCCTTGGCGCCCCGGTCCGGCTGCGTGACGCAAGCGGTGAGCACCAGGTCGGCGGTGGAACCGTTGGTGATGAAGGTCTTGGAGCCGTGGATCACGTAGCTGTCACCGTCGTGCACCGCGCGGGTCCGGATGGCCTTGAGATCGGTTCCGGCAGACGGCTCGGTCATGGCGATCGCCGCCACGAGCTCCCCGGTGGCCATCCGCGGAAGCCACCGGTGCTTCTGCTCCTCCGTGCCGAAGGCCAGGATGTAGTGGGCGACGATCCCGGAGTGGACGCTGTTGCCCCACGACCGGTCGCCCTGGGCCTGGTAGGCCTCCTGGATCGCGGCCTCGTGCAGGAAGGTCCCGCCACCGCCGCCGTACTCCTCCGGGATCGAGGCGCAGAGCAGGCCCAGCCGGCCGGCCCGCTGCCAGAACTCCCGGTCGACGAAGCGCTGCTCGCGCCACTTCTCCCCGTTCGCCGACGCCTCGGCCGCGAAGAAGTCACGGGCGACGCGGTAGAGGTCGGCGACGTCACCCGTCATCCAGTCCCCGGGCAGGTCCGACGGGCTCACGCGCGCTCCTCGGTCTCGACCACGGCGCTGCCGCGAAGGGTCACCGTCCCGTCCGCGAGCGTCGTGGTCACCTCGATCGTCGCCAGCTCGGTACCGGTGTCCTGGCTGACGTCCGTCACGACTCCGCGGAACATCGGAGCACCGTGGACCGGGGTGATCGCGACGAACCGCACGCCGAGGCTGCGGATGGTGCGGGGTCCGATCCACTCCTGCACGGCCCGGGCCAGGTAGGCCATCGACAGCATCCCGTGGGCGAACACGTCGTCGAGCCCCGCCGACCTCGCGACGTCGAGATCGATGTGGATCGGATTGTGGTCGTTCGACGCGCCGGCGAACAGGG
This sequence comes from Pseudonocardia sp. C8, assembly GCF_014267175.1. NCBI lineage: Bacteria > Bacillati > Actinomycetota > Actinomycetes > Pseudonocardiales > Pseudonocardiaceae > Pseudonocardia > Pseudonocardia sp. C8. The sequence goes on from NZ_JACMTR010000002.1 coordinate 3,821,228, forward strand.
CCAGCGTGGTTCGGCTGATCGGCTCCAGCTCCAGGACGCCGATCTCCGAGCCCACCGTGAAGGCGGGGCCGGTGGTGGTTGCCGTCATCAGCTCAGCTCCAACCGTCGCGCGACCAACGTGTTCTGCAGGGTCGCCACGCGCTCCCCGCCACGGGTGACCTCGGTTCGCCGCACCACGAACCGCAGGGCGCCGCCCTTGCGCTCGTAGTAGTCGACGACCTTCATCTCGAAGGTCAGCTCGTCGCCCGCGACCGCCGGCGAGTGGTAGGTGAAGTGCTGCTCCCCGTGGAGCACCTCGCGCTGGTCGATGCCGAGGTGGCGGAGCACGGCGGCCGGATCGGGCCGCATGAGCTCGAGGGTGAACAGGAAGGTCGGCGGCAGGAGCAGGTCCCGGTAGCCTGCGGCCCGGGCGGCCTCGACGTCGGTGTGGACGGGACTGGTCTCGCCGATCACCGTGGCGAACAACCGCAGCTGGCTGCGGTCCGCCGACGTGGTGAAGCCCGGCAGCTCGAGATCGGTCACGCTCTCCGGATTCACGTGCACCTCCGGCCGTCAGATCGAGGAACGCCAGGCGGGCGGACCGGCGGGAAGGTGTGCCAGCGCGTCGGCGAGCTCGGCCTCGGTCCACGCCCGGTCCATGTCGAACGCCTCCTGCTCGACCCATCCCTGCTGCCATCCGACATGGCCACCGGCGATGCTGAAGACCTGGCCGGAGACGTGGCACTTCTCCTCGGCCAGCCAGGAGACGAGCGGCGTGACGTTCGCGGGTGACCAGATGTCGAAGGTGCCGTCGGTCTCCTCGGCGATACGGTCACCGAGGCCGGGGGCGGCTTCGGTCAGGCGGGTCCGGGCCACCGGTGCGATGGCGTTGACCCGCACGCCGTAGCGCTCGAGCTCGCGGGCCGCGACGACCGACATGATCGCGATGCCGGCCTTGGCCGCCGCGTAGTTGAGCTGGCCCGGGTTACCGCGCAGCCCCGACCCCGACGATGTGTTGATCACCGAGGCGCGCACGTCCTTCCCGGCCTTGGACTCGCTGCGCCAGTAGCTCGCCGCATGCCGCAGGGGGCAGAAGTGCCCCTTGAGATGCACGTCCGTCACCGCGTCCCACTCGGCCTCGCTCATGTTGACGATCGTGCGGTCACGGAGGATGCCGGCGTTGTTGACGAGGACGTCGAGACCACCGAAGGTCTCGACCGCCAGTTCGACCATCTCCCTGGCCGAGTCCCAGCTCGAGACCGAGCCGATGTGCGCGACCGCGTTGCCGCCCTTCGCGACGATCTCCCCGACGACCTCGCGGGCTGGCGCGGTGTCGTCGCCCGCACCGTCGGGCCCGGCGCCGTTGTCGTTCACCACGACGTTGGCGCCCCGCTCGGCGAACCGGAGCGCATGCTCGCGGCCGAGGCCGCGGCCACCGCCGGTGATGATCACCGTCCTGCCTTCAAGTGTCACTGTCGTGCCCCTGTCGTCCCCGCACGTCGTTCTTCGGGTGCGGACTTGCTCGGATGTGACGGGGGCGAGCCTAGAGCGATATCTTCGCAAGAGTCAACTATCGTTAACTTCGGACGCTCCCCCGGGAGTGAACGGCGCGTCACGCCGGGTCCGGACGCGCGGCGTCCGGGGTTCGAGGCGCGGTCGCGCGACCGATCGCGCCTGCGGATTTCTCCGTTACCGCCCTCGGGCGATCACGCCGACCGGAATCCGACCCGTTGCGCCGGACTCCCTCGAGACGTCGACACCGGACGACGGGAGCCGTGGGCGCCGCCCAGCCGGTTCGTTAACGGATCAACCTCCTGACGAGGTGGTGGGTCTACCGCGTCGAGCAGGGGTTACATACTGGTAGATCCACGATCTCTTGCTTCAGCAGTTAACGTCCGTCTACTCTTCCTGGCGCACAGAGAGGACGGTGGACGGGTGACGGACATCCTGACGTACGGCGTCTACGTGCCGTACTGGCGACTCCCCGGCTCGACGATCGCGACGGTGCTGGGTTCGGCGGGGGCGAGGGGCACGCGCGCGGTCGCGTCGTACGACGAGGACACCACGACGCTGGCGGTCGAGGCCGGCCGTCAGGCCGTGCGGGACGCCGCGGTGCGGGCGCGGGTCGACGCGGTCCACCTGGCGACGTCCCAGCCGGCCTACATGGAGAAGACTAATGCAACGACCGTTCACGCAGCCCTCTCGATGGACCCGCGGGTGCGCTGCTGTGACACCGGCGGCGCGGTGCGATCGGGCTTCGCGTCCCTGATCGCGGCGGCCCACTCCACCGAGACCACCCTCGTGCTCGCCTCCGACACCCGGACCGGTGCTGCGGGTGGGGTCGACGAGGCCACCACCGGAGACGCGGCGGCCGCGTTCGTGGTCGGCAGGGCTTCCGCGGGCCCCTCGGCCGCAGAGGTTCTCGGATCGGGCTCGGCGAGCGCCGAGTTCCTCGACAGGTGGCGCGAGCCGGGGGACCGCTGGAGCCGGAGCTGGGAGGAACGGTTCGGGGAGTCCCACTACCTCCGGCTGGCGGCCGAATCCTTCGAATCGGCCCGGAAGTCGGCCGGGATCGAGGTAGATGCGGTCACCCACCTGGCGGTCACCGGTCTCTCGCCGCGTGCCGCTGCCCGGTTCGGCCGAGAGTCCGGCGTGGACCCGTCCCGGATCGTCACGGACCTGTCCGGCGAGATCGGCAACGCCGGGACCGCCCATGCGGGACTGATGCTGGCGGAGCTCCTCGACCGGGCACACCCCGGCGACGTCCTCGTCGTGACGTCCCTGGCCGACGGCGCCGACACGCTGGTGCTCCGCGCATCCCCGTCGATCGACCGGGCACGTCCCGCACGCACGGTCCGGAGCTGGATCGACGCCGGGAACCCCGGCCTCGGCTATGCGGACTTCCTGACCTGGAAGGGTCACCTGGCCCGGCAGAGCCCGCGTCGCCCCGAGCCGGACAAGGCCGCGGCCCCGCCGTCGATGCGGCGCGCCGAGTGGAAGTTCGGTTTCGCCGGGAGCGCCTGCAGCCATTGCGGGAGCCGCCACCTGCCGCCGCAGCGGGTGTGCCTGCGGTGCGGGTCCGTGGATGCCATGGAGCCCGTCCCCCTCGCCGACACCCCCGCCCGGGTCGCGACGTACACGATCGACCACCTGGCCTACTCGCCGGCTCCCCCGGTGATCGGTGTCGTGCTCGACTTCGAGGGCGGGGGCCGCTACGCCTGCGAGCTGACCGACGCGACACCGGCCGGCGTCTCGATCGGCATGGACGTGGAGATGACCTTCCGCCGGATCTCGGAGAACTCGGGGATTCAGAACTACTTCTGGAAGGCGCGACCCGTGGTCGTGGCCGCCGGGGAACCGACGGGGGGATCCGCATGAGCTCGCACGGCATCAAGGACAAGGTCGCGATCGTCGGCATGGGGTGTACCCGGTTCGGCGAGCTGTGGGACAGGTCGGCCGGCGACCTGGTCGTCGAGTCGACGCAGGCCGCTCTCACGTCCGCCGGCATCACCAAGGACTCCATCGACGCCTACTGGCTCGGAACCCTCATCTCCGGGTATTCGGGCATGACCCTGTCGACCGCGCTCAAGATCGACTACAAGCCGGTGACCCGCGTCGAGAACCTCTGTGCCAGCGGCTCGGAAGCGTTTCGCAACGCGTGCTACGCCGTCGCATCGGGCGCCTACGACATCGTGATGGCCGTGGGGGTCGAGAAGCTCAAGGACACCGGCTACTCGGGGCTCGCCCGCCCGAACCCGGCCGACGACGGCACGGGTACCACGCTCACGGCGCCGGCGCGGTTCTCGATGCTCGCGCCCGCCTACGCCGACAAGTACGGGGTCGCGCGCGACGACTTCAAGGAGGCGATGACCCACGTCGCCTGGAAGAACCACTACAACGGCGCGCGCAACGAGCGCGCCCAGTTCCGGGCGGAGGTGCCGAAGGAGAAGATCCGCAACGCACCGGCGGTCGCCGGTGATCTCGGGGTCTTCGACTGCTCGGGGGTGAGTGACGGCTCCGCGGCGGCGATCATCGTGCGCGCGGAGGACGCGCACAGGTACACGGACAAGCCGCTCTACGTGAAGGCGCTGTCGTTCGCCGCCGGCCCCGGGACCGGTCCGTTCGACCCCACCTACGACTACACGACCTTCGAGGAGGCGGTCCGGTCCGCGGCGGACGCCTACCGGCAGGCCGGTGTCGAGTCGCCTGAGGACGACCTGATGATGGCCGAGGTCCACGACTGCTTCACACCGACGGAGCTCGTGCTCATGGAGGACCTGGGTTTCTCCGCGCGCGGCGGAGCTTGGACGGACTCCCTCGCGGACAAGTTCTCGCTCCACGGGACGCTGCCGGTCAACCCGGACGGCGGTCTGAAGAGCTTCGGCCACCCGATCGGGGCCTCCGGGCTGCGCATGCTGTACGAGTGCTGGCTGCAGCTCCGCGGTGAGGCACCGCGCGAGCGTCAGATCGCGGCCAAGGGACTGAGGTACGGCCTCACCCAGAACCTCGGTGGGGGTCCGGGTGAGTGCGTCTCCTTCGTCTCGATCGTGGGAGCCGACGTCGGCTGACCGGCGCCGTCCGCGGCCGCCCGTCCCCTCCCCATTCCTTCCCTGCTACGCCAATGACGACGGGAGCAGTTCATGACGACCGAGAGAGACCTTCGTCCGCCGACGGTGTCGGACGGTCCCGAATCGCGTACCACGGCGTGGGGGTTCACCAGCCTCCTCCTGCTGCTGTATGTGATCAACTGGGGGGACAAGACCATCCTGGGGCTCGCCGCCCAGCCGTTGCGCGAGGAGCTCGGCCTCACCACGACCCAGATCGGCCTGCTCGGCAGCGCGTTCTTCCTGGCGTTCGCGGTCGGTGGGTTCTTCGCGGGCGGACTGGCGAAGCTGACGACGCTGCGCTGGGCGCTGGTGCTGCTGTCGCTGATCTGGGCGGCCAGCATGCTCCCGGTCGTCCTGTCCGCCACGTTCACCGTGCTGCTCGTCGCGCGGATCGTCCTCGGCTTCGGGGAGGGACCGTCGAGCGCGCTGATCCACACCGCGGCCTACACATGGCACCCGCCGGCGCGGCGCGGTCTGCCCTCCGCGCTGATCTCCGCCTCCGCCTCGGTCGCGAAGATCGTGGTCGCGCCGGCCCTGGCCGTGATCATGGCGGTGTGGGGATGGCGCGCCGGGTTCCTGGTCCTCGCGGGAGTCGGCGTCCTGTGGTGCGGGATCTGGCTGCTGACCTGGAAGGAAGGACCGTACGGATCCGCGAAGGCCACCACCGGGACCACCCCGGAGAACGCGGCCGGTGACGACACCGAGCGCACCGTGCCCTGGCGGTCGATCTTCCTGACGCCGACCTTCATGGGCGGCGCGGCCGGGATCTTCGCGATGTACGGCATCGTCACGGTCGTCCTGACCTTCCTCCCGTCCTACCTCGAGGTGGGACTCGGGTACTCCCGCGTCGAAGCGGGTGTGATGTTCGGCTTCCCGAGCATCGCCGGGATGGGCCTGATGGTGCTCAGCAGCGCGATCAGCGATCGCCTGATCGCGCGGGGCGCGAGCTCGCGGACGCTGCGCGGGGTCCTGCCGGCGCTCGGCCTGCTCGTCTGCGGCACGCTGCTCGCGATCGTGCCGCTCCTCGGCACACCCTGGCTGGTGGTCCTCGCGATCTCGGTGGGTTACGGCGCCGGCGCGATCGCACTCCCCCTGTCCAACGCCGCCGTCTCGGAGATCTGCCCACCGAAGCAGATGGCCGGTACGCTGGGGGTCTTCCTCGCCGTCATGTCACTCGGCGGCCTGGCGGCCCCGTACCTGACCGGTGTCATCGTCGACGCCGCGGCGACCCCTGCCGACGGCTACGCCCTGGCCTTCCAGCTCTTCGGACTCGTGGCGGTGGCCGGCGGGCTCCTCGCCCTGGTGAGCATGAACCCGCCCCGCGACGCCGCACGCGTCGCGGCCGTGCCCTCGAAGACCTGACACGCAGCGGTGGTCGTGCTGCCACGTGTACCTCCAGCGGCGGCCCCGCTCAGTCACCGAACGTCGCCAGGAACCGGTCCCGGAACCCCTCCATGGGCTGCACCGGCGCCGACGGCGGCGGCCGGAGTCCGGGCGTCCACCCCCAGCCCGCGACCCGGTCGAGCACGGCCCGGTCCCGGGTGACCACCGAGACGGGCACGTCACGGCTCGCATCCGGCCCGGTGACCGTCGACGCCGGCTGGTGGTCCCCGAGGACGATCACGACGAGGCGGTCGTCGCCGGCGCGTTCGACCCATCCGAGCACGCTCTCCAGCGCGTACGCGGTCGCGTCCACGTAGTGCCGGCGGGTCTCCGCCGGATCGCCCCCGAAGATCGACTCGAAGGGCCGCTGGCCACCGGCGAACGGGGCGTAGACCGACCCGTCGCCGACCGCGTCCCAGGCCAGCAGCGGCGGCACCGGCGTCCACGGCGCGTGGCTGGAGGTCAGCGCGACCTCGGCCAGGAGCGGTCCCCGGTCGGTGCGGTCGTGCTCGAGGCGGGAGAACGCGGCCAGCGCGTACTGGTCGGGCATCGGGGACCAGCTGAACGGCGGGCCGCGGTACCCGAGCCCGTCGGCGCCGTGGACCCGCTGGTGGCCGTAGAACGTGGCCTCCGGCCACGCCCGGGTCGTGCCGGGCATGACCGCGGTCGTCTCCCACCCAGCGTCGCGGAACGCCCGGATCAGGGTCAGCCGGTCGGAGCTGACGAGCTGCCGGTACCGGCCCTGGCCGTCGATCCGGAGCCCGGAGAACAGGGTGGCGTGGGCCAGCCAGCTGCCGCCACCGGCGATCGGGGCGGTGAGGAACCCGCTGCGGGACGCGAACCCGGCGCGGTCCAGGCGCCGGTCCCCGCCGGCCAGCACCGGGCCGATCCGGGGCGCCATCGCCGGATCCTCCAGGGCGGACCGGCCGTAGCTCTCCACGACGGCGAACACGACGTCCTTGCCCCGCAGCGCGCCCAGCAGCCGGTCCGGCGGCACCCGGGCCCACGGGTCGTCGGCGGCCTCGGCGGCGAAGGCGCGGTGGTCGCGGATCGAGGCCGGGATCCCGGTGGCCCGGTCCCGCAGCTGGGCCACGCCGTCGGCCGCGGCGACCGGGACCCCGCGCACGGCCTGGCCGCCCACACCCGCCCACAGCACCAGCCACCCGGCGCCGAGCAGGGCCGCGGCCGCGAGCGTGGCCCGCCGGTGCCGGGCGGCGATGCGCCCGAGCCGCACGACCGCGCCCGCACTCCCGGCCAGCAGCCCGACGACCAGCAGCCCGGCGAGCACCGCGACGACGACCGCGCCGGCCCCGCCGGCGGCGCCGCGCAGGAACTCGTGGGCGTTGCCCAGCAGCACCCAGTCCGCGACCGGGTCGAACGGGCGGGCCAGGACGGTGCGGAACCCGAGATCGAGGACCTTGAGCAGCCCGATCAGCGCCAGGACGAGCCCGGCCGCGACCGCGACGACCCGGCGGGGGCGCGGCGGCAGGACCGCGAGCACCGCGGCGCCGACGACCAGCTCGATCGGCAGCCGCAGGAACCCCACCGGCACGAGCCCGGCGGGATCGCCCGGCACGACGAGGACACCGGCCACGAGCGCACCGGCGGCCACGGTGAGCAGGCCGGCCGCCGCGGCCCGCCGCCGGAACGGGTGCTCGTCGGTGACCCGCCACCGGTGCGCGACCGACCGCCCGAACGACCACAGCAGCGCGACGAGCGCCACCGCGAGCGCCGCGGACTCCGCCGCCGGGGGCAGAACCCGCGCGGCCGCGACGACGAGCACGATCCCCTGCACGGCCGCGACGACCTTCGCCGACCGCCGCACCGGCAGCGGCCCGGCCAGCCACGGCAGCACCCGGGCCGCCGCGACGTAGGCGTAGCGCAGCAGCCCGAGCGCCGTCACCCACCACGCACCCGAGGTCGCGGCGACGTGCACCGAGAGCACCAGCAGCAGGAACGCGTCGGTCTCCATGTCGAAGCGCGCGCCCAGTGCGGTCACGGTGCCGGTGCGGCGGGCGACCGGGCCGTCCACGCCGTCGAGGACGAGCGCGACGACCGTCAGCGCCACCAGCGCGACCTGCGCCGGGCCGTCCCGGCCGATCAGCGTGGCGACGCCGACGACGAGCACGCCGCGGGCCAGGGTCACCGCCCCGGCCGGCCCGAGCGTCGTCTCGCCCGACCGCCGCGCCGCGCGGGCCAGCAGCGCCGCCGCGGGCACGGCCAGCAGCACGCCGAACAGGACGCGGCTGGTACCGATCCCGGTCGTCGCCACCAGCCCGGCCAGCACGCCGGCCAGCAGCGCCGCCGCGGCGGTCAGCTGCCGGGCGACCGGGAGGGCCGCGGCGTCGCGGAACCGGGGGGTCACGGCGGTCCAGGGTGCCCGAGAACGTCCCGGCCGCCGCCGGTCACCCGACCGCCGATCCCGGTTACGCCGGCCGGTCGAGGGCGGGACGGGCGTAGACGTCGCCCGAGCGGCCCAGCGGACGGCGCCGGTCGAGCACCTCCACCAGCTCGGCGGCCTCCAGCCACCGCCCGCCGGGGGTGGGTTCCCAGCGCATCGTCTCGACCGGGGAGTAGCGGTAGACGTGCCGGCCCAGTGCCTCCACCCGGGCGAGCGCGGCCAGCGCCGCGTCGTGCGCGGCGGGGAGGTACTCGAACGAGAGCGCGGGCAGCGGCCGCGACAACCCGGCGAGGACCTCCGCCTCGAACCCCTCGACGTCGATCTTGCAGAAGGCGGGGACCCCGTGCGCGGCGACGAGCTCGTCGAGCGTGGTGACCGGCACCGGGACCGCGTCGTCCCAGCGGACCCGGGCGAACCCGGCGTCGCCGGCGACGGTCGCGCGCCACTGCGCCGACAGTGACGACACCGTCGGGGTGGCGCGGGAGATCCCGAGCCGGGCAGTGCCGGGCCGGGCACCGACGGCGGCGGGCACGACGGTCACGCCACCGTCCCGGCCGAAGAACAGCCGCAGCATCCGGACGAAGTCCGGCTGGGGTTCGACGGCGACGACCCGCGCGCCGAGCCGGCGCCACGCCCGGACCCGGTTCCCGGCGTGCGCGCCGATGTCGAAGGCGAGATCACCGGGGCCCAGGAAGGCGGCGTAGAAGGCGCGCATCCGGCGCTGCCGCCCGGGGATCCCGTGGTAGGTCACGAGCGACCGGGCGAGGCCGTACGCGCGGGTCAGCACCGCGCCGAGAGTAACGCCGTCACCGCCGCCGGACGACCAGGTAGGCCACGACGAGCAGGGCCAGGAACGGCAGCCCGGCCTTCCACGCGGTCGAGAACTGCTCGGTGAACGGCGTCGTCGCCAGCACCGCCGCGACGAACAGCATCGCCGCCACCGTGGTGTACGGCGCGCCGGGCAGCCGGACCGGGGAGCGCTCGCCCGCGGTCCGGCGGCGGAACGCGATGTGGCTGGCGAAGATCAGCAGCCAGGTGGTGAGCGCGCCGAACAGCGCCAGCCCCACCAGCAGGGGGAACGCGGTGGCCTCGGCGAACACCGACACGACCGCGGCGAGCGCGAGGCCGGCCGCGGACAGCAGCAGGGCACGCTGCGGGGCGCCGTTGCGGCCGGTCCGGGCGAGTGCCCGCGGGGCGTAGCCGTCGATCGCCAGCGAGTAGGTCATCCGGGCGGTGACGTAGAGGTTGGTGTTCATCGCCGACAGCGCCGCGGTGAGCACCACGAAGTTCATCACCGCGGCCGCGGCCGGCACCCCGGCCTGCGCGAACAGCCGCACGAACGGCGACTCGGTGACCTCCTCGCCGGTGCTCACGGTGTTCCACGGGAGCAGGGTGACCACCACGAGCATCGCGCCGACGTAGAACAGGGCCAGCCGGAGCACGGTCCGCCGGGCGGCGCGCGGGATGTCGCGGCCCGGGTCGCGGGACTCTGCGGCGGTGACCGCGACCGCCTCGGTGCCGAGGAACGAGAACGTCACGATCGTCAGCGCGAGCCAGATCGCACCGAGCCCGTTCGGGGCGAATCCGCCGTGCTCGGTGAGCGCCCCGATCCCCACCGGGGCCTGGCCCGGGAGGCCGAACACGATCGCCGTCACCCCGACCACGATGAACGCGACGATCGTCACCACCTTGATCATCGCGAACCAGTACTCGGTCTCGCCGAACAGGCGCACCGCGCCCGCGTTGAGCGCCAGCATGACGACCGAGAACCCGATCACGGGGACCCACAGTGGCAGCTGCGGGTACCAGAACTGCAGGTAGAGCCCGGCCGCGACAACCTCGCTGCCGATGTTGACGACCTGCGCGGCCCAGTAGATCCAGCGCTGGACGAACCCGGCGCCGTCGCCGAGGTAGCGCTGCGCGATCGGGCCGAACCCGCCCGCCTCCGGGTGCCGGACCACCATCTCGGCGAGCGCGTAGGCCAGGGTGAGCGCGACGACGGCCGCGACCGCGTAGGCGACGATCACCGCGGGGCCCGCGACGGAGATCGCGAGCCCGGACCCGAGGAAGAGCCCGGTCCCGATCGCGCCACCGACGGCGATCATGCCGATCTGCCGGCCGTTCAGGTCCCGGCGCAGCCCCTGTTCCTGCTGCGACGCCGTGCTCCCGCGTTCCACCGTGTCCCCCCGTGCGCGCTGGTCCCGGCCCGGTCGCGCCGTTCCGGTGATCACGTGCGCGGCGCAACGGCCGGGGATCTTCGCACGGCAGGGGGTGGGACCCCGCGGGCCGCCCCGCGGGATCGCACCGAATCACGATGCAACGGAGGGGCCGCGCGGGTGAGGATCGAGGGGTGACGACCACGCCCGCACCGCCCCGCCACCGGATCGGTCTGCTCTCGGTGGTGCTGGGCCTGCTGTTCGGCCTGGCCGGGACGTCGACGTCCGGGGTGACGGTCGCGCTGCCGGGGCTCGCCGACGGCCTCGGTGTGACGACGGCGGCCGCGACCTGGATGGTCAGCGGCTACGCGGTGGCGCTGGCGGTCGCGGTGCCGGTGCACGGGCGGCTCGCCGACGCCGTCGGGATCCGCGGCCCGCTGTGCGCCGGCACGGCGCTCCTCGGGATCGGGGCGCTGGCGGCCGCGCTGGCCCCGTCGTTCCCGCTGCTGATGATCGCGCGGGTGGTCCAGGGGCTGGGGGCGGCATCGGTCCCGGTCCTGGCGCCCGCGCTGCTCACCGCCCGTCTCCCCGACGGCCGGCGCGGCGCGGCCCTGGGCCGGCTGGCCGGGACGTCCGCGGTGCTGGCCGCGATGGGTCCGCTGATCGGCGGAGCGCTGACGACCGCGGGCGGCTGGCGCGCCGCGGTCGCCCTCCCGGTGGTCGGGCTGCTGGCCGTGCCGTACCTGTGGTGGCGCTCGGCCGTCCCCGGGGACGGTGCCCGCCTCGACCTGGCCGGGGCGGCGATCGTCGCGACGGCGGTCTCCGGGCTGGTGCTGCTCATCCAGTCGCCGAGCGCGGGGACGGCCGCCGCGGTGACCGGGGCGGTGCTGCTGGTGCTCGGGGTCCCGGCGACGGCGGCGTGGGTCCGGTTCCGGCCGGACGGCTTCCTGCCCCGCGCGGTGATCTCGAACGTGACCGTGGTCCTGTCGTCGCTGTGCGCGATGGCGATCCCCGCGAGCTGGTTCGCGCTGCTGCTGGGCATCCCGCTGGCCCTCGCCGAGCGCGGCTGGACGCCGCTGACCACGGGGCTGGTCCTGGTCCCGTCGGCGGTCGTGGCGCTGGCCTGCCCACCGTTGTCGGCGCTGCTGCAGCGCCGGCTCGGCCCGACCCGCACCCTGCTCGTCGCCTGCGTGGTGACGACGGTCGGGCTGTTCGCCGCGGTCGCGGGCGTCGCGTGGCACCAGCCGTGGGTCCTCGCGATCGCGCCGACCCTGGTGACGCTGGCGTTCGGCACCGGGCAGCCCGGCATGGTCGCCGCGGTCGGCGGCGCGGTGCCGGAGGAGCGCCGCAGCGGCGCGATCGGCGTCGCGACCCTGTGCTTCCTCACCGGGGCCGGCATCGGTGCCGCGGTGATCGGCGGGTTCGCCACCGTCCTCGGGCTGGCGCCCGCACTCGCGCTGCTCCTCGTGCTGCCGGTCGCCGGGGCCGTCGCGCTGCTCGTGAGTGGGAAGCAGGGCTAGGGCCCTACTCTCCACTCACGAGCGTTCGACCTGCACCTTCGTGTCGGAGAACGTCGGCGCGTGGCCCAGGTCGGCGAACCCGGTCGGGTTGATCGCGTTCACGGTCGCCTGGCCCTTCGCCTGCGCACGCCACGCGCCCATACTCGCCATGACCACGCCACGGGTGACCTCCTCGGTGACCACGGCCCGCACCAGGATCTCGCCGCGGTCGTTGAACACCCGGACGAGGTCGCCGTCGACGACGCCCCGGTCCGCCGCGTCGGTGGGGTGCAGCCATGCCGACGGCTCGCCCTGCACCCGTTGCTGCGCGGCGAGGTTGGCGTAGCTGGAGTTGATGTAGGCGTGCGACTTCGGGGAGATCAGGCACAGCGGGTGCGCACCGTCGGTTCCGGCCGGAGGCACGTACCGCGGCAGCGGATCGACGACGCCACCGGGCTGGGCCTCGTTCGACCCCTGCCGGAACAGGGGCAGCACGAAGTCGCCGCCCGCGGCGGCACCGGAGAGGAACTCGTGCCGGCCCGAGGGCGTCGGGAAGCCGCCCTCGGCGTGCGGGGCGTAGTCGTCGGGGCTCGGCAGGTTCAGGCGTGCCCAGCCGGTCTCGGCCAGGGTCTGCGGGGTGATGCCCTGCAGCGCCGGGGCCGACCAGTCGTAGGCGGCGGCGATCAGCTCCTCGTCGGTCATCCGGAAGCAGTCGTCGTCGTAGCCCATCGCGGCGGCCAACCTGCGGAACAGCTCGGTGTTGCTGACCGCCTCGCCGACCGGCGGGATCGACGGCCGGTTCAGCCCGATGTAGAAGTGCCCCCACGAGAACATGACGTCGGTCTGCTCGAGCTGGGTCGCCGCCGGTAGCACGATGTCGGCGTACTGCGCGGTGTCGGTCAGGAACTGTTCGGAGACGACGGTGAACAGGTCCTCGCGGGCGAGCCCGGCGAGCACCTTCTCCTGGTCCGGGCAGACGACGACCGGGTTGGAGTTGTAGACCATCAGCGCGTGGATCGGCGGGCCGTCGACCTCGCCGTTCAGTGCCCTGCCGAGATGGAACTGGTTGATGATCCGGGTGCCCTCGGGCCGCAGCTCCGGCCGGGACAGCGCGTCCCAGTTCACCGGGAACGCCCACAGCGGCAGCGCCAGCAGCCCGCCGCCGGGCCTGCGCCAGGCTCCGACCAGGCCCGGCAGGCAGGAGATCGCGCGCACGGTCGAGCCGCCGCCCGGATGCCGCTCGATCGCGACCCCGATCCTGATCATCGACGGCTGCCCTGCGGCGTACTCGCGGGCCAGGGTGCGGATGTCGTCGGCCGGGATCCCGGTCTCCGCCTCGGCCCACTCCGGGGTGCAGCCTGCGACCCGCTCGGTGAGCTCGTCGATGCCGAGGGTGTGGTCGGCGACGTAGGCGTCGTCGGTCAGCCCCTCGCCGATGATCACGTGGATCAGCGCCATGGCCAGCGCGCCGTCGGTACCCGGGCGGATCGGGACGTGCCAGTCGGCGCGGGCGGCAGTGCGGTGCCTGACCGGGTCGATGACGACGACCTTCGCCCCGCGCCGCTGCGCCTCGGCGACGAACGGCCACAGGTGCAGGTTCGTCGAGATCATGTTGCAGGCCCAGATGACGATGTAGCGGGAGTGCACGAGGCTCTCCGGGTCGACGCCTGCGGTCGGGCCAACGCTCATCACGTACGCGGTCGACGCCCCGGAGTCGCAGTAGGTGCGCTCGCTGACGGTGGCGCCCATCCGGTTGAAGAAGGGGTCGCCGACGTTGAGACCGTTCAGTGTCCCCTGGGTGCCGAGGTAGCTGACCGGCATGACGGCCTCGGCGCCGTGCTCGGCGATCACCCGCTTCCAGGTGCTCGCGATCGTGTCGAGGGCCTCGTCCCAGGTGATCTGCTCGAACCGGCCGGAGCCCTTCGGCCCGGTGCGTCTCAGCGGGGTCGTGATCCGGTCCGGGCTGTAGACCCGGTCGACGTAGTTGTTGACCTTGACGCACAGGCCGCCCCGGGTGAACGGATGATCGGGGTCGCCGCGGACCGCGGTGGCACGCCCGTCCTCGACGGTCACGGTCATCGCGCACCCGTCCGGGCAGTCGTGCGGGCAGATGGCCCTCCGGGTGCCGGATCCGTTCAGGTCGATCACGGGCAGCTCGGGCGTGGTGGTCACGGGACGCCTCCGGGTGGTGGTCCGGGTGTTCCGCCCAGGCTGCCCCCACCGGTGCGGGCACGGGTTCGCCCCGCGCGCCACACCGTTGGCAGTGCGTGCCAGCCTGCAGTCGGTCCGGGCGCCGACCGAGGAACCGGGGGTTGACCCGGAGCACACCGGGCGGTGAACTCGGACCACCGTGTCCACGTCAGCAGCGGAGGGGCCCGTGGTCCTCGCTCCCGGCTCGGCGCCCGTCGCGTCCACCACCCGGCGCTGTGACGAGTGGCGGGAGGCGCTGCGGCACGACTTCGTCGCGCTCGACGTGGCTCCGGACCGCAGGCGAGGCGGCGCGTTCAGCGGTTCCGTGCACAGCGCGACGCTCGGACACCTGCAGGTCTCGGAAGTGGTCTCCGTACCGCAGGTCTGCCGGCGGACCCGGCAGCTCGCGGGACGGGACGACGGCCGCTTCCTCCAGGTGGGCATGCTGACCCGCGGGGCGGCGGTGCTGGAGCAGGACGGTCGCCGCGCGGTCCTGCACCCGGGGCACCTGGTCGTGTACGAGACGTCGCGGCCGTTCACCTGGAGCCTCTCCGCGGACTGGGCCCTGCAGGTGTTCACCTGGCCACGGGAGTCGATCGACCTCACCTCGGGCGAGTCCGCTGCCGTGACCGCACACCGGTTCGACGGCCGGGCCGGGCTCGGGCGGATCGTGGCCGGTGTCCTGCGTGGGCTCCTCGACGTCCCGGCGCTCAGCCCGGCAGGTGCCACCCGGCTCGCCGACGAGGCCGGTGGTCTGGTCGTGACGCTCACCGGCGAGCTGGCCGGACCGGAGGCCGTTGCCACCGGCGGCGGCACACGGGCCCGGGCCGACCTGCGCGGACGCGTCGAGCGCTACATCAGCGAGCACCTCGCCGACCCCGAGCTGGGACCGCAGACGGTCGCCGCCGCCCATTTCGTCTCGGTCCGGCAGCTCCATCGCCTGTTCGCCGCGACCGGGGAATCTGTGGCCGGCCGGATCCGTCGGGAACGGCTCACGGCGGCCCGGCGCCACCTCGCCGATCCCCGCCTCGCGGACGTGCCGGTCGGCCAGGTCGCGCGCAGCCACGGCTTCACCGATGCGGCCGGCTTCAGCCGGGCGTTCCGCCGCGCCTACGGCGTCTCCCCCAGCGACCTGCGCGCTGCGCTCGTGAGTGGAAAGCAGGGCTAGAGCCCCGCTTTCCACTCACGAGCGGTACGCCAGCCGCCGAAGCAGGGTCTCCGCCGGCCCGGGCCTCCCCCGCCGTTCCAGCCAGACGGCGTACGCCACCGTCACCAGCCACACCCCGACCGCGAACAGCGCCATGGTCACGCTGCCGAACACCGCTCCCAGCCCGAACCCCCACGCCGCGAGCAGCGGCGCGCACAGCACCGACTGCCCCAGGTAGCTGGTCAGCGACCGCTTCCCGACCGCGGCCACCGCCGCGCCGACCGGCCCGAGCGGCCGCCGTGCGACCCGGTCGCCGACCAACCCGAACAGCGCGACGTAGCCGATACCGCAGGCCAGGCCGGTGAGCATCTGCGTTCCGCCGAACACCCACATCACCCGCTCGAACCCGTCGAGCACCCCGATGTGTGCCAGCGCGTGCGGCAGGCCGCCCGCCCAGCCGACCGCGATCCCGCCGACCGCGGTGATCCGCAGCAGCCTGAGGTGCTCGCCCGGTCGTTCCAGGATCCGCCGCCGTGCCGCCCAGAACCCGAGCAGGATCGCGATCGGCACGGTCATGCCGAGCAGCCCCTGCGCGACGACGAGGAACACCCACAGCAGCAGCCGGTACCCGGCCGCGACGAGCGGGTTCTCCGCGGACGCGCTGCCCGTCATGAACTCGGGGAGGGCACCGCCGGCCTGGACCGCACCATCGGAGGCGAGCACGGCCGCCGCACCGATCACCGAGAACACCGCGAGCACCAGCAGCACCGCCGTCCCGATGCCGGCCCACACCAGCAGCGTCCGGTCGGCGCGCCGGACGAACAACCAGACCAGCAGCAGGCCGCACAGCCCGTAGGCGCCCAGCACGTCACCGCCCCAGAGCAGCGCCGCGTGCACGACGCCGAACACCAGCAACCAGAGGTTGCGCCGCTGCAGCAGCCGGAACGCCTCCCGCTCCGGGACCCCGGCCTCCCCCTGCCGCCGGTAGATCACGGCGAGGCCGTACCCGAAGAGGAACGCGAACATCGGGTAGACGCGCAGGTCCACACCCGTGATCAGCACCGCCTGCACGATCTTGTCGGCGAGCGACCCGTCGACCGGGTGGAACCCGACGACGGCGTGCGCACGCCCGTAGAGGTAGAACGGCGTGTTCGCGAGCGCGATCAGCAGGAGCATGAAGCCGCGTGCCAGGTCGGGGGCCGGCGCCCGCCCGGTCAGCCCCAACGGCCCCTGTACGTGCGGGTGCCGGTCCTCGACTCGCATGGTCATCCCCCCGTCGTGTCCCCCGCACCCAGCAGAGCGGTACGAGGCGGGACGGTCAACGGCAAAAAGGACGAAAGGCGCGGTCCGAAGGGCGAGTCCGTCGGCTGCTCTCGCCCCGTGAGCGGTCACCGGGCACTGCGCAGCACCTTCCGGAGCTCGTCGGAGAACCGGCGGCGCAGTTCCGCCGCCCGCCCGGCTTCCGGCCACTGCGCGTCGGCGTCCGGGTGGTCCCGCGTGCCGACCTCGTCGGCGTAGACCCGGAAACACCCCTGGAGGCCGCGGATCAGGCCGTCGACCAGGCAACGGCCGGGTTCCGCCGGGTCGAGGACGGTGGTCACCACCTGGTGGGAGTGATCGTCACCGTCACCGGAGTCGATCGGTTCGGCCCGGTCGGGGCACACGACGAACTGGCCGCGCCCGGCCAGCACGGCCTCCTGGAGCACGAGCCGCACCACCTCGTCGTCGTCCGCCGTCGAGGTCATCTCGAGCACCTGCCGGGTGACCGTCAGGTCTTCGTGCCCGATCGCCTCGGCGAGCGCGACGACGTCGGAGGTCGTGTGCCCGACGACCGCGGCGGTGAGCGTGGCGGCGGCCCGCAGCCAGCGCAGCACGGCGACCGCCGCCACGGTGGGTTCGACCGCGGTCAGGAGCGCCCAGGGCGCGAGCGGTTCGTCGTGCAGCAGAGCGTGCGCAGCAGCGAGCTGATCGTCCGGGACGACCGGGCGGACGTGGGCGAGCGCCTGCCGGGCGCGGCCGGCGAGGTCCCCACCGTCGGCGGCCAGTACGGCGTCGATCTCGGCACGGACGTCCTGGACGACCGCGTCGCGGAACGCCCGCCCCGGCGCCCGCGACACGATGCTGCCCAGCAGGCGTGCGGCCTCGACACGGTCGTCCTCCCCCATGATCGTCGGCGGCTGCTCCCCGATCGGTAGCTTCGGGTACCGGACGGCCTCCACGATCCGGAAGGGCCGGATCTCGTCCACCTCCAGCTCGGCGTAGGCGCACCAGAGGTGCGTGGACAGCCGGGTCAGGACCCCGGCGGTGCGGCGGGCGAGCTCGCCGTCCCAGTTGCGGGGCACCCGGGCGACCCGGTGGGCGACGGCACCGTCGCCCGTCGGCCAGGAGGCGACGATCGTGGACGCGGCCGGGTCGTGGGCGTAGGTCGTCATCAGTCCCACCAGAAACCCCACGAGCGGGCACCGCGGACCATCCCGGCGTAGCGCCGTAACGAGTAGTAGTCGCCGTTCTGGGGGTCCGGCTGGTCGGGGCAGAACGCGAAGTGCTCGGCGGCGACCTGCTCGCACTCGTCGTCGTGCATCGGTGGGCGGGCGACCGACAGCGTCATCCGCGAGCGGGTCAGGCTGACGACGACCGCACCCCAACGCGCCTCCCAGTAGCGCAGCACCGCGGACAGGGCCACCAGGTCCTGGTGCGGGTAGTTGCAGATCCCGGCCCAGCCGAGCACCGCCGGGACGTCGGAGGGCCGGTAGGCGTCGACCACCGCCAGCGAGCCCTGGTAGCCGGCCGCGAGCTCGACGGCCGCGTCGAACGTCTCGGGGCGCAGTGACAGGTCCGGTGCGGGCCGCCCGAGCCAGGCCCGCGGGATCGCGTCCGGCAGCGGATCACCACACGGGCACTCGGCGCGACACGGTCCGGGCCACCACCGGTCCAGCACGGCCTCGCCGCCGGTCACGTCGATGGCGTCGGCCAGATCGTCGGGGTCCTCCGGACGGTCGAGGGTGTGCTCGAGGTCGTCCGGGTGCACCCAGACCGGGCATCGCCCCGTCACGTGGGCGCGGCGGAGCAGGCGTCCGTACAAGGTGGCGTCGGGGTCGTCGGGGAAGGTCGCGGGGCCGGCCGGGCCGGTGTCGGTGAGACTCATGCGGCTTGGACGACCCCCACGCCCCCGCGGTTCCGGCGACTTCCCGGTCGGGCACCGAGCGCCGCGGTCCGGCCGTCCGCGCATCGACTCGGTCGCTGCTGCGCGCCGAGGTGGCGCCGGTGGCGCAGCACGATCCCGCCTCTACTGCGGTAAGAACGCGCACGTCGAGCAGCCGCTTCCCATCGATCCGCACGGTGTCGCCCCGACACGGGCGACATCGTGCACCTCGGGCGCCGACCCAGTATCGATCAGCACGGATCTGCCCAGGGAAGGGCGACAACGCGCCTCCCGAGGACCGGGCGCACGTCGATCAACACGAATCCGTCCCAGGACGGGCGACTACGCGCCTCCCGAGCCCAGGACCAGGTCGATCAGCACGATCCTGGCCCGATCGGGCAGCACCGCGCACCTCGGGCGCGAACACGGGTCGGGCGCGCCCGGTGAGGTCGCCGTCGACCCCGGCGAGAGGCGGCCGTCCCACGCGGCGCGTGTCCGAACCGGGCAGTTCCGGTCGGGTCCGGTACCAATTCACACGACTCCGTTCGCCATCGCGAACGTCAGCGGGACGACCATGCCGCCGTGCACCGCCCGACGGCCGACGGTGCGATCGGACAGGGTTCGGCCCGGCCGCTGCCTCGCGTGACCGGGTGGGCCGCGCGTACCGTGCCGGGTTCCGGTGGTCGCGCGACGAACCCGCCCGCGACCTGGGCAGGAGGGCCGATGCAGAAGATCTCGCTCGAGGCGATGGTCCGCACCCAGCTCGCGGCCGCGGCGGACAGCGGGAACGGTCGTGCGGCGCGCACGGTGTTCGGCGGCCACGAACACCGTCTGCGCCAGACGCTGATCGCGCTGCGGGCCGGTGCGAGCCTGGCCGACCACGAGAGCCCCGGGGAGGCGACCCTGCAGGTCCTGCACGGCCGGGTCCGGCTCACCGCCGGTGACGACAGCTGGGACGGGCGGCGCGGTGACCTTCTGATCATCCCGCCGGCCGTGCACCGGCTCGATGCCGTCGAGGACGCGGCCGTGGTGCTCACCGTCGTCATGCCCCGCGACGTTTCCTGACCCGACCCCGGCGGTACCCCGCGCCCATGACGGTCCAGGTGCGGCGGATCTACGACCCGCCGGAGAAGGACGACGGCACCCGGGTGCTCGTCGACCGGGTGTGGCCCCGCGGGTTGCGCAAGGAGGACGCCCGGTACGACGAGTGGATCAAGGATGTCGCGCCCAGCACCGAGCTGCGGAAGTGGTACGGCCACGACCCGGACCGGTTCGGCGAGTTCCGCCGGCGGTACCGGGCCGAGCTCGACGGCTCGTCGGCCCTGGAGCGGCTACGGGAGTGTGCCCACCACGGGAATCTCACGCTGCTCACCGCGACGCGGGACCCCGAGTACAGCCAGGCCGAGGTGCTGCGCGAGGTCCTCGACGGTTGACCGCTTCGCCGACCTGGCGCGTTCCGCGGAACGGCCCCGCACCGGCCGGGCCGTGACCTCACCTCGGTCCGTGCCGATGAGCCCGGAGCAGCAGCGTTCGATCGCCGACCTCGTCGCGCAGGTCGACGCGGACAACGTCCTTCAGGTCGCCGCCCGCCTTCAGCAGCACGCGAACGAGATCCAGGACGCGCTGAACGCCGCCACTCCTTCCCTGACCCTCCAACCGTGCGGTCGTGACCCGGTGTCGCGGCGTGCACCGTCCTGGTCCTCGCCGGGGCGGCTGGTTGCGGGTCCGGGGACGGAACGACGCCGTTTCCCGCACGACCGTATGAGCTCGACGTCGCCGCCATCGATCCGTGTTCGGCACTCACGGCAGGGCAGCGGGCCGATCTGAACGTGCGAGACGGGCGCGCCGGCACCAGCCACGGCGAGACCTCGCGCAGCTGCACCTGGAGGGTCAGTAGTTCCCCACCACCCGCACCGGCTCCACGAGCACCGCGGCCCGCCGCTCCTCGGCCATGACGCGGTCGTAGGTGTCCCAGTCGTCGTGCGTGCCCCCGCAGGCGGTGAAGACGTCGCGCAGCAGCTGCGGGACGTCGACCCCGTCCCGCGGGTCGTCCGGCCCGATGATCTCCGACGTGCCCTCGACCGCGACCCAGGTCCAGCCGGACCGCCAGTGCAGCGACGTCGCGGGTCGCGCACGCAACGCCCGCAGCTTCACGGGACCGTAGGTGACGTAGGCGGCGACCGGTGCGCCGCTCACCGGGTGGTCGAGGACGCCCGCGTTGACCAGCGAGGTGTGCGGGCTCCCGTCGCGCCGGACGACGGCGACGGTGCACAGCCCCTGGTTCTCGGCCACGATGCGCCGGACGGCGTCCAGATCGGCACTCATGGTCCAGGAGTGTGCTCGGGCCGGCGCCCGGACGCACGCCGGGTCGCGGTCAGCGCCAGCCGAGCTTCTTGGTGCAGGCCGGCCAGGCCTTCCAGCCCTGCGCCTTCTGGACCTTCTTCGCGATCGCGATCTGCTCGGACTTCGAGGCCTGGTCCGCGCTCGGCGCGAACTGCGTGCCGCCGAACTCCTCCCAGGTGGACGGCGTGAACTGCAGCCCGCCCTTGAACCCGTTGCCGGTGTCGGCGTCCCACTGACCGGTGCTCTCGCAGTGCGCCAGCTTGTCCCAGGTCGCGGTGCTGTTCACCGACGGCGCCGAGGCGGCCGAGGCGGTGCCGACGATGCCCAGCGGCGCGGCCGCCATCGCGGTGAGCGCGCCGATGCGGGCGACCGTGCGGCCGGTCTCGGTGGGCTTGCGGTGTCGTCCTGCCATGTTCGCGTTCTCCGTGCTGATGGGGAGCGTTTCGGTCGCCGCGCGAGCCGGAGGATCGGGGAGGACCCGCGAGGCGGCGCACACCGTAATCACGCCGAGACCGTCGTCATCAACCCGTGGTGGCCGCTCGCCGCGGAACACACGGTGAGTGGTTGATCATGCGCGGCCGACGACGGCGAGACCGGGCGAATCGGGCATACGGTCGCATCGGGCCCGCATCACCACCGACCGATCGTGGGGAACGGCTCGCCGCGGGATCCCGTGCACCGGCCGCCGGCGCGTGTCAGCCGGCCCTCACGCCGGCACACGCTCGGGAGCGGCGGTCGCCGCGACCCGCCGTCCCAGAACCGTCGCGACGGCGGCCAGCATGACGACCACCCCGCCGTAGACCAGCGCGGTCGGCCGCAGCCCGCCGGCAGTCGCCGCCACGCCCGCGATCATCGCGGGCACGCTGAACGCCAGGTAGGCGAGCGTGTAGGTCGCCGCGAACAGCTCGCCGCGCTCGTGCGGCCCGGCCAGCGCGGACAGCGTCCCGAACGTCGCGAACGACGCCGACCCGAAGCCGACGCCGGCGACGAACGTGCCGGCCGTCGCCACCACCAGCAGCCCGCTCACCGCGCCGGCGAGCGTGACCAGGGTGCCCAGCGCGAGCAGCGCCGCGGCCGGGGTGAGCACGCGGGCCGGCACCCGGCCGCGGAGCAGGAACGCGGTCAGCGCGCCGGTCAGGCACAGCGCAGCGACGACCAGGCCGCCGACCATGTGGTTCCGGACGCCGAACAGTTCGATCACGACCGACGGGCCCAGCGACATGTACAGCCCGCCCAGCGACCAGCTCGCCAGCAGGATCGGCACGATCCCGGCGAACCCGGGCCGCAGGCGCGGCGGCACGCCGACCCGCGGGCGCAGCGACGCCAGCGCCCCCGGCCGGCGCTCGATCGTGTCGGGGATCAGCGCGACCCGGAGCGCGGCGACGAGCAGTCCGCCGAGCAGGAGCACCCACACCAGCCGGGTCGGCGCGGGCGCGAACTCGACGAGCGCGCCGCAGCCGAGGGCGCCCAGGCCGAGCCCGGTGAGCGGCGCGGTGCCGTTCACCAATCCGGCGCGCGCCGGTCGCGGGGCGAGGTCGACCAGGGTCGCGGGCAGCGTGGCGGTGGCCGCGCCGGTCGCGACACCCTGGACGATCCGGGCGGCGAGCAGCCAGCCGACACCGTCGGCGACCAGGAACAGCACCAGCGAGGCGATCTCCAGGGCGATGGCCGCAAGGAGCACCGGCCGGCGTCCGACGTGGTCGGACAGCGCACCGACGACGAGCAGCGCCGCGATCAGCGCGAGGACGTACACCGCGAACACCGCCGTGAGCGTGAACTCGGTGAACGCGAAGCGCTCCTGGTAGACGACGTAGAGCGGCGACGGCGCCGACGACGCCGCGAGGAACCAGACGAACGTGGCCGCCACCGCGGCGAACGCGACCGGCGGGGACAGGCGCAAGCGGGCGGGCACGGCGCTCCTCGGGGACGGACGGCTCCTGAGCGTTGCCAACGACCGCGGGGGGCCGGGCATTCCCGCGAGGGCACGGGGCCGGTCCGCATGCGCCGCGGGCCCGGGACTGGCAGGCTCCGTCCGTGCCGGCGACGACCTCCGTGTTGCGTGCCACGACGTCGTGGGCCGGCCCGTTCCGGGTGCGCCACGAGGTGACCCGGGACGGCCGCCCGGTCGCCGGATGGATCGCCCGGACCTGGCAGGAGCACCGCGACCTCGTGATCGACGGGCAGCCGTACGCGCTGCGCGCGGAGGGGATCGCCGTCTTCACGCTGGAGGGCGAGGTCCGGGCGCACATCCGGCGCACGGTCGAGCACCGGTACCGCCTGCCGGCACCGCACTGGACCGTCGAGGCCGGCGACCTCACCTACCGGCTCGCAGGATCCGGTGCCGGGCGCCGGTTCTCGCTGCTCACCACCGGGGACCCGGCCGGCGAGGCCGGGCAGGTGTGGCGGACCGGCCGGCTGCGGCCGTCGTACGCGGCCCGGCTCCCGGACGCGCTGGAGCTGCCGGTGCAGGTGTTCGTGCTGTGGTCGGCAATGGCGATCTGGCGCGCGACCGTGGCCGCCGCAGGTACGTGACCCGGCCCGCACACCGGACGGGCCCCCGGGGGAACGAGTTCCCACGGGGGCCCGCCGGGCGAGGGAGCGGCGTCAGGCGAGGTGGTGGCGCTCCTGCAGCGCGTACACCGGTGTCGGGATGCCCGCTTCGCGGGCCTTGAGCTGCAGCGCGAGGTACAGCGAGTAGAACCGGCTCTGGTGCAGGTTCCCGCCGTGGAACCACAGGTTCGGCTGCTGGGTGGGCTTCCACATGTTGCGCTGCTCGCCCTCCCACGGACCGGGGTCCTTGGTGGTGTCCGAGCCGAGCCCCCACACCTTGCCGACCTTGTCCGCGACCTCCTGCCCGACGATGTCGGCGGCCAGGCCGTTCATCGAGCGGTACCCGGTGGCGAACACGACCAGGTCGGCCTCGAGCTCGGAGCCGTCGGCGAGCCGCACGCCCTTCTCGGTGAACTCCTGCACCTGCCCCCGGACGAGCGCGACGTCCCGGTTGGCGACCAGATCCGCGGCGCCGACGTCGATGTAGTAGCCCGAGCCGCGGCGCAGGTACTTCATGAACAGGCCGGTGTCGTCGTCGCCGAAGTCCAGCTCGAAGCCGGCGTCCTCCAGCCGCTTGTAGAAGTCCGCGTCGACCTCGCGGGCCTTGTCGTAGGCCGGCTTCAGGAACTGGCCCATGATCCGGTACGGCAGCGACGCGAACACCATGTCCGCGGTGTGCGTGTCGATGCCGTTCGCGACCGCGCGCTCCGAGTACAGGTCGCCGAGGGCGTGCTCCATGAGCGTGTCCGACTTGATGATGTGGGTCGAGGACCGCTGCACCATCGTGACGTCCGCGCCCACCTCCCAGAGCGCGCCGCAGATGTCGAAGGCCGAGTTGTTCGACCCGACGACGACGACCTTCTTGCCCGCGTAGGCGTCCGGCCCGGGGTGCTCGGACGAGTGCTGCACCTCGCCCTGGTACTGGTCCCGGCCCGGCAGGTCGGGCATGTTCGGCTTGCCGGAGACGCCGAGCGCGATCACGAGCTGGCGCGGCCGCAGCGTGATCTCCCCTTCGCCCGCGCGGTCGACGACGACCTCCCAGCGGCCCGCCGCCTCGTCGAACCTCGCGGACCTCGCGGTCGTGGAGCCCCAGTAGTTCAGCTCCATGATCCGCGTGTAGAACTCCAGCCAGTCGCCGATCTTGTCCTTCGGCGCGAAGACCGGCCAGTTGTCCGGGAACTTCAGGTAGGGCAGGTGGTCGTACCAGACCGGGTCGTGCAGGGCGAGGCTCTTGTAGCGCTTGCGCCAGGAGTCCCCCGGCCGCTCGTTGCGCTCGACGATGATCGTGGGCACGCCCAGCTGGCGCAGCCGGGCACCGAGCGCGATGCCGCCCTGACCGCCGCCGATGATGACGACCTCGGGGTCGCGGGTTCGGCCCAGCTCGTGCAGCTCCGCCTCCCGCTGCTCCTTCCACACCACCCGGTTCGGGTTGGCACCGTGCTCGGTGCCGAACGGGCGGTTCTCCCGCAGCGGTTCCTCGTGGCCCTTGAGCTCGTCGAGCGTGGTGAGCAGCGTCCACGCCTTGGGGGTGCCGGAGTCGGAGACGATCCGGACGTGCCCGGAGCCGCGGCCCACCGCCGTCTCGAAGGCGAACCAGGCGTCGGTGACACCGTCGGCCTCGCTCGGCTCCTTGGTGAGTGTCCAGTTCGACGGGTCCGTCGACTCGAGGGTGTGCGTGAGCAGGTCGCGGACGCCGTCGTGGTGCTCGACCGTCTTGAGGTTCCAGGTGAAGGACACCAGGTCACGCCAGTAGCTCTCGTCCGCGAAGAGGGACACGGCACGGTCGATGTCGCGGGCGGACAACGCGTCGGCGAACGCCTCGAGCCAGCCCTCAGCGGTCGTGCGGGCCACTGACTTCTCCTGAGCGATGGTCACGGGCAACCTCCTGCGAGCGGGTTCACCACGACCACGGGCGGGCGCTCGCCGGCCTGCCGCGGTCGTCGGGGCAACGTCACGAAGTGAACCGCACGACCGTGACCCAGGACACGGGTTGCCGCGACGTTGCAACCCGTCCGGGGCAGGTAACTCAGTGCCGATGCTTCGGCCCTCGACCGCCGGGCCTCAGTGCACCCTGCGGTGGACCGAGTCCGGGTCCGCCCGGGTCAGCGCGATCACCCCGCCCAGTGCGGCGACGACGCCGAGCAGCGCGCCGCCCTCCCACCCCGGCCGGATCCGGTCGCCGAGCAGCGCGATGCCGACCACGCCCGGGACGACCACCTCGGTCACCGACAGGACGGCCGTCGCCGGGCCCACCGCCCCGTCCTGCAGTGCCTTCGCGAACGCCAGCACGCCGAGCACGCCGAGCACGCCGACGCCGTACACGAGCGGGTCGCGCAGCAGCTCGCCCACCGCCTCCCAGCGCATCGGTCCGGGGTGGATGGCGCGCACCGCCAGCGCGGTGCCGCCGAAACCGAGCCCGGCCAGGAGCGCCAGCAGCATCGGGCGCCGGGCGCGCCACAAGAACGGGGCCGCGACCAGCACCAGCCCGAACGAGACGAGCAGGATCGGCGTCGCGATCGGGGGCAGGGCCGCCGGACGCTCCGGCACCGCGCTGGCCGCGACCAGTACCAGGCCGGTGAGCACGGCGAACACCGCCCAGCGGTCGCGCCGGCCCAGGTTCAACGGGTTCCACCCGTAGTCGGCCAGCGTGGTCAGCGCGATCGCGCCGGCGAGGATCGACTGCACCGCGAACACCGGCAGGTACCGCAGCGCGAGCACCGTGAGCACCCAGGCCCCGACGTCGGCGACCAGCCCCGTCAGGAACCACGGCTGCAGCCACACGGGCCGCCCGTACTTCGCCAGCCTGCTGCCCTTGGCCTCCCACAGCGCAGCGACGGTGTTGCCGACCATCGCGGCGACGGCGATCAGCAGCGCGAACAGGGTCGTCATGTCACCGCCCATCCTGCCCGCTCCGGCGGAACCCGGCTCCGGACACGCCGATCCCCGCACCCGGCGCCGACGGTGCACACTCGGGGCCATGCGGATGCGGTTCGGGGTGGACGAGGACGACGCGTTCCGCGCGTGCGCGGACGAGCTGGTCGGCGGCTTCGCCCTGTGGGTCGAGGAGCACGACCTCGTGGCGGAGCCGAGCTCGGCCGACCTGCTGCTGCAGTTCAAGTGGCTCGCCATCGACGGTGACCTGGCCGACTGGCCGCTGGAGCAGATCGAGACCTTCCTCGACGGCTGGTGCCCGCGGATGATGACCGAGCACGGGCTGCAGCTGCGCCTGGTCCCGCTGACCGTGTGCCTGTTCCTGGAGTACCTCCACGAGCGCGCGCTGCTCACCCCGCAGAGCGCACGGCCGGCCCAGATCCAGCGGCTGTGCACCGCCTACGCCGACGACTACGACGAGCTCGAGGCCCGGCCGCTGCACCCGGTGCTCGCGGAGTTCGAGACCCCTCCCGACCCGGTGCGGATCCCGGCTGCGGCGCAGCGGGCCTCGTCCGCGGCCCGGGCGCGGATCGTGCAGGACGCCCGCGCGCTGGCCGAGTGGTGCGGGGAGAAGGGCCGCGCGCTCACCCGGACCGGGAACCTGCGGCTCGCCGACGCCCGGCACCTCGCCGAGCAGCTGGGCACCGACGACCTGGCTTCCCCCCGGTACGCGCGCCTCGGCCGGGCCGACCGGCTGGACAACCTGACCTGGGTGCTGGAGGCGGCCGTGCACGCGGGCGCGGTCCGCCGGGACGGCGGCCGGCTGGTGGCCGGCGAGCGGTTCGCCGCGCTCGACGACACCACGGCGCACGAGGACCTGGTGCTGGGCGCGCGGGACGCCGGCGCGCTCACCGTGTCCGTGCACGGGCGGCGCGCGAGCGACGACGGTCTCGACGACGACCTGCTCGAGACCCTGCTCGACACCGACGGCAACCACGGTGACCACAGTGACCTCGAGGACCTCGAGGACCTCGACAACCTCGACGACCTCGACGACCTGCACGCCGACGGCGGCGTCCCACCGGCCGAGCCCGCCGACGACGCCACGCCCGCGTTCCTGGCCCTGCTCCGCCACCCCGACGACGGGATGGCCTACGACGACCTCGTCGTGCTGCTCGACCTGGTCCTCGGCTGGGACGGGTCCCGCCTCGCCACGATGCAGACCCGGCGGCTCCTCGAGCGCCTGGACCGGCTCGGGATCGTGGACTGGACGGACACGACGACCGAGCGGGACCGGGACGGCGAGCCCGTCCGGACCGGTGGGCGGGTCACGCTCACCGCCGGCGGGGTCGCCTGCGGGCTGCTGGTGCTCGCCGCCGAGGGACTCGGGTTCCCCAGCCGTCCCGACCCGGCCGTCGCGAGCGTCACCGAGATCGTCGGCCTGGCCGGCGACGTCCCGCCCGACGAGTGGCGCCGCGACATCGACGCCTGGCACGCGGCCCAGCCCGACCCGGACGCCGCGGTCGCCGCGTTCGTCGCCCGGGCACTGGCCCCCGAGCAGCCGCTCGTCATCGTCCTGACCGCGACGAGCGTCGCCGCGGAACGGTTCGGCGCCGACGTCGTCGACGACCTGCTCCGCGCGCACCTCGACGGGCCGCACCGCGGGCAGGTCGCCCGCCGGCTGGTGGCCCGCGGCCTGCTGGACCCGACCGCGGTCGAACCGGACCTGCTGATGCACGCCTCGGTCGACGTCCTCGCCGTCACCGTCGACACCATCGAGTCCGACGAGTGGCCGACGCTGTTCGCCCGCGAGTTCCCGCCGGAGACCGTGCCGGTGTTCGACGACCTGTGGCGGCTCGACCACCCGCGGCTCGGCGAGGTGCTCGCCGAGCTCGGCGGGTTCCACCCCGACAAGGCGGTGGCGAAGGCGGCGCGCACGGCGCTGGTGCGCTGGCAGAGCCGCACCGGCGGGAGCTGAACGGCCTCGCCCCGCCGCCGGCCGCATGCGAACATGTGTTCGTGCGCGGCCTGGCCACCATCCTGCATGCCGACCTGGATGCGTTCTACGCGTCGGTCGAGCAGCGGGACGACCCGCGGCTGCGCGACCGGCCGGTGATCGTCGGTGGCGGCGTCGTGCTGGCCGCCAGCTACCAGGCGAAGGCCTGCGGTGTCCGGACGGCGATGAACGGCCGGCAGGCCCGCGCGCTCTGCCCGGCGGCGGTCGTCGTCCCGCCGCGGATGGGCGCGTACTCGGCGGCGAGCAGGGCCGTGTTCGCGATCTTCCGGGACATCACGCCCGAGGTGGAGGGGCTCTCGATCGACGAGGCGTTCCTCGAGGTCGGCGGGCTGGCCCGGATCGCGGGGACCCCGCGGGAGATCGCCGCCCGGCTCCGGGCCCGGGTGGCGGCCGAGGCCGGGCTGCCGATCACGGTCGGCGTGGCGCGCACGAAGTTCCTCGCCAAGGTCGCCAGCGGGGTCGCGAAGCCGGACGGGCTGCTCGTCGTCGAGCCGGGCCGGGAACGCGAGTTCCTGCACCCGCTCCCGGTGGAACGGCTGTGGGGCGTCGGCGCGGTCACGGCCGCGAAGCTGCACGCGCTCGGCGTCCGGACGGTCGCCGACGTCGCCGGGCTCGGCGAGGCGCCGCTGGTGTCGTTCCTGGGGCCGGCCGCCGGGCGGCACCTGCACGCGCTGGCGCACCTGCGCGACCCGCGGCCGGTCGACACCCACCGCACCCGGCGCTCGATCGGCTCGCAGCGGGCCCTGGGCCGGCGCCCGCGCACCGACGAGGAGCTGGACGCGATCCTCGCCGGCACCGTCGACCGGCTGGCCCGGCGGTTGCGGGCACCGAAGGGCGAGCGCGCCCCGGGCACGCCCGGCGCCGGCCGGACCTGCCGCACCGTGGTGCTGCGGCTGCGGTTCGCCGACTTCACCCGGGTGACCCGCTCGCACACGCTGCCGGTCCCGACCGCGCACACCCCGACGATCCTCGCCGCGGCCCGGCGGCTGCTCGCCGCCGCCACCCCGGAGATCCACGACCGCGGGATCACCCTGCTCGGGTTGTCGCTGACCAACCTGGACCGCGACGACGCCCAGCAGCTCGAGCTCCCGCTCGACGCGCACGCCGGGCCGGCGCTGGACACCGCCCTGGACGCGGTGCGCCGCCGGTTCGGCGCGGACGCGGTCGCCCGGGCCACCCAGCTCGGCCGGGACCCGGGCATCGAGACCCCGCTGCTGCCCGAGCACGAGTGACCGGTCAACCCGTGGTTGACGATCCGCCGTCGTCAACCTAGGGTTGACCGCATGACCCCCGTCGCGAACACCGTCCGCCTCGACGACCTCATCACCGCCATCACCACGGTCCACGACGACCCGCTGGACCAGCTCTCCGACGCCGTCCTGGCCGGGGACCACCTCGGCGAGGTCGCCGACCACCTCATCGGTCACTTCGTCGACCGGGCCCGGCGGTCGGGGGCGTCCTGGACCGAGATCGGCCGCAGCATGGGCGTGTCCAAGCAGGCCGCGCAGAAGCGGTTCGTCCCGAAGGCGAGCGAGCCGGTCGACCCGCAGCAGGGGTTCGAGAAGTTCACGCCCCGGGCCCGCAACGTCGTGATCGCCGCGCAGAACGAGGCCGCGGCCGCCGGCAACGACACGATCACCCCGGCGCACCTCGTGCTCGGCCTGCTCGCCGACCCGCAGGCGCTCGCCGTCGTGCTGCTGTCCCGGCAGGGCATCGCCCCGGAGGCGGTCCGCGAGGCCGCCACCGCCGCGCTGCCCGCACCGGCCGGCCCCGTGCCCGACCTGATCCCGTTCGACGCGGCCGCCAAGAAGGCCCTGGAGCTGACCTTCCGGCAGGCGCTGCGGCTGGGGCACAACTACATCGGCACCGAGCACATCCTGCTGGCCCTGCTGGAGCAGGAGGACGGCGACGGTGTCCTGTCCGGGCTCGGCGTGGACGGGCCGCGCGCCGAGGAGGCGGTCACGACGGCGGTCTCGGCGGCCCTCGCCCAGCAACAGCAGCAGTAGACGCGGTCAGCCGGGACGGTGCAGCGGCAGCTCGCGCAGCGGGTCCCCGCCGTCGACGAACAGGCGCGCGTGCGGCCGGGTGGCGGCCGCGATGCGCTCGAGTGCCACGGCCCCGGCCCGGGGGTGGCGGCCGTCGAGCGCACCGACCCGGACCGCGAAGACCAGGTCGAACGGCTCCTCGTCGTCGGCCAGGGTGAAGTCCTCGATCGCCACCTGGCGGGCACGTAGCCGGCCGGACGCGAGGTGCTCCGGCGACCCGGCCCGCAGCGCCGCGATCGCCGCGGCGGACCGGTCGACGGCCAGGATCTGTCCGGTGGTCAGCCGGTCGGCGACCGCGCGGGCCGCCGCTCCCGGCCCGCAGCCGATCTCGAGCACCCGCAGGTCCGGCCGGAGCGGGAGCGCCGCGACGATCGCGGCGAGCCGGGGCGAGAGCGACGGCACCGGGGTCATCCGGCGACGACGGGCTCGGCCGCGCCCGGGTGCAACGCGAGGACCTCGGCGAACCCGGCGGCGAGGCACCCGGCGAACAGCTCCCGGTCGGTGATCGCGGCCGCGTCGAGGTTCGCGCCGACGCAGCAGGTGTCGCCGTGCGTGACCACCGAGATCATCGCCGCGCAGCCGGGCAGCGGCGCGAACGGGTACACGCGCTCGATGCGGGCACCGCACAGGAACGCCTCGGACCGCAGCCCCGGCACGTTCGACGCCTGCAGGTCCGTCCCGCCGGTCGTCCCGCCGGCGACCAGGGCCAGCAGCGGCCCGGGCAGCCGGGCGAGCAGCGGGGCGACGACGTCGGTGCTCTGCAGCGCGGGCTCTTCCCGGGCGGCCCGCATCTGCGCGCCGACCGCGCGGATCCGCTCGGCCGGGTCGGCGATCCCCATCGGGGCGCGGAGCCGGGCGGGCGCCCACCGGTTGCCGCCCGCGGCGTCCTCGGGGCGGCGCACCGACACCGGCACCGACGTCCGCAGCGTGGTGTCCGCCGCGACCGGGTGGCCCATCCGCTCGTGGTAGGTGCGGAACCCGCCGAGCAGCGCGGCCAGGTAGGCGTCGTTGAACGTCCCGCCGGCCGCCTTCCCGGCCGCGCGCAGGTCGGCGAACGCGACGTCGAGCGCGGCGAACCGCCAGGAGCTGCCGCGCGGGCGCAGCAGCTCCGACGCGCCCCCGGCCGGCGGCGACAGCACCCGCGCCGCCGAGTTGAGGTAGTGGGCGGTGTCGCGGACCGCGGACAGCGGGTGGCCGAGCGCGCCGAGCACGTCCCGGGCGGCGCGGACCGTGGCCGGCACGACCCCGACCTCCCGGCGGACCAGCCGGTCGACCTCGTCGAGCGGGTCCGGCGCCACGGTCGCGGGAGCGGGCGGCTGCGGCTTGGTGTCGTCGTGCTCGCGCCGGCGGCTGTGCAGCTGGGACAGCAGCTGGACGACGCCGAGCCCGTCGGTGAGCACGTGATGGAGCTTGATCAGGAACGCGGCCCGGCCGCCGGGCAGGCCCTCGACGAGCATCGCCTCCCACGGCGGCCGCGTCCGGTCGAACGGCGTCATCATGAACTGCTCGGCGATCGGCCCGAGCTCGTCCCAGAACCCGGGGCCGGAGCCGGGCAGCCGCACCCGGCGGAGGTGGTAGTGCAGGTCGAACTCGAGGTCGTGGATCCAGTACGGCGTGCCGACGCCGGCCAGCGGCTCCCGCACCCGTTCCCGGAACCGCGGCACCATGCGGGTCGCCC
The DNA here is from genome assembly GCF_014267175.1 of Pseudonocardia sp. C8. Taxonomy (NCBI): domain Bacteria; kingdom Bacillati; phylum Actinomycetota; class Actinomycetes; order Pseudonocardiales; family Pseudonocardiaceae; genus Pseudonocardia; species Pseudonocardia sp. C8. Next base: position 3,853,236 of record NZ_JACMTR010000002.1, read on the forward strand.
AGTCGACGGCGGCGGCGAGCCGGTCCCGGTCCGGGGTGGTGTCGAGGATCTCGACGGCGAGCACCGGCGAGCGGAAGCGGGCGTCACCGGCCTCGGCCCGCCACATCATGACCTCGAACGGCGCCATCTCGCGGACGCGGCCCCAGGCCATGGGGGTGTCACTCACCGGGCGGGCCCTTCTCGCGCTCCGGCCAGTGCGTCAGGGTGTCGAGGAACAGCCCGCGGACCTCGTCGGCGTACTTGCCGGCGTCCTCGGGCACCCAGTGCGCGGTGTCGATCGGCGGGAGCACCGCCACCTGGACGGTGCCGCCGCGCAGGGTCTGCGCGCCCCGCCACATGATCTCGCCGGCGTTGCGGATGACGACCGGGACGACCGGCACCGCGGCCTGCATCGCGATGTGGAAGGCGCCCTTCTTGAACGGCCCGAGCCGCGGCGTCGGCGACCGGGTGCCCTCCGGGGCGATCGCCAGCGAGATGCCCTCGTCGCGGAGCTTGTCGACGGCCGGCTGCAGCGCCTCCCGGGCCTGCCGGGTGTTGCCGCGGTCGATGAACGCGACGTCGGCGATCGAGAACAGCTGGCCCCACACCGGGATCTGGGCCGCCTCCTTCTTCGCGACGCCGGTGAAGCTCTCCCGGAGCAGCTTCATCAGGATCGGCACGTCCAGCTTGGACTGGTGGTTGAACACGAACACGCACGGCCGGGACGACACGAGGTGCTCGGCCCCGGTGACCTCGACGTCGATCCCGGCCAGCCCGAAGCCGAGGTCGGCACCGACCCCGGCGGCCAGGTCGACGAACGTGCGGCGCGACCCGCGCAGCAGCCCGGCGCCGGCCGCGGCGGCCACCCCGCCGACCATGCCGCCGTAGAACGCCGCGGTGCGGGCGACGTCGGTGACGTCCGGGAGCAACCCGCCGCGCGGCGCGCAGTCCAGGACCGGCCAGCCCTGCTCGGCCGCGAGCGCGCGCAGCGAGTCGGTCGGCGAGACCGCGACCGGGTGGCCCACGGCGGAGAGGAACTCGGCGTCCTCGGTGCCGTTGGCGTAGCCGAAGCAGTCGCCGAGGTCGACGCCCTGGGCCGCGGCGTCCGCGCGGACGGCGTCCGCCTTGCCCGCCCCCCACAGCGAGACCCCGGCGACGCGGCCGGTCAGCACGCCGTCCTCGACCTCCAGCTCGGTGCACAGCACCCGGTCGGCGCCGAGCTCGTCGGCCATCGGCTGCACCTGGAACCGGGTCGCCGACGACGCCATGACGACCTGGTGGCCCTGCTCGATGTGCGCGGCGACGAGCTCCCACACCTCGGGGTGCAGGGCGCCGGCGATCTCCTCGCGGAACAGAGTCCGGCCCAGCTCGTGCAGCTCCTGCTCGCTGCGCCCCGTCCAGGTGGCGAGGGTGATCGCGAGGAACTCCTTGAAGTCGTCGTCGGTGCGGATGCCGCGCATCCCGGACAGCACGGTGCGCACCATCTCCAGCGGGCCGACGTCGAACTCGCGCAGCCGCTTCCGGTAGAAGGCACCCGCCGAGTAGCCGTCGATCACGGTGCCGTCGTAGTCGAAGTACGCGATCGTGCCGGGCCCCGGCGGGGCCTCCCGGACCGCGCGCAACCGCTCGGCCCGGGCCGTCTCAGCTCGCGACACCGCTGTCCCCCTCCGCCCGCTGCCTCGCCCCGGCCGGTGGGGCCGGTGGGACGTCGTCGCCGGTCCCCAGGACCACCTCGAGGCGGGCCCGCTCCAGGTCGCCCAACCGCCCGAGATCGTCGATCACCGCGGTCACCTCGTCCAGCCAGGCACGCCGTGCCTCCGCGAGCGGCGGTCCCGCGGTCACCGGGCCGGCGGTACGGATCCCCCGGTTCTCCGCCTGCCGCAGCGCGGTCGCGTACAGCTCGCGGGACACCGAGTCCGGCCGGTCCAGGCGGCGCTGCATCAGCATCTGGCGCCCGACGCCCAGGCAGTCGTCGAGGAACTCCTTCTCCTCGGGCAGCGGGGCGTCACCGAGGGCCACGAGCCGGTCGGCGACGACGAGCTGGGCGTCCAGGAACGACCGGAGCACCCCGGGCGCGACGAGCAGCGGTGCCCGGCGCAGCGCCGCGCGGACGTCCGCGGGTGCCCCGGCGCGCTGCCGCCAGTCCGGGTCGAGGAGGTCGAGCTCGTGCAGGATCTCGTCGCGGAACCCGCGGCGGGTCGGGAAGAAGAACTCGAACTTGAGCAGGTCCCGCAGCCGGGCGAGCTCCCGCCAGGCGAGGTCGACCAGGTCGTCGCCGTCGCCGGCGTCGCCCACCCGCAGCAGCGCCACCTCCAGCAGCGCCCGGGTGAGCAGGTGGTGCAGCGTGCCGTTGCGGTAGAACGCGGCCACGTGGTGGCGGCCCGAGCTGATCGAGAAGACCGGCTCGGTGCCGCCCTCGTAGATCGTCACGACCCCGGCCTCGGCCAGCCGGTCCAGCGTCATCCGCAGTCCGTGCCGGGTCCGCAGCTCCGCGATCGGGACCGGGACGCCGCGTGCCTCCAGGTAGTCGGCCAGCGGGGCGACGACGTCGCGGACCTGCTGCAGGGTCAGCGCCCGGTCCCGGGCCGAGAGCAGCGCGAACGTGGCCAGCGACGTCGCGGTCGCCGGGGTGACCGCGTTGATCCCTGTGCACACCCGGAACGCGACCTTCTCCAGCTGCGCGGGCCCCTCCCCCGCCTCGTCGAGCGCGGCGCGCAGCGAGAACGGCTCGGCGATCCGGACCCGGGCGGCGCCGATGTGCCGGCTCTGCTCCCGGAAGTAGCGGTAGAGCCAGGCGAGCCCCTCGGCCTTCTTCGGGTCGCCCCGCTGCTCGGCGGCCATCGCGCCGACCTCGTGCAGCTGGTCGTAGGCGATCGAGACGGGCACGAGGATCGCGTCCAGCCCCGGCCGGTCCTCCAGCGCGGCGACCAGGTAGCGGAGCAGCCCGATCCGCGGTGGCCGGAGCTTCCCGGTCCGGCTGCGGCCGCCCTCGATGTACCACTCCAGGTTGAACCGCTTGGCGAGCAGGTGCCCGAGGTACTCCTGGATGGCGGCCTTGTAGACGGTGTCGCCGCCGAAGCTGCGCCGGATGAACACGACGCCGGCCCGCCGCCCGAGCGCGCCCATCGGCCAGAACGACAGGTTGTTGCCGCCGAGCACGTGGTTGCGCGGGAAGTTGCGGTCGTGCAGGACCTCGGCGAGCACCAGCGGGTCGGCGTACGACCGGTGGCTGGGCAGGAACACCAGCGCGTGCTCCTTGTTGAGCTCGCGCAGCCGTTCGAGGCCGGACTCGTCGACCTGGACGTCCCAGGCCTTGGCGTGCATCGGCCCCATCATCGCGCGGAAGACGTCGATCATCGGGGGGCTCTGCACCGCGGCCATCTCGTGCAGGCAGGAGGTGAGCCGCTCCTCGATCTCGGCCGCGGGCCGGCCGGTCCGCCCGGCGAGGCGGCCCACCAGCGCCGGGAACCGGGCCGAGGAGGTGATCTGCTCGACCATCCGGCGCGGCACCTTGTAGCGGTCACCGAGGATCCGGCGCTCGGCGCGGTCGCAGGCGAGCACGGCCTGCCGGGCGACGAACCGGGCGAAGCCGTCGGAGTGGGGACGCACGTTCTCCTGGGCGGCGAACCGGGTCTCCAGCTCGCCGACGGTCGCCGGCTCGCCGACGACGACCCGGGCGGCGTCCGGCCGGTGCCGGGCCATCGTCGGGTGCAGCGGCGACCAGGCCATCCGCATGACGGCGGTGGTGGCGAGGCCGCGCAGCTTTCGGACCGCACCGGACTGGTCGGCCTCCGGGGTGACCCAGGTGACGCGGGCGGGCACGATCAGGGTGTCCTCGCCCCGCAGCACCGCGCCCAGGGTGGCCGGTGCCTCGGACCGATCGCTGATCAGGACCACCGCGGCCCCCGGGTGGTGGTCCTCGGCCCAGCGGCGCAGGATCCCGCGCTCGGTGTGGGACCGGGCCTGGACCACCACGACCTCCGAGGTCCCGATCAGCTCGTCGGTCGTCATGGAACCCCCGTCCGGACTGCCCGTCGCGGCGCGACGCCTGCCCGTGACAACGTAGTTACCGGCGGGTTGGGGAACAACCACAGGTACGTCAGCCGCGGCCGAGCATCGTCGCGGCCTCGGTGAAGGTGTGCCGCAGGATCCGTTCCATCTCGTCGAACTCGGCCTGACCGGCGATCAATGGCGGCGCCAGCTGCACGACGACGTCGCCGCGGTCGTCCGGCCGGCAGTACAGCCCGTTGTCCAGCAGCGCCCCGGGCAGGAACTGCTTGACCAGCCGCTCCCGCTCGGCCGCGTCGAACGTCTCGCGGGTGCCGGGGTCGCGGACCAGCTCGATCGCCCAGAAGTAGCCGTCACCGCGGACGTCGCCGACGATCGGCAGGTCCAGCAGCTTCCGCAGGGTCGCCTCGAAGGCGCCGGCGTTCGCGAGCACCCGGCCGTAGAGGTCCTCGCGCTCCATCAGGTCGAGGTTCGCCAGCGCCACCGCGGCCGAGACCGGGTGCCCGCCCCAGGTGTAGCCGTGCGGGAAAGTGACGCCCGGCGCCAGGAACGGCTCGACCACCTTCTCCGAGGCGATCATCGCGCCGAGCGGGCCGTAGCCGGAGGTCATGCCCTTGGCGCAGGTGATGATGTCCGGCGTGAAGCTGAACTTCGCGCAGGCGAACGGGTGGCCGTGCCGGCCGAACGCGTTGATCACCTCGTCCGAGACGAGCAGCACGTCGTGGCGGTCGCAGATCTCCCGGACCCGGGCGAAGTACGACGGCGGCGCGGTCAGGCAGCCGCCGGAGTTCTGCACGGGCTCCAGGACGACCGCGGCGACGGTGTCGGCGCCCTCGAAGAGGATCGCCTCCTCGACCCGGTCCGCGGCCCAGCGGCCGAGCGCCTCGGCGTCGCCGTCGAACTCGGGGTGGCGGTAGAGGTTGGTGTTCGGCACCCGGAACCCGCCGGGGGCCAGCGGTTCGAAGTCCTTCTTCATGGCCGGCAGCCCGGTGATCGCCATGGCCCCGTGCGGGGTGCCGTGGTACGCCGTCATCCGGCTGACGACCTTGTGCTTGGCCGGCTTGCCGCGCAGCTTGAAGTACTGCTTGGCGACCTTCCAGGCGCTCTCGACGGCCTCACCGCCGCCGGAGGTGAAGAACACCCGGTTCAGCTCGCCCGGGGCGAGGTGTGCGAGCCGCTCGGCCAGCTCGGCGGCCGGCGGGGTCGTGTAGCCCCACACCGGGAAGTACGCCAGCTCGCTCGCCTGCTTCGCCACCGCCTCGGCGAGCTCGCGGCGGCCGTGCCCGGCCTGGACGACGAACAGCCCGGCCAGCCCGTCGAGGATCCGCCTGCCCCGGTCGTCCCACAGGTGCATCCCCTCCCCCTTGGTGATCACGGGGACGGGGCGCGCGCCGTCCCGGCCGTGCATCCGGTCGAAGTGCGTCCACAGGTGCTTCCCGGCGGACGCGGCGGCCGGGGACGGGACGGCGGTACCGGTCGGCTCCTCGGCGAGCGTGGTCATGGGTGGCTCCTCCTCACGGGCGGCGGACACCCGATCGTCACACCGTCCGGCCCGGTGGGCGACCCGGTTCCGCGCGCCGCCGGGACCTCAGCCGGCGGCGCCGACCGGCTCCCGGTCCCCCGGCTCGCCGTCCGCGGTGCCGGTCACCTCCGCGTAGATCCTGGTCAGTGCCTCGGCGATGCGGGCGACGTCGAACCGGGACACCGCGCGGTCCCGGCCGGCCACGCCGTAGCCGATCCGCAGGGCCTCGTCGGTGAGGATCTCCCGCACGGCCGCCGCCAGCTCGTCCGGGTGCCCCGGGCGCACGTGGCCCCCCGTCACCCGGTCGACGACGGCGTCCCGCAGCCCGCCGACGGCGGTCGCGACGACCGGCCGGGCGCACGCCATGGCCTGCAGCACCGGCCCGGCGGGGATGTCGTGCTCCGGCGCGGTGACGACGACGTCCGCCGACCGCAGCAGCCTCGGCAGTGCCGCGTGGCCGACCGGGCCGAGGAACCGCACCCGGCCGGCCACACCCGCCTCCCGGGCGATCGCGAACAGCCGTGCCCGGTCCGGGTCGTCGCCGGCGGCCCCGCCGCCGACCAGCAGCTCGGCCGCCGGGATCCGCGCGAGTGCCCGGATCGCGGCGTCGGCCCCCGCGCCGGTCGCCAGCGACCCGACCGTGACGAGCCGCGGGTGCGTGCGCCGGGCGAGCGCGGGCCCGTCCGGGGTGAAGGTGCCGGTGTCGACGCCGGCCGGGACGAGGCGCAGGCGGGCTCGCGGCACCCCGGCGCGCAGCAGCACGGCGTGCTGGTCCTCGCTGGACGCCAGGACCCGGGCGGCACCGGGCGCTGGTGCACCGGCGGGCATCCCGGTGTCGTCCACCGGACAGGCGACGACGAGCGGGAGCCCGGTGGCCGCGGCCGCGCAACCCGCGACCGGGCCGATCGCGTGCACCACCTCGGGCGGCTCGTCGGCCCACGCGGCGGCCATGTCTCCGGCCGGGTCGTCGATCCGCAGCGTGCCCGGCCCGTCCGGCGGGGCCACGAGCTCCGGGGCGCCGGGGGCGTCGGTGACGATCCGGACCCGGTGGCCGGCGGCGGCCAGCGCGCTCGCGGTGAGTGCGGCACCGCAGCCGGCGGGCGCGCCGGGGGTACGGACGATGGCGATGCGCAACGCGGCCTCCTCGTCGTGCACGCGGGTGCGGGCACGCGCAGGTGGCTCTACGCGTCGGGGCCGTGACGGTACCGGCTCCGGGCGTCCCCGCACAGACGTGTGCACCGCGAACGCCGCGGGTAACCCGCTTCCGCCACGACAGGGGAGGTCGGAGAATGAGCCGTCACGCGTGGACGCTCCGGGTCCCGGCCGTGCCCTCCGCGTGCCGGGCCGCCCGCCGTGAGCTGAGCCGGTTCCTGGATCCGCTGGTGCCCGAGCCGGTCGTCCACGACGCGGTCCTGGTGCTGCACGAGCTGGTCGAGAACGGCGTCGACCACGCCCGCACCCCGATGCGGCTCACCGCCCGGGTGCAGGACGGGGCGGTTCGCGTCACCGTGCGGGACGGCTCGCCGGTGCCGGTGCGCGAGCAGCCGCACGACCCGGCGGCCCGCCGCGGCCGCGGCCTGCAGATCGTCGCCTCGGTGTCCCGGAGGTGGGGGGTGCGCCGGCACCCGGCCGGCAAGACGACGTGGGCGGAGATCGGCCCGCCGGGATCCGCCCCGGTCGTCCCCGACCTGCGTCCGGTCGGCCGGGCCTGACCGGGAGCGGTTGGGCACCGGCCCGGGCGGGTAGGTTCGCGCCGGACCCGACGGAAGGAGTCAGCATGCGCCCCGACACCCCGATCTCCGAGACCGATCCGGCCGACGCCCTCGAGCAGCAGCGCGAGGTCGGCACCGAGCCGGAGGAGGACTCCCGTCCGCAGTCCGGGGCGGAGGCCGACCCGGCCGACGTCGCGGACCAGCACCGCGACGCCGCCCAGGACGACGAGGACTACCGGACGGACTGACCGGGGCCGGAGGTCAGAGCAGGCTCGACCAGTAGGTCCAGAACCGCTGCAGCGCCAACCCGATGATCACGACGAACCACAGCACCACCGGCACCGCGTGGTAGCGGCGCAGCCCCTCGTAGAGCCCGCGGGCCGCTCCGCTGCGGTCGAGCGTCGCGAGCGCGGAGTACCAGAAGATCGGGATCGTGACCGCCCACACGACCATGCAGTACGGGCAGAGGGCCCCGATCCGGTACAGGCTCTGGACGATCAGGTAGTGCACGAACACCGTGCCCAGCGCCGCGCCCGCGGTCAGCCCGGCCCACCACCAGAGCGGGAAGCGGGCCGCGGCCAGCAGCGCCACCCCGGTCGTCACGACGACGGCGAACGCACCGATCCCGAGCAGCGGGTTCGGGAACCCGAAGAACGCGGCCTGCTCGGTGGTCATCACCGACCCGCAGGACAGCACCGGGTTGATGCTGCACGACGGCGTGTAGTTCGGGTCCTGCAACAGCTGGAGCCGCTCGATGGTCAGCGTGAACGCGGCCACCAGGCCGACCGCGCCCCCGAGCGTCAGCAGCCACGGCAGGAACCGGGGCAGCGGGCCGGGGACGCCGCCGGCCGGCGCCGGCTCGTCGGTCACGCGGGCGATCTCCTCGGTCGGGGCGGCGGTCACCGGTTCACCGCCGCGTCCAGGGCGTCGGTGATGTCCTTCACCGAGCTCACCTCCACCTGCTCGCCGTTCACGAAGATCGTCGGGGTGCCCTGCACCCCGGCGGCCTCGCCGGCCGCCCGGTCGGCGCGCACCCTCTCCAGGGTCGCCGGGTC